>NZ_JBGCCO010000006.1:0-304359 GCF_041262605.1 Kitasatospora sp. GAS1066B
GGCTCCCAGTAGACGACTGGGTTGATAGGCCGGATGTGGAAGCCTCGTAAGGGGTGGAGCTGACCGGTACTAATAGGCCGAGGGCTTGTCCTCAGTTGCTCGCGTCCACTGTGTTGTTCTGAAACAACGACCCCGTTCCTGGCCAGGGACGGTGCGGTCGATGTGTTTCATAGTGTTTCGGTGGTCATAGCGTGAGGGAAACGCCCGGTTACATTCCGAACCCGGAAGCTAAGCCTCATAGCGCCGATGGTACTGCAGGGGGGACCCTGTGGGAGAGTAGGACGCCGCCGAACAATTCTTCTAGAGAAGCCCTCTTCCTTCGGGAAGGGGGCTTCTCTGCGTTCAGCACCTTCACCGAGCGCCCGGCTCGCGTTACCGTACTCCCCACTGGCCGTTAGGAATCACGCAGGGCAACCGGGGGGATCCACAGTGAGCGAGCAGCAGCAGAGCATCGGCAGCAGCACCTCGACCAGCACACTCGCGCCGATGGTCGAGGTGGCGGACGTATGGCGCAGCTTCGGCAGCGGGGCGACAGCCGTCCACGCCCTGCGCGGGGTGTCGTTCACAGCCCGGCGTGGCGAGCTGACCGCGCTCCGCGGCCGCTCCGGGTCCGGCAAGACGACGCTGCTCAACCTGGTCGGCGGTCTGGACGCGCCGACCTCGGGGCAGATCACGCTGGACGGCGCGGATCTGGCCGCGCTGGACGAGGCGGGACGCCTGGCGCTGCGGCGCGAGCGGATCGGGTTCGTCTTCCAGTCCTTCGGGTTGATCCCGATCCTCAGCGCGGCCGAGAACGTCGGGGTCCCGATGCGCCTGCGCAAGGTACCCAGCGCTCAGCGCGAGGAGCGGGTGGCGACCCTGCTCGCCCTGGTGGGTCTGACCGACCATGCCGAGCAGCGGCCCGCCGAACTGTCCGGCGGTCAGCAACAGCGGGTCGCGATCGCCCGGGCGCTGGCGAACGAGCCGGCCCTGATCATCGCGGACGAGCCGACCGGTCAGCTCGACTCGGAGACCGGGCACTCGGTGATGGAGCTGCTGCGCGCGGTGGTGCGCAGTGAGGGCGTGACCGTGCTGGTGGCCACCCACGACCCGCAGCTGATGGAGCTGGCCGACCGCGTGGTGGAGCTCAGGGACGGTCACATCGTGGAGTGACGGCGGCACCGAGGAGTGACCGCGGGCGACTGCGGCCGAGTGAGAACGCCTGGTCAGAGGCCCGGAAATTCCGTCAAGATGGCGCTAAATCTGCCTTGTGATCAGCCCGATCGAAGGTGAGAGTCCGCTCACCCCGTAGTCTCGTCTGCGCGAACAGGTGTCCGGGGGTGGTCCCCGGGACGGGCTCGATCAAGAATGGGACGCATGGCACGCGGAAGGCTGCGGATCTACCTCGGGGCGGCCCCCGGGGTGGGGAAGACGTACGCGATGCTCTGCGAGGCGCACCGGCGGCTGGGGCGCGGCACGGATGTGGTGGTCGGTTTCGTCGAGCATCACAACCGCTCGAACACCGCCGATCTGTTGCACGGCCTGGAGGCGGTGCCGCGCCGGGTGATGGAGCATCGGGGCGCGGAGTTCACCGAACTGGACCTGGACGCCCTGCTGGCCCGCCGGCCGCAGGTCGCGCTGGTCGACGAGCTGGCCCACACCAACGTGCCGGGCTGCCGCAACGCCAAGCGCTGGCAGGACGTCGAGGAGCTGCTGGCGGCCGGCATCGACGTGATCTCCACCGTCAACATCCAGCACCTGGAGTCGCTGGGCGACGTGGTCGAGGGCATCACGGGCGTGCGCCAGCGCGAGACGGTACCGGACGAGGTGGTCCGCCGAGCCGACCAGATCGAGCTGGTCGACATGTCGCCCCAGGCGCTGCGCCGCCGACTCGCGCACGGCAACGTCTACGCGCCGGAGAAGATCGACGCCGCGCTCTCCAACTACTTCCGCCCCGGCAACCTGACCGCGTTGCGCGAGCTGGCTCTGCTCTGGACCGCCGACCGGGTCGACGAGTACCTGCAGACCTACCGTGCCGAGCAGGGCATAGACAGCACCTGGCAGGCCCGCGAGCGGATCGTGGTCGGCCTGACCGGTGGTCCCGAGGGGGCCACGCTGATCCGCCGGGCAGCCCGGATCGCCGCCAAGGGCTCGGGCAGCGAGCTGCTCGCGGTGCACATCTCGCGCTCGGACGGCCTCACGAACGGCGGCTCCCCGCAGGCCCTGATCGAACAGCGGGCGCTGGTGGAGAGCCTGGGGGGCAGCTTCCACACCGTGCTCGGCGACGAGCCGGCCCAAGCGCTGCTGGACTTCGCGCGGGGTGTGAACGCGACCCAGATCGTCCTCGGCTCCAGCCGCCGCAAGGCCTGGGAGTACATCTACGGCCCGGGCGTCGGCTCCACGGTGGCCCGCGACTCGGCCGACATCGACGTGCACATCGTCACCCACGAGCACGTGGCGCACGGCCGTCGTCGTCGACTGCCGATCCGCAAGATCACCGACCTGGGGCGGCCGCGGGCGATCGCCGGCTGGCTGATCGGCGTGGGCGTACCGCCGCTGCTCGCGCTGCTGCTCACCCAGCTGAACGACACCGCGGTACCCACCGACATGCTGCTCTTCTTCTCGGTGACGATCTGCGCGGCCCTGGTCGGCGGTCTGCTCCCGGCGATCGCCTCGGCGCTGGTCGGTTCCACCGCGCTGAACTACTACTTCACGCCACCGATCCACAAGCTGACCATCTCGGATCCGCAGAACATCCTGGCGGTGGCGATCTTCACGGCGGTCGGCATCGCGGTGGCCACCTTGGTCGATGTGGCCGCCCGGCGTACCCATGAGGCGGCCCGCAGCCAGACCGAGGCGCAGACGTTGAGCGCGCTGGCCGGCACGGTGCTGCGGGCGCCCACCGGCGAGGGCCTGGCCGCGCTGCTGGAGCAGGTCAGGGAGACCTTCGGGCAGGACGCGGTGGCGCTGCTGGAGCGCGCCGACGAGCACGCGCCGTGGTCCTGCACCGCTTCCGCGGGCGACAACCCGCCGACCCGCCCGGATGACGGGGACGTCGACGTGCCGGTGGGCGAGCACCTGGCGCTGGTGCTCAGCGGCCGGGTCCTGCCCGCCGCCGACCGCAGACTGCTCGGCGCCTTCGCCGCCCAGGCCTCGGTCCTGCTGGAACGCCGTCGGCTGGCCAAGGAGGCCGCCGCGGCCCGTCGCCAGGCCGAGGGCAATCGGATCCGCACGGCGCTGCTGGCCGCCGTCTCGCATGACCTGCGCACCCCGCTGGCCGGGATCAAGGCCAATGTCACCTCGTTGCGGGCCGACGACGTCCAGTGGAGCGAGGCCGACGAGCAGGAGCTGCTCGCGGGCATCGAGGCGGGCGCCGACCGGCTCGATCATCTGATCAACAACTTGCTGGACATGAGCCGCCTGCAGACCGGCACTGTCACCCCGCTGATCCGCGCGGTGGACCTGGACGAGGTGGTGCCGTACGCGCTCGGCGGCGTCCCGCTGGAGTCGGTGCGCCTGGACATTCCGGAGTACCTGCCGATGGTCCCGGCCGACGCCGGGCTGCTGGAGCGGGCGCTGGCCAACCTGATCGAGAACGCCGTCAAGTACAGCCCGCCGGACGTGAAGGTGCTGGTCAAGGCGGATGCGCTGGAGGCTGCGGCCGGTGCGGGCCGGGTCGAACTGCGGGTGGTCGACCGCGGGCCCGGGGTCCCCGAGGAGGCCAAGGAGAAGATCTTCGCGCCGTTCCAGCGCTACGGCGACGCGCCGCGCGGCGCGGGGGTCGGGCTCGGCCTCGCGGTGGCGCGCGGCTTCGTCGAGGCGATGGGCGGCACCATCAGGGCCGAGGACACCCCGAGCGGCGGCCTGACCATGGTGGTCTCGCTGCCCGCGGTCGACCACCCGCCCGAAGCGGACACCGCCGCCGTCGAGCCGGCCACGGCCCTCGCGCCGGCGCCCACCGCCGATTCCTCCCTGCCCACGGCTTCTCAGGCCCCCCGAAAGACGGAGCTCGCATGACCCGGGTCCTCGTCGTGGACGACGAACCACAGATCGTCCGCGCCCTGGTGATCAACCTCAAGGCCCGTAAGTACGAGGTCGACGCCGCACACGACGGCGCCAGCGCCCTGGAGCTGGCCGCCGCCCGCCACCCCGACGTGGTGGTGCTCGACCTCGGCCTGCCCGACATGGACGGCGTCGAGGTGATCAAGGGTCTGCGCGGCTGGACCCGGGTTCCGATCATCGTGCTGTCGGCCCGGCACGCCTCGGACGAGAAGGTCGAGGCGCTGGACGCCGGCGCCGACGACTACGTGACCAAGCCGTTCGGCATGGACGAGCTGCTGGCCCGGATGCGCGCGGCGGTCCGCCGGGCGGAGCCGGTGGCCGGCGAGGACGACTCGCTGGTGACCACCGACGCGTTCACCGTCGACCTGGCGGCGAAGAAGGTCAACCGGGACGGCGTCGACATCCGCCTCACTCCCACCGAGTGGCACCTGCTGGAGGTGCTGGTGCGCAACGCGGGCCGACTGGTCAGCCAGACCCAGCTGCTGCAGGAGGTGTGGGGCCCGGCGTACCGCACCGAGACCAACTACCTGCGGGTCTACCTGGCCCAGCTGCGCCGCAAGCTGGAGGTGGACCCCTCGCACCCGCGCCACTTCATCACCGAGGCGGGCATGGGGTACCGCTTCGAACCGTGAAGGCGACACCGCCGTTCACCCCGCCGACGGGGTTGTAGCCGGTAGCCTTTCCGCATGAGTGGTAACAGCAGCGACCAGCCTCAGGGCCGGCTGCGCCGGATGTTCACCCGGCTCACCTCCAGCCCCGAGGAGCTCCAGGCCGAGGAGCTGCGCCAGGATGCCGCGGTCTCCGGCTGCACACCGATCGCCCAGGCGAGCGACCGCGAAGTGGTGACCGTCTCCGGCACCCTGCGCACCGTGACGCTCCGTCCCAGGGCGGGCGTGCCGGCGCTGGAGGCCGAGCTCTTCGACGGGACGGACGCGCTGGACGTGGTCTGGCTGGGCCGCCGCTCGATCGCGGGCATAGAGCCGGGCCGCCGGCTGACCGCCTGCGGCCGGGTCAGCCACGCACGCGGACGTCGCGTGCTCTTCAACCCTCGCTACGAGCTGCGTCCAGTGGGACATGGGAGCGAACACCAGTGACCAATCCGCCCGGCGGCGAGCACGCCGCCCCGCACACACTGATCACTGACAACCAGCAGTCCGAACCCGAGGAGTCCGCCGCGGCCACCGAGGAGTCCGCCGAGGAGGCCGCGGCCCGGGACGAGGCCGCCCGCAAGGAGGCGGCCGACTCGATCATCCAGGCGTTCGGCGGCGTCCGCGGCATGATCGACATGACCCTGCCGGGTCTGGTCTTCATCGTCACCTACAACCTCACGCACCAGGTGTCCACCGCCGCGTGGGGGGCGCTCGCGCTGAGCGCGGTCTTCGTGGTGGTCCGGCTGCTGCGCCGGGAGACCATCCAGCACGCGTTCAGCGGCGTCTTCGGAGTGGCGATCGGCGCGTGGATCTCGATGCACACCGGGAAGGCGCAGGACTTCTACCTGCCCGGTCTGCTCTGGAACGTCGGCTACGCGCTGGCGCTGGCCGTCTCCGCGCTGGTCCGCTGGCCGCTGATCGGCCTGACGCTGGGCCCGGTCACCGGTGAGATGTTCACCTGGCGCACCCAGAACCCCGGCCGCCTGGCCGCCTACACCAAGGCCACCTGGGCCTGGGTGGTGATCATGGGCATCAAGCCGGTGATCCTCTTCCCGCTCTACTTCACCGGCAACGTCAACCTGCTGGGCTGGCTCAAGGTCGCGCTCGGCATCCCGCCGATGCTGCTGGCGATGTACGTGACCTGGCGGATCCTGCTCACCGCTCCGGCGCCGATCAAGGCGGAGCAGCCCGAAGAGGACTGACTCCGGCACCGACAGGGCCCGCCTCCCAGCATCGGGAGGCGGGCCCTGTCGTCTGTCGCGCGGGCGGACGGGGATCAGGAGAGCAACTGCTCCAGCTCCTCCTCGCGCTCCTGCGCGGCCACGAAGAGCAGCTCGTCGCCGCCCTCCAGGGTGTCGTCCCGGCTCGGCACCAGGACCCGGCCCTCGCGGATGATCGTCACCAGCGCGGTGTCGGTGGGCCAGCTGACGTCCCCGACCCGGGTGCCGACCAGCGTGGTGTCCTCGGCCAGGGTCAGCTCGACCAGGTTGGCGTTGCCCTGGCTGAAGCGCATCAGCCGGACCAGGTCGCCGACGCTCACCGCCTCCTCGACCAGCGCCGACATCAGGCGCGGGGTGGAGACGGCCACGTCCACGCCCCAGGACTCGTTGAAGAGCCACTCGTTCTTCGGGTTGTTCACCCGGGCGACCACCCGCGGCACCCCGTACTCGGTCTTCGCCAGCAGCGAGACCACCAGGTTGACCTTGTCGTCGCCGGTCGCCGCGATCACCACGTGGCAGTGCTGCAGCGCCGCCTCGTCCAGCGAGGTGATCTCGCAGGCGTCGGCCAGCAGCCACTCCGCCATCGGGACCCGCTCCACCGAGATGGCGTTCGGGTTCTTGTCCACGAGGAGCACCTCGTGGCCGTTCTCCAGCAGCTCGCCGGCGATGGACCGCCCGACCGCGCCCGCTCCCGCAATCGCTACCCGCATCAGTGACCCTCCTCCGGGCCCTTGGCGAACGCGGCCTCGACCGTCGCCTGATCCGCCCGGCGCAGCATCACCTGCACCAGATCGCCTTCCTGCACCACCATCTGCGGGTTGGGCAGCACGCCCTCGCCGAGCCGGGTGACGAACGCCACCCGGGCGCCGGAGGCCTCCTCCAGCTCGCCGACCCGGTGACCGACCCAGGACGGGGCGAAGGCCACCTCGGCGAGCTGGACGGTGCCGCTCGGGTCCTGCCAGAGCGGCTCGGCGCCGCTCGGCAGCAGCCGGCGCAGCATCTGGTCGGCGGTCCACCGGACGGTGGCGACCGTCGGGATGCCCAGCCGCTGGTAGACCTCGGCGCGACGGGGGTCGTAGATCCGGGCCACGACGTGCTCGACGCCGAAGTTCTCCCGAGCCACCCGGGCCGCGATGATGTTCGAGTTGTCGCCGCTGCTGACGGCCGCGAAGGCACCGGCCTCCTCGATACCGGCCTCGCGCAGCGTGTCCTGGTCGAAACCGACGCCGGTCACCCGGCGGCCGTTGAACCCGGCGCCGAGGCGGCGGAAGGCGGTCGGGTCCTGGTCGACCACGGCCACCGAGTGTCCCTGCTTCTCCAGGGCTCTGGCCAGCGCGGAGCCCACGCGTCCACAACCCATGATGACGATGTGCACGGTGTTCTTACCTCACCCGGTCCGTTGGGGTCCTGACCTGTGCAAACACCGCTCATCATCCTTCCGTGCCCGTTGGCCGGGGCGACTGGGTGCCACTCCCGCAGCTCGGGGGGCGGCCTGGCAACCGGAGTGTTGCCCGCAAGTTCATCATCCGACACGCTATCCGGTTCATCGGACCGGACGCGGCGGGCGGCGGAGTGAAGCCGGTCAGGCGCGGCGATCAGGGGCGGCGCACGGTACCGTCGGGTTCCGTCGAGAAGCCTGGTCCGGTCGAGCAACTCGATGTCGTGCCGAATCCCGCCGAGCCCAGCAAGGACACCGCTTCGTGAGTCGCAACACCCCGCCCCGCTCTTCGGGCAAGTCAGGATCGTCCCGCTCGGGGGCGCAGTCCGGGAAGGCCGGCAAGTCCGGGAAGGCCGGGAAGTCCGGGCAGCCGGGCAAGCCCGGCCAGGTGGCCCGGCCGCGCTGGGGCGCCAAGCAGGCCCGCCCGGCCGCCACCGACCGCGACGGCTTCACCGCGCAGACCGCGCCGCTGGCCCCGGCCGAGCAGCGCGCCGAGCAGCCGGGACCGGCACCGGTCGGCGGCGTCCGGCCCGGCGCCGCGAAGCAGGTCAAGGGCGCGGCCAAGGCCAAGGACACCGCCAAGGCCAAGGACCCGGCGAAGCCCGCCAAGGCCCCGCGCCCGGCTCGTGCGCCGCGCCCCGCCAAGCCGCAGGTGCCCAAGGGCCCCGGTGGCGAGCCGCTGGTCGGTGAGCGCTACGAGGTCGAGATCGGCGAGGTCGCGCACGGCGGCGGGCACTGCGTGGCCCGGCACGAGGGCCGGGTGCTCTTCGTGCGGCACGCGCTGCCCGGCGAGCGGGTGATCGCCCAGGTCACCGAGGGCACCACCAAGTCGCGCTTCCTGCGCGCCGACGCCGTCGAGATCCTGACCCCCGCCAAGGACCGGATCGAGGCGCCCTGCCCGTTCGCCGGTCCCGGCAAGTGCGGCGGCTGCGACTGGCAGCACGTCAGCCCGGGCGGCCAGCGCAAGCTCAAGGGGCAGGTGCTGACCGAGCAGCTGGCCAAGCTGGCCGGCCTCACCCCGGCCGAGGCGGGTTGGGACGGCAGCGTCGAGCCGGTCGGCGGCAAGCTGCCGGCCGGTCAGGTGCCCGCCTGGCGCACCCGGGTCCAGTACACCGTGGACCAGGAGAGCGGCCAGGTCGGCCTGCGCAAGCACCGCTCGCACGAGGTCCAGCTGATCGACCGCTGCCTGATCGCGGCCGACGAGGTGACCGAACTGGGCATCGAGTCCCGGGACTGGACCGGCCTGGCCTCGGTCGAGGCGATCGCCTCCAGCGGCTCCTCGGACCGCCAGCTGATCCTTCGTCCGCTGCCGGGCGAGCAGCTGCCGCTGGTCGAGCTGGACAAGCCGGTGTCGATCTCCCGGATCGACGAGCAGGAGCTGTTCCACCGGGTGCACGGGCGGACCTTCGTCCGCGAGCGGGCGGCCGGGCGGACCTGGCGGGTCAGCAACGGCGGCTTCTGGCAGATCCACCCGGAGGCGCCCGAGACCCTGGTGAACGCGGTGCTGGAGGGCCTCGACCCGCAGTGGGGCGAGAACGCGCTGGACCTGTACTGCGGGGTGGGCCTCTTCGCCGGCGCGCTGGCCGACCGGGTCGGCGAGGACGGCGCGGTGCTGGGCATCGAGTCGGCCAAGCAGGCGGTGCTGGACGCCCGGCACAACCTGGCCGAGCTGGAGAACGTCCGGATCGAGTGCGACAAGGTCGAGACCCTGCTGCCGCGCACCGGGATCACCTCCACCGACCTGATCGTGCTGGACCCGCCGCGGGCCGGGGCCGGCCGCGAGACCGTGCGGCACCTGGCCGGCCTGGCCGCCCGCCGGATCGCCTACGTGGCCTGCGACCCCGCCGCGCTCGCCCGTGACCTGGCCTTCTTCCGTGAGGGCGGCTACCGCGTGGTCTCGCTGCGGGCCTTCGACCTGTTCCCGATGACCCACCACTTCGAGTGCGTGGCGATCCTGGAGCCGGTGGCTCAGGAGCAGCCGGCCGACCCCTGGTCGTAGCGGCCCGCCGCTCGTCGAAGCGGCTGGGCGGTCAAACGCCGCCCAGCCGCTTCGACGCGTGCCGCAGCCGCAGCGCGGCGATCGCCTCGACCAGGCCGACGGCGAGCAGCCAGCAGCCCGCGACCACCGTGAGCACCGTGACCGACTTGATCGGCCAGCTGATCAGCACGATCCCGGCCGCGACGTTGACCAGCCCGAGGAAGACCAGCCAGCCGCGTACCGGGGTCCCCGGATCATGGGCGGCCGCGACCACCTGGGTGATCCCGCGGAACAGCCACCCGATGCCGATCCACAGCCCCAGCAGCAGGATCGACTCCAGGGTGCCGCGGAAGCAGAACAGCCCGAGCACGATCGACAGCGCCCCGCTGATGAACGCCATCACCCGCAGTGCCGTGCTGCCGTGCGTACCGAACGCCGAGACCAGCTGAACCAGCCCGCTGACCAGCAGGAACAGCCCGAAGAGCACCCCGATGACGATCAGCGTCGCGTGTGGCCAGGCGAGCACCAGCACCCCGAGCACCGCCGCGGCGATCCCCGCCGCGAGCAGCGCCTGCCAGGCGGCGCGGGCCAGCGGCTGAAAGGGATCGGGGAGGGAATCGTTGGGAGAGAAAGTCATACTCCTACCCTCCGAGCGGCCCCGGCCGCCCGCGACCCGGGTCGCGCGAAGGGGGCGTCGGGCGTCCCTCGCGGGAGCCGCTCGGCGGGACGGGGAGGATTGACGGCTCCAGCATGGTCGCGCCACTGTGATCGAACCGCCCCCGGCGGTCCGTGAGTCAGGTAGGACGCCCTCACCGCTGGGACGCACGGTCCCTTGAAGGAGGCTCAACTGTGAGCAGTCTGTCCAGCCGAGGGGTCGGAGCGGTATGACCGAGCCGGAACGCCGGTCGGACCCGACGCGACCGGAACCGAGGGCCACGGTGCCGGACAGGATCACGGCCCTCGGGCCGTTCTTCGCCTTCGAGACCCACGGGCCGATCCCGGCCGCAGAGCCCTGGCGGAGCATGGCCGAACTGCTGGACGATCCTTCGGTGTTGGGCGGCCGGGTGGCCGCCGTGCGCGGCTATCTGGCGGCTGGCGGCGGACAGTCCGCCGAGGCGGTCGAGCTGCGGGTGGCAGCCTCGGTGACCCAGCTGGGTCTGGCCTCGCGCCTGCTCTCTCCGTCGTTCGCCGTGGCGGTGCTGGCCGGTGCGGTGCTCCCGTACGGTCTGCGGGAGCTCAGGTGGCAGCCGACACCCGGCGGGACATTCCCGCTGTCGCTGCCCGACCGTACGCCCGTACCGGTGGCCGACCCGGTCGAACGCGCGGTCCGGCTCGGCAAGGAACTGTTTGACGGACCGATCCGCGAGCTGGTCGAGGCCACCCGGGCATACTCGGTCTCGCCGCACATCCTCTGGGGCAACGTCGCCTCGGCCGTCAACGGCGCGGCGTCGGCCATCACCCGCACGACGCCTGCACTGGCGGGACCGGCGCGTGCGTTCGCAGGTTTGCTGCTGGACCAGCCGCCGCTGCGCGGCACCAGCACAACGGCGGGTGCCTATGGCGGGTTCCGCCGCCGCAGCTGCTGCCTCATCTACCGGGCCGCCCCGGATCGCGCGGGCGCTCTCTGCGGGGACTGCGTCCTCGCACCATCCGTCAGGGCTCACGACCGCTCCGGACGGACCTGAGTCGCCTCCACCGGTCCTTCCCGCCGTGCGACAGGGGGCGTGCGACTGGGCCCCGCACGCGCCCTTGTGGTGCTAGCAAGTGCGCGCTAGCTTCGAGTGCATGGGTAAGAAGCAGCTCAACGTGCGGGTGGACGTCACCACCGCCGAGATGGCCCGCGAGCGGGCGGAGCAGCAGGGGATCAGCATGAACCAGTACATCGAGCGGCTCGTCCAGCAGGACATGGGCGAGGCCGGGCTGCGTTTCGTCGATGCGGCGGCCCAGTTCATGAAGGAGTACGAGAGCGAGTTCCTCGCCGAGTTCGGCGAGCGGGTGCCGGCCGACGAGCGCCAGGGCGGACGTCGTTGAAACTGGAGGTCGACCTCTCCTGGCTGCTCATGACCGCCGAGCAGTACACGCCCGGAGACCCGCAGGTGACCGACTACGGCTCGCTGCTCGCGGCCGTCGCGCGCCACCACGCGGAGATCTTCGACATCGCCGTCTACCCCGAGCCGCAGGACCGGGCCGCCGCCCTGATGCACCAGCTGATCCGGGTCCCGGCCCTGGAGCGCACCAACGAACTCTTCGCCACCGCCGTCGCCTATGCCTACCTGGTGGCCAGCGGCTGCAACGTCGCCACCACCGCACGCGAGGTCCGCAGCCTGGCCCGCGCGATCCGGGAGGGCAAGCTGGGCGTGGACGGGGTGGCCGAACGGCTGAACGGCTGGGTGGTCGACGAGGCGGAGGGCGAGGGCGTCGCGGGCGACGACGGGGAGGACGACTCCGACGCGGAATGAGCCGCGCCGGGCCTGGTCGGAGCGCGGTTAGGGTGGGGCGGTGCTCCGGGACATCGAGCGGTACCTGACCTGCCCCCACTGCGCCCGCGGCCTCGCGTTCGAGGCGACCGGGCGCGCCCTGCGCTGCCCCGGCGGCCACTCCTTCGACCTCGCCAAGCAGGGCTACGTCAGCCTGCTGCCCGGTGACGCGCACACCGGTACCGGTGACACACCCGAGATGGTGGCCGCTCGCGCCGACTTCCTCGCCGCCGGGCACTACCACCCGATCGCCGCGGCGCTCGCCGAGGCGGCGGGCAACGCGAGCGGCGCCGATGGTCTGGTGGTGGACCTCGGGGCCGGCACCGGCTACTACCTGGCCCAGGTCCTCGACGCGTTGCCCGGCGCGGTGGGCGCGGCGCTGGACATCTCCAAGTTCGCGCTGCGCCGGGCGGCCAAGGCACACCCGAGGGCGGGTGCCGTGGTCTGCGACGCCTGGCGCCCGTTGCCGCTCGCCGACGGCTGCGCCGAACTGCTGCTCAACGTCTTCGCGCCCCGCAACGGCGCCGAGATCCACCGGGTGCTGCGGCCCGGCGGCAGCCTGTTGCTGGTCTCGCCCACCTCACGTCACCTGCGCGAACTGGTCGACGCGCTGGGCCTGCTCTCGGTCGACGAGGAGAAGGAGCGGCGGATCGACGAGAAGCTCAGCCCCTGGCTCAGCCCGGTCGCGGCGCGTGAGGTGGAGTTCGAGTTGCGGCTGTCCCACCAGGACGCGGCGGCCGTGGTGGGCATGGGCCCGAACGCCTGGCACACCGACCGGGCCCGGATCGCGGACGCGCTCGCGGCGTTGCCCGAGCCGGTGGCGGTCACCGGGTCGGTGCGGGTCGCGGTGTACCAGCGGGCGGCGCGGCCGGGCGGCTGATCCGCATCACGGTGTTCCGAATCCCGGTGCGAGGCGTCGGCCTGGCCGACTTCCGCATCCGATCTGACTCCCCGTTGGGATGAATCGCCGAGCGCAGGCACGTTTCTGCCGCCGAGGAACTGACCGGCCGTCAGTAGCGTCGGCTCGGTGACCAGCTCTGCGACCAGCGAAGTCGTTCCACGCCCCTCCGCAGCCGCGCCGGCCCTGCCCGGCGCCGAGACCCGCCCGGCGCACCGGCCGACCGTCGAGGAGCTGCGCCTCACGTCGTTCAAGTCCTATCGCCGCGCCAGTCTTTCGCTCTCCCCGCTCACCGTGCTGCACGGCCCCTCGGGGGTCGGCAAGTCGAACGCGCTGGACGCCCTCGCCGTGCTCTCCCGGCTTGCCATCGGCGAGGAGATCGGGCCGTCGCTGGACGGCATCGGGGGCGCGACCGGCCCGCTGGCGGCCCCGGTGCGCGGCGGGCTGGTGGGCTGCGTCCCGCACGGGCGCAACGCGATCATCCTGGGCTGCACGGTCCGTTCCGGCGCCGGTCCGATCCGGCTGGAGCTGGTGATCCGCACCGACGGGCGGGTCCGGGTGGCCCGCGAGTGGCTCGCCTGCGCCGGGCAGACGCTGGTGGAGACCGGCGAGCAGGACGTCGCGGGCGGCCGGGTCAACGTCAGCTGGCACAACGACACCCGGCAGGGCGACATCCGGGCACCGTTCCCCAGCGGCAGCCTGATCACCACGCAGATCCCGCTGCGGGTGGCCGGCTCCTCGCCGGGCGAGCGCAAGGTGCTGGACGCCACCGAGCAGCTGCTCACCGCACTGCGCGAGGTCTTCCCGGTGCATCCGGTGCCGGCGCTGATGCGCGGCTGGGTGGGGCCCGACCCGCAGGCCCGGTTGCTGCCCACCGCGGCCAACGTCTCCGCGGTGCTGGCCCGTCTGCAGGGCGAGTGCTCCCGCCGCTACGGCCGCCTGCTCAGGGCGGTGCAGGCCGCGGCGCCGCACCCGTTGCTGGGCCTGGACGTCGCGCGGCGCGGCACGCAGGCCCAGGAGCGTCTGATCGCGGTCTTCGATGAGGGGGTGCTGGGGCGCACCGGAGCGGACCAGGCCTCGGACGGGATGCTGCGGCTGCTGGCGTTCGCCGCCGTGCTGCTGACCGGGGCCGGGGTGTTGGACGTCGACCCGGCTGTCGAAGTGCCCTGGGCCCGTCGCCAGTTGACCGTGCTCGCCGAGGACCTGGGTGCGGGCCTCGGCGCCGAGCAGACCGCCTCGCTGCTTCGGCTGGCCAGGGAGATGTGCGACAAGGAGCACCTGCGGCTGCTGGCCGCGGTGCAGGAGCCTGCTGCCGCCCAACAGGTGGACGGGATCGAGCTGGTGGAGTGCCGGCGGGATCCGATGAGCGGGCACAGCGTGCTGACGCCGGCGGCCCGGGTGCCGGCCCAGCACGTGGTGGGCGCGGCGACGGGCGGGCCGGGCGATGCGGTAGACCTGGCAGAGTGACCGAGAACGCAGCTCCACGCCCCGCGGACCAGCCGCACCAGCCCAGCCGCTCCGCCCGGCCGGACCAGCCCAGCCGCTCCGCCCGGCCGGACCAGCCCAGCCGCTCCGCCCGGCCGGACCAGCCCGACCGACCTGACCGGTTCGACCAGCACGAGCGGGCTGCCGTGCCGCCCACGCTCGGCGAACTCGCGGGGCGGTTGAGCGACTTCGCCGCCGCGCGCCGTTGGCAGCCGTTCCACACCCCGAAGAACCTCGCGGCGGCGCTCACCGTCGAGGCGGGCGAGTTGCTGGAGATCTTCCAGTGGCTGACCCCGGAGCAGGCCGCCGCGGTGATGGACGATCCGAAGAGCGCGCACCGGGTGCGCGACGAGGTGGCGGACGTGCTCGCGTACCTGCTGCAGTTCTGCACGGCGGTCGGGGTCGATCCGCTGGTGGCGTTGGACGAGAAGATCGATCGGAACGAGCTGCGGTTCCCGGCGGCGCCCCGGGAGTGAGCCGTTCGAGGGAACGCGACTGTCCACAGCCCCGGGGTTGTCCACAGATTCCCGGCTGCTCGCCGCGCGGGCCGGGAACCCGGCGCACCCTCTACTTCTGACGGACCGTTCAGCGGAACGGTCCGAGGCCCCGTCAGGAGTGAAGGGCAGGACGTCGTCATGGACGCACTGCGTTTGATCAAGACCACCCGCCACGCGCTCGCCGAGGCCCGCACGGTGGCGGACGTGCTCTCCGAGGCCTGGCAGTCGGCCTCGCTCACCGCGGTGCTGGCCGAGCGCCTGAGCGGCCACCCGGCCGAGGAGGTGGCCACGGTCGCCCGGCTGCTCGCCCGGGCCGGCGGCCACGCCGTGGGGTTGCTGGAGGCGGTGGCCGACCCGCCGGACGGTGGTGACCGGGCGACGTTCGGGCGGGCCGACCGGCTGACTCGGATCGGCGAGCTCGGGCCGGTGCTGGAGCAGCTGCGGCTGCTGTTCGCCGAGGTCGCCGAGGCACTGGTCGCCATCGCCGACTCCACCGACTCGGCGGCCCAGGGCGTCTACTGGCTCGCCATCGACGGGCTCGACGCGAGCGGGGAGTGCCGTGCGCTGGTGATCGAGCTGCTCCGGACCTTGCGCCGCCGCGCCGTCGTCGAGCCGTTGGAAGAACTGGACGCCGACTCGGCCGACGGCGGCCCGCCGCGTGGTGAGAGGTGGGAGGCGAGCTGGGGCTCGGCCAGGTGGGGTGGGCCGCCCGGGCCGGCGTCGTGGTCGGCGGGTGGGCGGACCGGCGGGCCGCCGAGCCGGGTGCCGGGCCCGGCGAATTTCGACGAGCCGATGGAGGAGGCGACGGCAGCGGAGGATCCCGCAGCCGCGGAGTCGGTGGCTGCCGCGCCGGCCGAGGGAGAGTCCGCCGACAGTGATCCCGCTGACGGTGATCCCGCCGAGGGCTGTCACGCCGGCGTGGCGCGAGGGCGGGAGGCCGATCCTGCCGGGGACGAGCTGCGGTTGGTGATCACCCTCACCCCGCCGCCCGGGCAGGGCTACCAGCCGACGGCGCCGGTCCCGGTCTCGGTGGCGCCGGAGCGGTCCGCTGCCCGCCGGGCACCGGAAGCCTCCAGCTCATCGCAGAGCTCCCCGTCGGTCAGCTCCACGCCCGACGCCGAACCACGGGCTGGGCCGAGCTCGGCACCCAGCCCGGCGAGGTCGGCCAGGTCCGCGTTGACCGAGGCGAGCAGCTCCTGCAGTTGGTCCAGCAGACTCCTGGCCGGGTGCTGCGGCGGTGCGACGGGCGCCTCGTACCTGGGCTCGGACATGAAGGCGGACCCTCCAGCTCGGGACTGCGATGTGGTGCGGCGGGTGGGGGCGCGTGACCCCATCACCCCAACGACCCAACGCTCCGCCCGGTCACCGCGCACCACCCGATGCGGTCCACCTGCCTCCGTGTCTCAGCCCCCCGGGTGACCTGGGCTTGCTCCACCTCGGCCCACTGCCCTATGCGCCCGCGCCGCTCGGACCAGCCACGCTGCGCGCGCTGTCCACGCTGCTCGCGCCACCCGCACGACAGCGGGCCCCGACCGGTGCTGGGGAGCACGGCGGGGGCCCGCTGCGGCTCAGGCCATCAGGACACCGGAGCGCCTCGACCTGAGAGGAGGTCAGTTGTGCGCGTGCAGATCGGCGTTCAAGCCACCCCACGAACCGGAACGGGCGATCACCTCGACTGCGCCGGACTGCGAGTTCCGACGGAAGAGCAGGTTGTCCTGACCGGAGAGCTCGACCGCCTTGGCGACCGTGCCGTCCGGCAGGGTGACCCGGGTGCCGGCGGTCACGTAGAGGCCGGCCTCGACCACGCAGTCGCTGCCCAGCGAGATGCCGATGCCCGCGTTGGCGCCCAGCAGGCAGCGCTCGCCCACCGAGATGGTCTGCTTGCCGCCGCCGGACAGGGTTCCCATGATCGAGGAGCCGCCGCCGATGTCGCTGTGGTCGCCGACCACCACACCGGCGCTGATCCGGCCCTCCACCATGGAGGTGCCCAGCGTGCCCGCGTTGAAGTTCACGAAGCCCTCGTGCATCACCGTGGTGCCGGCGGCCAGGTGAGCGCCCAGCCGGACCCGGTCGGCATGCGCGATCCGCACGCCGCTCGGCGCGACGTAGTCGGTCATCCGCGGGAACTTGTCGATCCCGTAGACGGCCAGCTGGCCGCCCTCGGCGCGCACCGCGAGCCGGGCCTGCTCGACCAGCTCCACCGGAACGGGGCCGATGCTGGTCCAGGCCACGTTCGCCAGCAGGCCGAACATGCCGTCGAGGTTCTGCCCGTGCGGCTGGACCAGGCGGTGGCTCAGCAGGTGCAGGCGCAGGTAGATGTCGTGGGCGTCCAGCGGCTTCTCGTCGAGCGAGCCGATCACGGTTCGCACGGCGACGACCTCGACACCGCGCCGGGCGTCGGTCCGCAGCGCGGCGGCCGCACCGGCGCCGAGCTCGGCTTCGGCCTGCTCGGCGGTCAGCCGGACGGTGCCGGTGGGGCCCGGCTCGTCGGTCAGCACGGGGGCGGGGAACCAGGTGTCGAGAACGGTGCCGTCGGCGGCGATGGTCGCCAGACCGGCGGCGATGGCACCACGGGCGGGAGCGGAGGTCGTTTCAGCAGTCACATCGTGCACGGTAACCAATTCCGGCCAGGCCTGCCGAAGCGGCCCATGCAGCGGACAGGTGTGGCGACCTGCCTGCCACGCACGGACAGCCCCGGCCGCGACAAAACCACGTGCTTCGGGCACCGGACGACCGGAATACTCGAGCAGGTGTTCATTTCGATCTCCACCACCGGAACTGCCGAGCACCCGGCCACCGACCTGGGCTACCTGCTGCACAAGCACCCTGGGAAGGCACAGCGCTTCAGCACGTCACACGGCGATGCCCACGTCTTCTATCCCGAGGCGAGCGAGCAGCGGTGCACAGCCGCGCTGTTGCTCGACGTCGACCCGATCTCGCTGGTCCGGCGTGGCCGGGGCAAGGGACGGTCCGGCTCCCCGAGCGCGACCACGGGCGCCGCCGCACTCTCCCAGTACGTCAACGACCGACCGTACGCGGCCTCCTCACTGCTCGCGGTGGCGCTGCGCACGGTGTTCCGGACGGCGATGAAGGGCGTCTGCGAGCAGCGGCCGGGACTGGCCGAGCAGGCGCGGACGCTGACCGTGCGGCTGCCTGCGGTCGCCGTGGGCGGCGGCGAGAGTCACCGGCCCGACCCGGCGTCGGAGGCGCCGTCGCTGGTCAACCGGCTCTTCGAGCCGCTCGGCTGGGAGGTCACCAGCTCGGCGATCCCGCTGGACGAGACCTTTCCGGCCTGGGGCGACTCGCGATACCAGCGCCTGGAGCTCACCGGCACCCTGCTGCTGTCCGACGCGCTCCAGCAGCTCTACGTGCTGCTGCCGGTGCTGGACGGTGCCAAGCACTACTGGGTGGCGCCGGACGAGGTCGACAAGTTGCTCGACGCGGGGGAGGGATGGCTCGCGAACCACCCCGAGCGTGCCCTGATCACCCGCCGCTACCTGCACCGCCGCTGGTCGCTGGCGAACGAGGCGCTGCGCCGCCTGGAGCTGGCCCGGCTCGCCGAGGCCGATGACAGCGAGGCCGAGGAGCTGGACAACGCCGTCACTCTGGAGCCGGACAGCGGGACGCCGGGGCTGCCGGAGACCGCCGAAGCGATCCCACCGATCGCACCGACCGAGGCAACCGCAGCTGCACAGGTACCGCAGCCACCGCAGGATCCCGAGCCGCAGGACCCCGAGTCGCTGGAGGCCGATGCTGCCAAGCCAGTCCCGCTCGCGCGGCAGCGCCGTGAGGCGATCGTCGGGCTGCTGGCCGAGGTGGGCGCCGCCCGGGTGCTCGACCTCGGCTGCGGCCAGGGGGAGTTGGTCGGTGCGCTGCTCAAGGAGAAGCGGATCACCGAGGTCCTCGGCGTCGACGTCTCCTCCAGCGCGCTGGCGGCGGCCGCCCGCAAGCTGAGGCTGGAGCGGCTGTCGGAGCGTCAGGCGGCTCGGGTGCGGCTGGTGCAGGGGGCGCTGACCTACACCGACGCCCGGCTCAAGGGCTACGACGCGGCGGTGCTCTGCGAGGTGATCGAGCATCTGGACCTGCCCAGGCTCCCGGCGCTCGAGCACGCGGTCTTCGGTGCCGCGCGCCCGGCGACCGTGATCGTCACCACGCCCAACGTCGAGTACAACGTGCGGTGGGAGACCCTCCCGGCGGGTCACCACCGGCACGCCGACCACCGCTTCGAGTGGGACCGGGCCGAGTTCCGCTCCTGGGCCGAGCTGGTGGCGGCGAACTACGGGTACACCGTCGCCTTCCGCCCGGTGGGCCAGGACGACCCGCAGGTCGGCCCGCCCACCCAGCTCGCCCTGTTCCGCCGCGGTGTCGAACCCGCCGGCGCCACCCCCGAGAGGAGTGCATCCCGATGACCGACCAGACACCGCACACCCCGACGGACCCGCACACCCCGACGGACCCGCACACCCCGACGGACCCGCACACCCCGACGGACCCGCACACCCCGACGGACCCGCACACCCCGACGGAGCCGGATGCTTCCGCGCCCCGGCGGCTGCCGGTCACCGACCTCTCCCTCGTGGTGCTGGTCGGCATCAGCGGCTCGGGCAAGTCCAGCTTCGCCCGCCGGCACTTCGCGCCCACCCAGGTGATCTCGTCGGACTACTGCCGCGGCCTGATCTCGGACGACGAGAACGACCAGTCGGCCTCCGCCGACGCCTTCGAGCTGCTCCACTACATCGTCGGCAAGCGACTGGCGGCCGGGCGGCTCACCGTGGTCGACGCGACCAATGTGCAGCCCGCCGCGCGCAAGCAGCTGGTCGCGCTCGCCCGGGCGCACGACGTGCTGCCGATCGCGATCGTGCTGGACGTCCCGCCAGGGGTCTGCGCCGAGCGCAACCGCAGCCGACCCGATCGCGCGTTCGGCGCGCATGTGATCCCGCGTCAGCACCGCGAGCTGCGCCGTTCGCTGAACGGCCTGGAGCGTGAGGGTTTCCGCAAGGTCCACCACCTGCGCGGGGTGGCCGAGGTGGCGGCCGCCGAGATCGTCCTGGAGAAGCGCTGGAACGACCTGCGCGAGCGCACCGGTCCGTTCGACCTCGTCGGCGACATCCACGGCTGCCGGGCCGAGCTGGAGACCCTGCTCACCCGCCTCGGCTATCAGCTCACCCGTGACGACCAGGGCCGCCCGGTGGACGCCGCGCACCCCGCGGGCCGCACCGCGGTCTTCGTCGGTGACCTGGTCGACCGCGGCCCGGACACCCCGGGCGTGCTGCGCCTGGTGATGGGCATGGTCGCGGCCGGGCACGCGCTCTGCGTGCCCGGCAACCACGAGAACAAGCTGGGACGCGCGCTGAGCGGCCGTCAGGTCACCGTCGCGCACGGCCTGCGGGAGTCGCTGGACCAGCTGGCCGCCGAGCCGGAGGAGTTCCGCACCGAGGTCCGGGCCTTCATGCGCGACCTGGTCAGCCACTACCTGCTGGACGGCGGCGACCTGGTGGTCTGCCACGCCGGCCTGCCGGAGCGGTACCACGGCCGCAACTCCGGCCGGGTGCGCTCGCACGCCCTGTACGGGGACACCACCGGCGAGACCGACGAGTTCGGGTTGCCGGTCCGCTACCCGTGGGCCGAGGAGTACCGGGGCAAGGCGCTGGTGGTCTACGGCCACACGCCGGTGCCGGTGGCGAGCTTCCTCAACAACACCATCTGCCTGGACACCGGCTGCGTCTTCGGCGGCAGCCTGACCGCGCTGCGCTACCCGGAGCGCGAGCTGGTCAGCGTCCCGGCCGAGCGGGAGTGGTACGCGCCGGTGCGTCCGATGATCAGCGATGCCCCGGGTGCCAGGGAGGGCCGCCCGTTGGACCTCGCCGATGTGGCCGGGCGCCGGGTGGTGGAGACCTCGCTGGCCGGCCGGGTCTCGGTCCGCGAGGAGAACGCGGCCGCCGCACTGGAGGTGATGAGCCGCTTCGCGCTCGACCCGCGGCTGCTCGCCTACCTGCCGCCGACCATGGCCCCGAGCGCCACCTCCCGGCGCGAGGGCTACCTGGAGCACCCCGAGGAGGCCTTCTTCGCCTACCGCGCCGACGGCGTACGGCAGGTGATCTGCGAGGAGAAGCACATGGGCTCGCGAGCCGTGCTGCTGGTGGCGCGTGATCCGCAGGCGCTGGAGCAGCGGTTCGGCCTGGCCGGTCCCGGCGCCGTCTGGACCAGGACGGGGCGCGCCTTCCTCGGTGACCAGGAGCTGACCGAGGCACTGCTCACACGGGTGCGGGTCGCTGCCGAGCGTGCCGGGCTCTTCGCCGAGTTGGCCACCGACTGGCTGCTGCTGGACGCCGAGTTGCTGCCCTGGTCGCTCAAGGCGCTGGAGCTGCTGCGCCGTCAGTACGCGGCGGTGGGGGCGGCGGCCCGCTCCGCGCTGCCCGAGGTGCTCGCGGCGCTGGAGCAGGCGGCCGCCCGGGGGATCGACGGCCTGACCGAGCTGACCGAACGGCACCGCCGCCGAGCGGTCGACGCCGAGGCGTTCAGTGCGGCCTACCGTCGCTACTGCTGGCCCACCGAGGGGCTGAACGGGGTCCGGCTGGCGCCGTTCCAGCTGCTGGCCGCCGAGGGCGCCAACCTCGCGGTGCGTCCGCACGACGAACACCTCGCCTGGCTCGACCGCCTGGTCGCGGCCGACGAGGAGTGGGTCAAGGAGGCCGTGGCGGTGGGCGTCGAGCCGGGTGCGCAGCAGCAGCCGGAGCCACTGCTGCGGGCCACCGGGCGTCTGCTGGTCGACACCGAGGACGAGGCCTCGATCGCCGCCGGCATCGCCTGGTGGGAGGAGCTGACCGAGGCCGGCGGTGAGGGCATGGTGGTCAAGCCGCTCGCTTCGCTGGTGCGGGGCGCACCGGGGGAGGGGCGGCCCGGTGGGCTGGTGCAGCCGGGGCTGAAGGTCCGCGGCCGGGAGTACCTGCGGTTGATCTACGGCCCCGACTACACCGAGCACCTCGGTGCGCTGCGTCAGCGTTCGCTCGGCCACAAGCGCTCGCTCGCGCTGCGCGAGTACGCGCTGGGCCTGGAGGCACTGGACCGGCTGGCGGGCGGGGAGCCGCTCTGGCGGGTGCACGAGCCGGTGTTCGCCGTGCTGGCGCTGGAGTCGGAGCCGGTGGACCCGCGCCTGTAGCGGCCGGCGGCGAGCCGGCGGACTGTCCGGCGGGGGAGCCGGCGGGCTGGCAGGTGGCAGTCCGGCGCGACGGTGCGGTCACTCCAGGGTGACCGCGCCCGGCCACCCTGGAGTGACCAGGGTGGCCGGCACCGGCAGCCCGATGTATAGAAATTCATGTCCTCGTATACTATTGCCTGGCCTCTCTTCGTTGTCCCCTGTCCCCGTCCCACCCAGGAGCCCGGCCATGGCTTTGAACCTCAGGAATCGGCACTTCCTCAAGGAGCTCGACTTCACGGCTCAGGAGTTCCACTTCCTGATCGACCTCGCCGCCCAGCTCAAGGCCGCCAAGTACGCGGGTACCGAGCAGCCCCGGTTGCGCGGCAAGAACATCGCGCTGATCTTCGAGAAGACCTCGACCCGGACCCGCTGCGCTTTCGAGGTGGCCGCCGCCGACCAGGGCGCCAACGCCATCTACCTGGACCCGGCCGGTTCGCAGATCGGTCACAAGGAGTCGGTCAAGGACACCGCCCGGGTGCTCGGCCGGATGTTCGACGGCATCCAGTACCGGGGGCACGGCCAGGCGCTGATCGAGGAGTTGGCGGCGCACGCCGGGGTGCCGGTCTGGAACGGGCTGACCGATGAGTGGCACCCCACCCAGATGCTGGCCGACGTGCTCACCATCCAGGAGCACTGCCGCAAGCCGCTGACCGAGGTGACCCTCGCCTACCTCGGCGATGCCCGCTCCAACATGGGCAACTCGTTGCTGGTCACCGGTGCGCTGCTCGGCATGGACATCCGGATCGTCGCCCCTGAGCAACTGTGGCCGGCCGAGGAGGTCCGCAAGGCCGCCGAACAGCTCGCGGCCGCAAGCGGCGCCCGGATCACCCTCACCGAGGAGGTTGCCGCGGGCGTTGCCGACGCCGACTTCCTCTACACCGATGTCTGGGTGTCGATGGGGGAGCCCAAGGAGGCCTGGGCCGAGCGGATCGAGCTGCTGAAGCCCTATCAGGTCTCGATGGACACCGTGCGGGCCACCGGCAATCCGCGGGTCAAGTTCCTGCACTGCCTGCCGGCGTTCCACGACCTGGGCACCAAGCTCGGCCGGCAGCTGTTCGAGGCCACCGGCATGGCCGAGTTGGAGTGCACCGACGAGCTCTTCGAGTCGACGCACTCCATCGTCTTCGACCAGGCCGAGAACCGGTTGCACTCGATCAAGGCCGTGCTGGTCGCCACCCTCGGCAGCTGAGCCGCACCCCGCACCCCGCACCCCCGCACCCCGCACCCCGCGCCCGCAGCGGCGCTGAGGCGGGGCCGCTGCTGCCCTGCGGCCCCGCCTCAGCGGTTCGCGGCCCCGTGGATCCCGCGGATCTCGCACCGTGGCCCGCTGGCCCGGGCGAGCCGCAGGTCGGCGGTGACCAGTGGCGCATCGAGCAGCTCGGCCACCGCCACGTAGGCGGCGTCGTCGGGGGTCAGATTGTCCTTCAACTCCCAGACGCGGCCGAGCAACGGGGCCAGCTCCATCTTGCGGAACGCGATCCGGGGCAGCTCGGCCGCCACCGCCGCGACCTGCTCGGCGGTGTTCTCCTTGGCGAGGTAGCGGCCCCGGAGCGACTGCATCACCTCGATCAACAGGTGTTCGGGCGCGGCCCACTCCGGGTCGGCCGCGAGCGCGGCCCGGGCCGCCACTCCACGCTCGCCCTGGTCCGCCAGTGCGAGTACGAGTGCGGAGGCATCGACGACGATCATGCCCCCACGCTAGCGACCCGGAACCGGCCGGAATCCATCGACCCGGGCCGGTACTCGACCGCCGGCACGCGGCCGGCATGCGGCCGGACCGCGGCCGGAGCGCGGCGGCGGCCGGGCGGGCGCGCCGCAGGCTGCCTGAGGTCACTCTGCGTCTGCCCATGCACTATGGTTTATCTCGACATCGAGATAACTCCGCGCTAGGGTTTATCTTGATGTCAAGATAAATGCCGAGAGGCGATCCCGGGCTTCAGCGTGTGGTCCACTCGAGCCCCCACCCGAGCCCTAGTAGCCGCACGAAGCACCTAGAAGGAGTCAGTCGTGTCCGCGAACAGCTTCGACGCCCGCAGCTCGCTGCAGGTGGGCGACGAGTCGTACGAGATCTTCAAGCTCTCCGCCGTCGAGGGTTCCGAGCGGCTGCCGTACAGCCTCAAGGTGCTGCTGGAGAACCTGCTGCGCACCGAGGACGGCGCGAACATCACCGCCGACCACATCCGCGCCCTCGGCAACTGGGACCAGAACGCCCAGCCGAGCGAGGAGATCCAGTTCACGCCGGCCCGCGTGATCATGCAGGACTTCACCGGCGTGCCCTGCGTGGTGGACCTCGCCACCATGCGTGAGGCCGTCAAGGAGCTGGGCGGCGACCCGGCCAAGATCAACCCGCTGGCCCCGGCCGAGCTGGTCATCGACCACTCGGTGATCGCCGACAAGTTCGGCACCAAGGACGCCTTCACCCAGAACGTCGAGATCGAGTACGGCCGCAACAAGGAGCGCTACCAGTTCCTGCGCTGGGGCCAGACCGCGTTCGACGAGTTCAAGGTCGTCCCGCCGGGCACCGGCATCGTGCACCAGGTGAACATCGAGCACCTGGCCCGCACCATCATGGTCCGCGGCGGCCAGGCCTACCCCGACACCTGCGTCGGCACCGACTCGCACACCACCATGGTCAACGGCCTGGGCGTGCTGGGCTGGGGCGTCGGCGGCATCGAGGCCGAGGCGGCCATGCTCGGCCAGCCGGTCTCCATGCTGATCCCGCGCGTGGTCGGCTTCAAGCTCAACGGCCAGCTGCCGGCCGGCGCCACCGCCACCGACCTGGTGCTCACCATCACCGAGATGCTGCGCAAGCACGGTGTGGTCGGCAAGTTCGTCGAGTTCTACGGCGCCGGCGTCACCGCGATCCCGCTGGCCAACCGCGCCACCATCGGCAACATGTCGCCGGAGTTCGGCTCGACCTGCGCGATCTTCCCGATCGACGACGAGACCCTGCACTACCTGCGCCTGACCGGCCGCAGCGAGCAGCAGCTCGCCCTGGTCGAGGCGTACGCCAAGGAGCAGGGCCTGTGGCACGACCCGTCCGTCGAGCCGGTCTACTCCGAGTACCTGGAGCTGGACCTCGCCACCGTCGTGCCGTCGATCGCCGGCCCGAAGCGCCCGCAGGACCGCGTGGTCCTCGCCGAGGCCGCCGCCAAGTTCGCCGAGGCGCTGCCCTCCTACGCCGCCGAGGCCTCGAAGCCGACCGCCGTCACCGCTCCTGACGGTTCGTCGTACGAGATCGACAACGGCGCGGTCGTGATCGCCTCGATCACCTCCTGCACCAACACCTCCAACCCCTCCGTCATGCTGGGCGCCGCCCTGCTGGCGAAGAAGGCCGTGGAGAAGGGCCTGCACGTCAAGCCCTGGGTCAAGACCACCCTGGCCCCCGGGTCCAAGGTCGTCATGGACTACTACGAGAAGGCCGGCCTGCTCCCCTACATGGAGAAGCTGGGCTTCAACCTGGTCGGCTACGGCTGCGTCACCTGCATCGGCAACTCGGGCCCGCTGCCCGAGGAGGTCTCCGCCGCGGTCAACGAGGCCGACCTCGCCGTGGTGTCGGTGCTCTCCGGCAACCGCAACTTCGAGGGCCGGATCAACCCGGACGTCAAGATGAACTACCTGGCCTCCCCGCCGCTGGTGGTCGCCTACGCCCTGGCCGGCAACATGAACGTCGACATCACCCGCGCCGCCCTGGGCCAGGACGCCGACGGCAACGACGTCTTCCTCGCCGACATCTGGCCGTCGGAGCTGGAGGTGGCCGAGGTGGTCGCCAGCTCGATCGACCAGGACATGTTCACCAAGGACTACGCCGACGTCTTCGCCGGTGACCACCGCTGGCAGTCGCTGCCGATCCCGACCGGCAACACCTTCGAGTGGGACGCCGAGTCCACCTACGTCCGCAAGCCCCCGTACTTCGAGGGCATGGCCAAGACCCCGAGCCCGGTGAACGACATCGCCGGTGCCCGCGTGCTGGCCAAGCTGGGCGACTCGGTCACCACCGACCACATCTCCCCGGCCGGCAACATCAAGGCCGGTACGCCCGCCGCCCAGTACCTCACCGAGCACGGCGTGGAGAAGCGGGACTTCAACTCGTACGGCTCGCGCCGTGGCAACCACGAGGTGATGATCCGCGGCACCTTCGCCAACATCCGCCTGCGCAACCAGATCGCGCCGGGCACCGAGGGCGGCTACACCCGCGACTTCACCCAGGCCGACGCGCCAGTGGCGTTCATCTACGACGCCTCGCAGAACTACCAGGCCGCCGGCACCCCGCTGGTCGTCCTGGCGGGCAAGGAGTACGGCTCCGGCTCGTCGCGCGACTGGGCGGCCAAGGGCACCGCGCTGCTGGGCGTCAAGGCCGTCATCGCCGAGTCCTACGAGCGCATCCACCGCTCGAACCTGATCGGCATGGGCGTGCTGCCGCTGCAGTTCCCCGAGGGCCAGAACGCCGACTCGCTGGGCCTGACCGGCGAGGAGACCTTCGCCCTCACCGGCGTGACCGAGCTGAACGAGGGTCGCACCCCGAAGACCGTCAAGGTCACCGCGGGTGGCATCACGTTCGACGCGGTGGTGCGCATCGACACCCCCGGCGAGGCGGACTACTACCGCAACGGCGGCATCCTGCAGTACGTGCTGCGCAGCCTGATCGGCTGATCGAGCACAGCGGCTGACAGTAGCCGGTGACACACGGGCCGCGCTCCTCCTGTGGAGGGGTGCGGCCCGTGCTGTTCCGGAAACCGTGCTATTCCAGAAACATGGCGACGCGATCCGATCCCTCCGAGACCTGGGCGCTGATCCACGCCGAGCGGCGCGCGCTGCTCGCCGACGTGCAGCAGCTGACCCCCGAGCAGTGGGTCGTCTTCTCGCTCTGTGCGGGACGCACGGTCCGTGACACCCTGGCGCACCTGGCCGCCACCGCCCGGATGACGCCCCCGGCGTTCTTCGCCAAGCTGGCCCGCGCCCGTTTCCGGTTCGACGTGATGACCGACCGCGAGATCCATGAGCTGACCCGGGGCCGCCCGGCGACCACGGTGAACGCCTTCGCCGCGCAGATCGACTCGACCGACCACCCGCCGGGCCCGGTGGAGAGCTGGCTGGGCGAGACCGTGGTGCACGCGGAGGACATCCGGCGCCCGCTCGGCATCGCGCACGAGTACCCCCAGGAGGCGCTGATCCGCTGCGCCGACTTCTACCGCGGCACCAACCTGCTGATCGGCGGCAAGAAGCGGATCGCCGGGCTTCAGCTGACCGCGACCGACGCCGCCTGGTCGGCCGGCGAGCCGGCTGAGGGCAACGGGGTCAGCGGCCCGCTGCTTGACCTGCTGCTGGTGATCGCCGGGCGCCGGGCGGGCCTGGCCGAGCTGACCGGCCCTGGAGTGGCCACCCTGGCCGAGCGGCTGCCCGCGCACTGACCGCGGACCCGGACCCGGACGCGGACCCGGACGCGGACCCGGACCCGGACCCGCAATCACCGCATGCCCCCATGCCTTCATGCCTTCATGCCCACTTCTGCTCGAAGCTGCTCATTTCTATGGCCAAGTGATCAGGATCGCGCTAGGGTCTCGACGCAAAGGGCATCCGAGGCGGCAGCCGAGCGGAGTCCGGCAAATATGCAGGTTCCCTGAACATTGCACATGCTGCACCGCCGGCAACGCTTTGAGTGCTCCGGACCGCTTGCGACGGGGAGACTATTGCCGCCGAGTGAACAGAGGACTATACCTTTTCGCATCGACAAAACCCTGTCCTGACCAGCGCCTTGGTCTTGACGAAAAGCCAAAGTGCTTGGGGGACAGGCAAATTGACGATCCACCAGAGCTGTTCGCCTGGTCGTCCGTCGAGCCGTTGCTCAGTCACCCGCCCCGGCAACCAGCCTGCCCGGGAGCGGAGTTCACCGCATCGTGGCACCACCTGACAGCGAGGGGTCAGCACACACATGGGCTCTGCAACCGAATACAACCGCCGCGACATCTTCAAGCGCGCCGCCGCCCTGACCGTGATGGCGGCGGCCGGCGGCCCCCTGGTCGCGGCCTGTGCCGCCTCCGGCGGCAGCGGTAGCGGCGGCAGCGCGCCGACCACCGGCTCCGCCGACAACCCTTTCGGGGTGAAGTCGAGCGACCCGCTCGACGTCGTGATCTTCGACGGCGGCTACGGCGCCGACTACGCCAAGCCCATCGAGGACATCTACAAGCGGAGTTACACCGGCTCCACGATCAGCCAGCTGGCCACCCAGGACATCAGCGGCAAGCTCCAGCCGCGCTTCAACGCGGGCAACCCGCCGGACGTCATCGACGACTCGGGCGCCCAGCAGATGAAGATCGACGTGCTGCAGAAGGCCGGCCAGCTGACCGACCTGACCGTGCTGCTCGACGCGCCCTACCGCGACGACCCGTCCAAGAAGATCCGCGACGTGCTGCTGCCGGGCACCATCGACCAGGGCACCATCGCCGGCAAGATGTACTCGCTCAACTACGTCTACACCGTCTACGGCCTCTGGTACTCCAACAAGCTCTTCACGGAGAAGGGTTGGACCCCGCCCAAGACCTGGGACGACTTCGTCTCGCTCAGCGCCACGATCAAGCAGGCCGGCATCGCCCCCTTCTGCCACCAGGGCAAGTACCCGTACTACGCCAACTTCATGATCATGGGGATGATCGCCAAGCAGGGCGGCCCCGACCTGGTGGCCCGGATCGACGCGCTGGACCCGGCCGCCTGGGACGACCCGGCCGTGCTCGCGGGGATCAGCGCCTTCTACGAGATCATGCAGAAGGACTACCTGCTGCCCGGCACCAACGGCATGACCCACACCGAGTCGCAGACCGCCTGGTGCCAGGGCAAGGCCGCCTTCATCCCGTGCGGCTCCTGGCTCGAGAACGAGATGATCAAGATCACCCCGGCCGACTTCGACATGGCCTTCCTGCCGTTCCCCGTGCTGGCCGGCGCCAAGATGCCGCAGAACGCGGTGCAGGCCGGCGCCGGCGAGCCGTTCGTCGTGCCGACGAAGGCCAGGAACCAGGCGGGCGGCCTGGAGTTCCTGCGGGTCATGCTGACCAAGGAGGCTTCCGGCAAGTTCGCCTCGACCGCCAACTCGCTGACCGTGCTCAAGGACGGGGTCGATCCCAGCGTGCCGCTCAAGCCGGGCACCAAGTCCTCGGCGGCGGCGGTCACCGCGGCGGGTGCCGCCACCTTCAACTACACCTACCGCGACCTGCAGACCGCCTACGACCTGGCGCTGCAGAACGCCACCAACGAGCTGGTCAACAGCCGGATGACCCCGCAGCAGTGGGTGGCGGCAGGCAAGGCCGCCACCAGCTCGAAGGTCTGAGCGGCGGTCAGCTCAGTGGAGGGACACCGGGGCCCGCTCACGGGCCCCGGTGCTCCTGGCGTGTTCGGGCGACACCTTCAGGCGGCACCTTCGGGTGCCACCCTCGGGCGACACCGCGGTACCAAGCCTGTCGGACACAGGCTGTGGCGGACAGGAGCAGGCGCATGCGTCACCGCAAGTACCCCTTCATCGTGGGGTTCCTCATCATCCCGGTCGTGCTCTACCTGGTGCTGGTCATCTGGCCGTACCTGCAGACCTTCGGCTACTCCCTGACCGACTGGTCCGGGGCCTCGCAGACGATGCACTTCGTCGGGCTGCGGAACTACACCCAGCTCTTCGGCGACAGCGTCTTCCGTACCGCGCTGCTGCACAACCTGCTGCTGCTGGTGCTGCTGCCGATCGCCACCATCCTGCTGGCGCTGTTCTTCGCCTTCATGCTCAACGTCGGCGGCCGGGGCGGCACCGGCGGTGTGCAGGGGGTGCGCGGCGCGGGGTTCTACAAGGTGATCTTCTTCTTCCCGCAGGTGCTCTCGGTGGCCATCCTGTCGGTGCTCTTCCAGGCGGTCTACCGCACCGACCAGGGCGGGCTGCTCAACGGCGTGCTGGTCAAGCTGGGTCTGGAGAACGCGAACCACCCCTGGCAGTGGCTGGCCGATCCGAACCTCGCCCTCTGGTGCGTGATGGGCGTGCTGGTCTGGTCGGGCGTCGGCTTCTACCTGGTGCTCTTCTCGGCCGCGATGCAGTCCATCCCGAAGGACATCTACGAGGCCGCGCTGCTGGACGGGGCCAAGCGCACCCAGACCTTCTTCACGATCACCCTGCCGCTGCTCTGGGAGACGGTGCAGACCGCCTGGGTCTACCTGGCGATCGCCGCGATGGACGCCTTCGCCCTGGTCTCCACCATGACCCAGGGCGCCTACTACGGCGGCGGGCCCAACTACCACTCCGAGGTCATGTCGACCTACCTGATGCGCAACTTCATCACCTTCGGCAAGGCGGGCTACGCCTGCGCCATGGGCGTGGTGATCTTCTTCATCACGCTGATCCTGTCCGTCGTCTCGCTGCGGGTCACCCGGCGCGAGCGGATCGAGTACTGAGCGGGGCCGTGATGACCACCAACGCCGACCTGACCACCGAGGTCCCCGCGCCGCGCGACCACCCCGCGCCGGCCCGCAAGCCCGCCAGGGAGCAGCGGTTCGCCGACGGGGGAGGGGTGCTCAACGTCTTCTCGCACGGCTTCCTGGCGCTCTGGGCAGTGATGATCATCGGCCCGCTGGTCTGGATCGTGCTCGGCTCCTTCAAGACCGACGCGCAGATCGGCGGCAGCGCCTGGGCCTGGCCCGCGCACTGGGGCTTCAGCGCCTTCAGCTACGCCTGGCACCAGGGGATCGCCCACTACTTCGCCAACACCCTGATCGTGCTGGTCGGTTCGGTCACCCTGACGATGCTGCTCGGTTCGATGGCGGCCTACGTGCTGGCCCGCTACGCGTTCCCCGGCAACCGGATCATCTACTTCTTCTTCGTGGCCGGCGCGATGTTCCCGGTCTACCTGGCGCTGGTGCCGCTCTTCTTCATGGTGAAGAACCTCGGGCAGATCTCCCCGCTGCTGGGCCTGAACAGCTACCTGGGCCTGATCCTGGTGTACGTCGCCTACTCGCTGCCGTTCACCGTCTTCTTCATGTACTCCTTCTTCCGCTCGCTGCCCACCGCCGTGCACGAGGCGGCGATGATCGACGGTTGCTCGCACACCCGGGCGTTCTTCCAGGTCATGGTGCCGATGGCGAAGTCCGGGCTGATCAGCGTCGGCATCTTCAACGTGCTCGGGCAGTGGAACCAGTACCTGCTGCCGGTCACCCTGATGCAGCAGCAGCACGGCGGGGACCCGGACCACTCGGTGCTGACCCAGGGCCTGATCAACCTGGCGCAGCAGTCCGGTTACGCGAGCAACTTCCCGGCGCTGTTCGCCGGGATGACCATCGCCATGCTGCCGGTGCTGGTGGTCTACCTCTCCTTCCAGCGCCAGGTGCAGGCCGGCCTCACTTCGGCCACCCTCAAGTAGCGCCGGACACGCTGCGGCCCGCCCCGGTGCACCCGGGGCGGGCCGCGTCATGGTCGGCTGGGCACCAGGCCGGGCGTCAGGCCCGGTCGGCCGCCTGCGCCCGCAGCGCGCGGGCCAGCTCGTCGCGGCACTCCAGGACCAGCCGGCGCAGCGCCGGCGCGGCCTGCCGGTGCCCGTCCAGCCAGGCGTCGGCGGCGGCCAGCGTCGCCTGGTCGGTCTGCAGCCGCGGGAAGAAGCCGCTGACGAAGCGGATCGCGATCTCGATGCTCCGCTCGGCCCAGATACGCTCCAGCAGCTCGAAGTAGCGCGCGGTGTACGGCGCGGTCAGCTCCCGCTGTCCGGCCTGGGCGAAGCCCGCGGTCTGCGCGCCGACCATCGCGTTGGGCAGCGAGTCGTCGTCCACCACGGCCGACCAGGCAGCCGCCTTGGCCTCGGCGGTGGGCCGGGCGGCCAGTGCCTGGGTGGCCTTCTGGTTGCCGCTGGCGGTGTGGTCCCGCTTCAGCTCGGCATCCAGCTGCTCGACGGTCGCCTGCCCGGCGGCGGCCAGCGCGATCCAGAACGACCAGCGCAGGTCCTGGTCCACCTCCAGACCGTCGATCCGGGCGGTGCCGGCCAGCAGCTCCGCCAGCAACCCGAGTTCTGTGATTCGCTCGCTCGCCTCCGGGCCCTCGGACCCGGTGTCGACGTTCCTCGCTCCGGCACTCCCTCGTTCCTCGGTCGCTTGTCGCTCGTCGCTTTCGACACCGGCGGGCTCTTCGGCTCGGAGCGGGTCCTGATCCGCCGTCTGGGCCAGGAAGCGGGCCCAGGCCAGCTGGTGGTCGCTGCCCGGCGCCGCCGCGCGCAGTTCGCGCAGTGCGCAGGAGGCCAGCAGCGCGGCCCCCTCGGCCCGGTAGCCGGGGTCGACGAACAGGTCCAGCGCGGCCAAGGCCTGGCTGTGCAGGGTCTGCAGCACGCCGATGTCCGACTCCTGGCCGGCGAAGCGCAGCACCAGGTCCAGGTAGTCGCGGGCCGGCAGCAGGGCGTCCCGGGTCAGGTTCCAGCAGGCCGACCAGACCAGCGCCCGGGCCAGGGTGTCCTCGATGGAGCCGAGCGAGCCGCGCAGGGTGGCCAGCGACTCCTCGTCGAAGCGGATCTTGCAGTACGTCAGGTCGTCGTCGTTGACCAGCACCAGCGCCGGGCGCGGCCGGCCGGCCAGCTCCTGGACCACGGTGCGGGCGCCGGTGACGTCCAGCTCGACCCGCGCGGTGCGCAGCAGCGAGCCGTCCGGCTCGCGGTCGTAGAGGCCGATCGCGATCCGGTGCGGGCGCAGGGTGTCGCCGTCCTGCAGGACCGCGAGTTCGGTGATCCGGCCCTCGGCGTCCACGGTCAGCTGCGGGGTGAGCGCGTTGACGCCGGCGGTCTGCAGCCAGGCCTTGGACCAGTCGGCCATCGCCTGCTCGCCGCGCCCGGAGGTGACGGCCAGCACCTCCAGCAGGTCGCCGAGCACGGTGTTGCCGAAGGCGTGCGCCTTGAAGTAGCGGCGGGCGCCCTCGAAGAAGGCGTCCCGGCCCGCGTAGGCGACCAGCTGCTTGAGCACCGAGGCGCCCTTGGCGTAGGTGATGCCGTCGAAGTTGAGCTTGGCGTCCTCGACGTCGCGGATGTCCGCGGTGATCGGGTGGGTGGTCGGGTACTGGTCCTGCCGGTAGGCCCAGGCCTTGCGCTGGTTGGCGAAAGTCACCCAGGCGGCCTGGTACTTGGTCGCCTCGCGCTGCGCGAACGCGCCCATGAAGTCGGCGAACGACTCCTTGAGCCACAGGTCGTCCCACCACTTCATGGTGACCAGGTCGCCGAACCACATGTGCGCCATCTCGTGCAGGATGACGTTGGCCCGGGCCTCGTACGCGGCCTCGGTGACCTTCGAGCGGAAGACGTACTCCTCGCGGAAGGTGACGCAGCCCGGGTTCTCCATCGCGCCGATGTTGTACTCCGGCACGAAGCACTGGTCGTACTTGCCGAACGGGTACGGGTAGTCGAACTCGTCGTGGAAGAAGTCCAGGCCCTGCTTGGTGACCTCGAAGATCTCGTCGGCGTCGAAGTACGGGGCCAGCGACTTGCGGCAGGTGGCCGCGAGCGGGATCTCCAGCGTGCTGCCGTCGGGCAGTTCACGGCTCCAGTGGTCGCGTGCCACGTGGTACGGGCCGGCCACCACGGCGGTCAGGTAGGTGGAGATCGGCTGGGTGGCCAGGAAGCGCCAGGTCTTCGCCGCGCCGTCCTGTTCGACGCTCTCCTCGGCCTCGTTGGCGTAGACGTCCCAGGCGGCGGGCGCGGTCACGGTGAACCGGTAGGGCGCCTTGAGGTCCGGCTGTTCGAAGTTGGCGAACACCCGGCGGGCCTCGGCCGGTTCGTAGTGGGTGTAGAGGTAGGTCTCACCGTCCGCCGGGTCGGTGAACCGGTGCAGCCCCTCGCCGGTCCGGCTGTAGGCGCAGTCGGCGTCGACCACCAGGACGTTCTCGACGGCCAGTTCGGGCAGCGCGACCCTGGTCCCGTCGAAGGTGGTGGCCGGGTCCAGCTGGCGGCCGTTCAGGGTGACGGCCCGCACGCTCGGCGCCAGCAGGTCGGCGAAGCTCGCGGAGCCGGGCTCGGTGCAGCGGAAGCGGATGGTGGTGACGGAGCGGAAGGTCGCGTTCGAGGCGTCCGGAGCGCCGGTGACGTCGAGGTGGACCTCGTAGCCGTCCACGCTGAGGATGCCGGCGCGCGCCTGCGCTTCGTCCCGGCTGAGGTTTTTGCCCGGCACTGCGGTACTCCTTTGTCCGGCTCGCACGGTGCTGTGCAGGTGTCGGGGCAGGTCCTGCCCCGGGGCGCATCCTTTCACGCGCACCCCGGGACGTACCGGGCAACCTGGCTGCGCGCCGCTTACCGACCGACCGGCCTACCGCCCGCCCCGCCCGCCCCGCTCAGCCGCGCGCCGCCACCCGCCGCTGGCGCCAGTAGCCGGCGGCGCTCAGCGCGGCGACCAGCACACCGGCCGCGTAGAGCTGGTCGCGGTCGCCGGGCGTGGTGGTCATCAGGGCCAGCACGCCGACCACGGCCGCGAGCGCGACCCAGGTCAGGTACGGGAAGGCCCACATCCGCACGGTCAGCAGCTCGGGCGCCTCCCGCTCCAGCCGGCGGCGCATCCGCAGCTGGGCCACCGCGATGAAGAGCCAGACCACCAGGATCGCCACGCCCGTGGTGTTCATCAGCCAGCTGAACACGGTGTCCGGCCACCAGTAGCCGGCCAGCACGGCGGCGAAGCCGAAGCCGCAGGAGGCCAGCACCGCCAGGCGCGGCACGCCGCCGCTCACCTTCGCCAGCGCGCGCGGTCCCTGGCCCCGGGAGACCAGCGAGAAGGCCATCCGGGAGGAGCCGTAGATGTTCGCGTTCATCGCGCTCAGCAGCGCGATCAGCACCACGGCCCGCATCACCTGGGCGGCGCCGGGCACGTGCAGGAACTGAAGCACCGTCACATACGGGCCGAGCTTGACCACATCGGGATCGTTCCAGGGCACCAGGGTGACCACCAGGGCCATCGAGCCGATGTAGAAGACGGCGATCCGCCAGACCGCCGTGCGCACCGCGTTGGCCACGTTGCGGCGCGGGTCGTCGGACTCGGCGGCGGCGATGGTGACCGTCTCCAGCCCGCCGTAGGCGAAGACCGAGGCGAGCAGGCCGGTGATCAGGCCGCTGGTGCCGTGCGGCAGGAAGCCGCCGTGCCCGGTCAGGTTGGCCGTACCGGGCGCGCTGCCCAGCACGCCGGTGACGCCCAGCACGCCCAGCACCAGGAAGGCCACGATCGCGGTGATCTTGATGGCGGCGAACCAGAACTCGAACTCGCCGAAGTTCTTCACCGCGGTCAGGTTGCTGGCGCAGAAGAAGGCCATGAAGACGCCGACCCAGGCCCAGCCGGGCACCCCGGGGAGCCAGGAGTTCATGATCGAGCCGGCCGCGGTGGCCTCGGCGGCCACTCCGCAGCAGAGCATCACCCAGTACATCCAGCCCGCGGTGACCCCGGCCCACGGGCCGATCTCCCGCTCGGCGTGCACCGAGAAGGAGCCGGAGGCGGGGTGCGCGGCGGACATCTCGCCGAGCATCCGCATGATCAGCATGACCAGCAGGCCGGAGAGCGTGAAGGCGAGGATCACCCCGGGGCCGGCGGCGGCGATGCCCGCGCCGGAGCCGACGAAGAGGCCGGCCCCGATGACTCCGCCGAGCGCGATCATCGAGAGGTGACGCTGCTTCAGACCATGAGTGAGCTGCGGGCCGGCGGTGGCCGTCGCCTCGGGGTCGGCGCTGGGCGCCGACGGGGCGGTGGTGGTCATCGGGGTGATCCAGACGTTCGGTGAGCGGACGATCCGTCTCACTATCCGGGGGTGGCGACCGGGCGCCAAGCAGCCGGCCGCTGGGCTCACCATCCGGAACGGGCCATGACCGAACGTAATGGTCCGTGTGCGGTGCCGCCGATGTGACGTGGTGCCCGCCCTTCGACGATGAGCGCCGACCCGCGTGCCACACTTCTCCCCATGCGCGTGTATCTGGGTTCCGACCATGCCGGATTCGAACTGAAGAACCACCTCGTCGAGTGGCTCAAGGAGGCCGGCCACGAGCCGATCGACTGCGGCCCGCACGTCTACGACGCGGTGGACGACTACCCGCCGTTCTGCCTGCGCGCCGCCGAGCGCACCGCGGCCGACCCCGAGGCGCTGGGCGTCGTGATCGGCGGCTCGGGCAACGGCGAGCAGATCGCCGCCAACAAGGTCAAGGGCGTGCGCGCCGTGCTGGCCTGGAGCGAGCAGACCGCCGCGCTGGGCCGCGAGCACAACAACGCCAACGTGATCAGCGTCGGCGGGCGGATGCACACCCAGGAGGAGGCGACCAAGTTCGTCGAGATCTTCCTCAACACCCCGTACAGCAACGAGGAGCGGCACACCCGCCGGATCGAGATGCTGACGGCCTACGAGATCACCGGCGAGCTCCCGCCGATCCCGGCCCACCACCCGCAGCAGGGCTGACCCACACCCCGGCCGCCGCACGGGCCTTCAGAACTCGTGCGGCAGCCAGGGCGCCACATCCCAGGCGAAGGCGTGCGAGGCCGCCGCCAGCGCGCCGGGGCGCAGCTCGCCGACCAGCCCGGCCCGGGCCAGCGCGGCCAGCGTGGCGCCGCCGAGATAGGCCGAGCCCAGCTCCCGCACCGAGAGCGCCAGATCGGCCGGCGCGTCGGAGGGCTCGCAGGCCGCGGCGGTGGCCGGACCCGCGCTGTGCAGGTGCCAGCGCCCGGTGTTCCACGGGCAGAACTCGTCCGTCACCTCCAGCACCACGTCCACCGGCGCCGCGTAGCGCCGTGAGCGCAGCGCGTCGCCCACCTCCACCAGCCGCACGAAGAGCGAGTCGGCGAGCTGCGGGCAGAGCCGGCGCGGGTCCGAGACCAGGTGCAGCAGCGGATCGTCCGCCGGCAGGTTCTCCGCCACCACCGTGTCGGTCAGGTCCAGGTCCAGCAGGTACGCCCAGAGCGCCGCGTGCGCCCCGGGCTCGGCGGCCGTCACCTCGCGCACCCGCACCTCGCCCGCCGCGCCGCCCTGCAGCCACTCCACCTTGGTCGAGTAGCGCGCGTAGCCGAGCAGTTCGCCGTCCCGACGGTCCTCGGCCAGCACGCACTGCAGTCCGGTCTGCCCCTGCCGCTCGGCGGGCGGGTCGAGCAGCGCCAGCCGGTCCCAGCCGGGCCGGCGAGCCAGCATCCCCGGGCGCAGCGGCACCTGGCGGGCGTACAGCCGCTCGCAGGCCGCCGCGGCCCGCGCCGGGTCGACCAGCCGCAGCCGGATCCGCTCCTGGTCCGCCAGCAGCCGGGCCGGCCGGTCCAGCCGCACCCGGGGCCGGGCGATCCGCACCGCGAGCTTCCAGCTGCCCAGTCCGTAGCCGTACCGGCCGTAGATGGCCGGCTCGGAGGCCTCCAGCACCGCAAGCGACTCGCCGCGCTCGTGGATCTCGTCCAGCTGATGGCGCATCAGCGCGGTGAGCACCCCGCGCCGGCGGTGGGTGGGCGCCACGCCGACCATGGTCACCGCGGCGGTGGGCAGCACCGCGCCGCCCGGCACCGCCATCCGGAACGAGTGGGCGGCGGCCGAGCCGACCGGCACCGCGTCCTCCCAGACCCCGAGCGCGCGGTCCACCTCGGTCAGGGCGCGCCACAGCGCCCGGCGCTCGGGCGACTCCACCTCGCCGAAGGCCACCTCCAGCGCGTCGTACCAGGCGTCCCAGTCGGCCGCCGCGAGCGGCCGCAGGCTGAGTGCCTCCTGGGGCGCGTCGTCGGACGCGCCCTGGGGGCCGGCAGGCTGTGTCATATGCCACAGCTATCACTCGGGCCGCTCGCGGGCGAGCCGGTCGCGGGCCGACCCGCGCGGCGGAGGGCTCGGACACCGGCGCACGCTGCGATGACGCGCCCCTCGCCGCTTCCCGGCGCGGCTGAGGCGAGCCCCCGGTGAGCCCCCGGTGACCCCCGCGCGGCCCGCGCCGCCCGGCCGAAATCGAGCGTCCGCGCGGACTGCCGGTGAACGCCCGTCGACGCGGGACGTCCCCGCTGGATAAGGTCGGGCCCCATGGCTGGCAGCACGCCGGGCACACCGCCCCAGACGAGTGCGACGGGGACCACGGCGAAAGCGGCCGCGGATCCCCTCACGGCCCGGTTGCGCAAGCGCCTCTACCGGGCCCGGCGGACCCTGCGCCGGACCGGGGTGGACTACTTCCGCGGCGACGCCGCCGACTGGCTCGCCTTCGCGGTGCTGCTCCTGCTGGTCCCGCTACTGGTCGCGCTCAACGTCGCGATCCCCGCCTGGGTCCCGCCGACCGCCCTGGTGCTGCCGATCCTGGTGGGCTCGCTGCTGCTGCGCCCGGTCTCGCTGGTGCTGCTCTACGCGACCGCCGCGCTGGGCCTGTCCACCGAGTCGGTGATCCACACCGGCGAGCGGGCGGCCAGCAGCCGGCCCGAGGAGTACGTCTTCGGCGTCACCCCGGGGGCCGCCCTGGTGGTCGGCGCGGTCGGGGTGGCCGGACTGTTGCTGGCCCAGTTCCGCAGCCGGGTCGGGGTGCCCTGGCGCGGCGGCGGCTCGATGCTCTTCGACCTGCGCGAGCGGCTGAAGGTGCAGAGCCGGCTGCCGAAGCTGCCGGACGGCTGGCACGCCGACATGGCGCTGCGTCCGGCGGGCGGGCAGTCCTTCTCCGGCGACTTCGTGGTCGCGGCCCGCACCGGGCCCGGGCGCCGGATGCTGGAAGTCGTGCTGGCCGACGTCTCGGGCAAGGGGATGGACGCCGGCTCGCGGGCGCTGCTGCTCTCCGGTGCCTTCGGCGGGCTGCTCGGCTCGCTCTCGCCGCACGAGTTCCTCCCCGCCGCCAACGGCTACCTGCTGCGCCAGGACTGGGAGGAGGGCTTCGCCAGCGCGGTGCAGCTCGCCCTGGACCTGGACACCGGGGAGTACGAGCTGCTCTCGGCCGGCCATCTGCCCGGCATGCAGCGGCTGGCGGGCGCGGGGCGCTGGGAGGTCAAGGAGTCCACCGAGGGCCCGCTGCTCGGCCTGTACGACGGCGCCAAGTTCGAGGGGGTGCGCGGCCGGCTGGGCCCCGGGGACGTGCTGCTGCTCTGCACCGACGGCATGGTCGAGGCGCCCGGGCGGGACCTCTCCGAGGGCATGGACCGGCTGATGGGCGAGGCCGACCGCCTGGTGGCCGGCGCCCAACTCGGCAGCGACAGCGCGGGCGCGGCGGTGCGGCTGATCGAGACGGTGGCCAAGGACATCAACGACGACCGGGCCGTGCTGCTGCTCTGGCGAACCTAGAACAGGCCTTGATCGTCGCTGTCAACGATCAACGGTGATCTTCGGCCAAATCCGGTTGCCCTGTCCGGCGGTCGATCGGTAGACGAACGGCCCAGCTGGGCGCCCCTGCCGACGTTCCGTCAACTTCCGTGGGCTATCGTCTCGTCCGGCGGAAACTCGTCTCACATCGCAGGATGTTCGGCACGGGTCAGCGGCAAGTCCTTTACGCAGTCGGCACGGTCGACCACACTGAGTCGGGGCGGGACTGGCCGGATCTCGGGGGGCACGGGGGTGGCGGCGGGTTGCGCCTTTGGACCGTCGGACAGGCCGTGGTCCGTACCGCCACGACAATGAGGAAGTGAGTCCGGGTGGCACTCTCCGTCTCCGCGCTGGTCCTGTTCGGCATCATTCTCATCATCTTCATCCGCAACAAGCAGATCAAGATCCCGCACGCCATCCTGGCCGCACTCTTCGGCTTCATGCTGAACCAGTCGACCGCGGCGAAGCCGATCCAGGACTTCCTGAGCACGATGGCCAAGACGCTGTCCAACATCGGCCAGTAGGAACATCGGCCGGTAGGTCCGGCGCGGATCCGGCCGGGCTCACTGCCCGGCGCGTCTGGTCCGCCACCAGCGTCCGATCGCCTCGCGCCGCCGTGCCATCGTGCCGGCGGCGGCCGGGTCGTGCGCCGGTGGGTATGCCAGCGGCAACGGCGGTTCGGTCTCCGCCGCGCGCACCGCCGCCAGTCCGGGCCGGTCCGCCGCCAGCAGCACGAACAGCCGCGCCCAGCAGAACCGTTCGCCGCGCGGCCAGTCCAGGCTGCCCAGCGCCTGGGAGGCGGCCTGCGCCACCGTGCCGTTCACCCGGACCTCGGCCACCTCGTCGCCCGCCCGGCCGCCGAGGAAGAGCTTCACGCCGTTCAGCCGAGGGTCCGTCAACTCCGGTGCCAGCGCGGGGGCCAGTTCGGCCATCAGCTCGCGCCCGCCCAACCAGGTGGAGAGCCGGGCGCTCTGGAAGCCGAAGACGGTGGCCGGGCCCTGCACCGCCTGCCAGCCGGGCAGCGCTGGCAGCCGCAGGTGGTCGCCGTGCCGGCCCTCGCGTTCCAGGAACTCCACCACCGCGGCCGCCGTGGTGCCGGCCCACATCCGCACCGCGCTGTCGAGCTTCTCCTCCTCGGTGGTGCCCAGGCCCGCGGTGCAGTCCCAGAGCACCGGTGCCTCGGCGCTGCCCAGGGTCAGCACGAAGCCGAGGTCGACATGGCCACCGTCCGGCCCGGGATGGTCGCGCACGGCCACCGCGGTGCTGCCCGGGCCCCGCACCACGGCCCCGTCGACGGTGAACTCCCGTCCATAACGCGCCATTTCGCGCACCACACCGCGTTGGATGACCGCCAGCCGCTGCTCGGGGTCCACCCGCCCTCCTCCTGTGTCGTACCCGGGCATGCCACACCCGGGCATGCCAAAGGCCCCGGCTCGGAAAAGCCGGGGCCTTTGGGGACAGAGCGGGCGACGAGAATCGAACTCGCGTGACTAGTTTGGAAGACTAGGGCTCTACCATTGAGCTACGCCCGCACAGGCGTCCGCGCCCGGCTGATTCGGCCGGACTGGACGGGGATCAGCGTACCTGGTCGGGCGACCGGCGCGCACGCGCCTGCCAACTCCTGAATATCGGCGAGCCGGACGGGCCCGGCGTGTACGCTTCCTCTCGCAAAGTGCGGGGTGTGGCGCAGTTTGGTAGCGCGTCCGCTTTGGGAGCGGAAGGCCGTCGGTTCGAATCCGGTCACCCCGACCATCACCATCACAGCCAGTGGCCACGGCCATCGGCGAGGTGGCTTTGTGGTACCCGGTAGGATGGGCCGCTGGCGGAAGAGCCACCGCCCATTCCCCGGCAGTCGGGGACCGGGCCGCTCGCCGTCCACCCCACACGGGAGATGCCGCACCAGGTGGCTCATCACCCGTCTGCCCGGCCCAAGGCCCGCGAGGGACTCGGTGCGCAGGCAGACCAGCCGACCGCAAGCCCCATAGGAGACCAAACCGTGAAGAGCGCCGTCGAGACTCTGAACCCGACCCGGGTTCGACTCACCGTCGAGGTGCCCTTCGAGGAGCTCAAGCCCAGCCTCGACGCGGCGTACAAGAAGATCAACCAGCAGGTCACGGTTCCCGGTTTCCGCAAGGGCAAGATTCCGGCCCGGGTCATCGACCAGCGCTTCGGCCGTGCCGCGGTCCTCGAGGAGGCCGTGAACGACGCCCTGCCGCGCTTCTACACGCAGGCGGTCGACGAGGGCAAGATCGAGGTCCTCGGCCAGCCCGACATCACCGACATCAAGGGTGTGGAGGACCTCGCCGCCAGCGGCCTGACCTTCACCGCCGAGGTGGACGTCCGCCCGGAGATCACCCTGCCGGAGTTCTCCGAGATCTCCGTCGAGGTCGACCCGATCGAGGTCACCGACGAGGACATCGAGAAGTCGCTGGAGCAGCTGCGCGAGCGCTTCGCCTCCGTCAAGGACGTCGAGCGCGCCGCCGCCGAGGGCGACATCGTGGTCGTCGACCTGGAGGCCAAGGTCGACGGTGAGGTCCCCGAGGACGGCACCGCCACCGGCGTGAGCTACGAGATCGGCTCCGGCCGCCTGCTGGACGGCATCGACGAGGCCGTCGTCGGCCTGTCCGCCGGCGAGGCGAAGACCTTCACCACCGAGCTCAAGGGCGGCACCCAGGCCGGCCAGAGCTCCGAGGTGACCGTCACCGTCACCGCCGTCCAGGAGAAGGAGCTGCCCGAGCTGGACGACGAGTTCGCCCAGCTGGCCAGCGAGTTCGACACCCTGGAGGCGCTGCGCGAGGACTCGCGCGGCCGCCTGGGCCGGATGAAGGAGTTCGACCAGGCCACCCAGGCCCAGGAGCGCGTCCTGGACGCGCTGCTGGAGAAGGTCGAGATCGACTTCCCGGAGAAGCTCCTCAAGGACGAGATCGAGACCCGCCGGCACAACCTGGAGCACCACCAGCTCGAGCCGATCGGTCAGACCCTGGAGAGCTACCTCGCCACCCAGGGCAAGACCCGCGAGGAGTTCGACGCGGAGACCGAGGAGCAGGCCAAGAAGGGCATCAAGACCCAGTTCGTGCTGGACGAGATCGTGGCCAAGGAGGAGGTGGGCGTCAACCAGGAGGAGCTCACCGAGCACCTGATCCGCCGCGCCGCCGGCTCGGGCCTGACCCCGGACCAGTTCGCCCAGCAGGTCGTCCAGGGCAACCAGGTTCCGCTGCTGGTCGGCGAGGTCGCCCGCGGCAAGGCGCTGGCCCTGGTCGTCGAGGCCGCGCTGGTGAAGGACACCAACGGCGAGGAGATCAACTTCGACGAGGAGGACGAGACGGCCGAGACCGTCAAGGCCTCCGTCGAGGAGACCCCCGCCGTCGAGGCCGAGGCCACCGAGGAGGCCTGAGCCTCCAGCGGTACCGCTCGAGCAGGCCCGGACGCGCACTCGCGTCCGGGCCTGTCCGCATCTCCCGACCAGCGGCGTCACCCTGCGCTCACAGCGAACAGTTCAGCGTGGGGGATGGTCGGGCCCGGCCTGCGCGTTAGGGTCGACGGAAGCAAGCTTTGAACAGCGCGGGCGGGGTGGCCCGATGCGGGCGCGTGCCCGGGACGCCCGCCCCGATCCTCGTATGTGACGTAGCGACGGTCGAACCAGACGGACCGTCCGAATCGACTGAGCAGGTGGCTAAGTGACGTTCCCGCAGATGCAGATGCCTGGCCTGATGACGCCGCAGGCCGCCGGTGGTGACGTGCTCGGTGGCCTCGGCGACCAGGTCTACAACCGGCTGCTCAACGAGCGCATCATCTTCCTCGGCCAGCAGGTGGACGACGAGATCGCCAACAAGATCACCGCCCAGCTGCTCCTCCTCGCCGCCGAGCCGGACAAGGACATCTACCTCTACATCAACTCCCCCGGCGGCTCGATCACGGCCGGCATGGCGATCTACGACACCATGCGGTACATCAAGAACGACGTGGTCACCATCGCCATGGGCATGGCCGCCTCGATGGGCCAGTTCCTGCTCACCGCCGGTACCCCGGGCAAGCGGTTCTCGCTGCCGAACGCCAACATCCTGATGCACCAGCCCTCCGCGGGCCTCGGCGGTTCGGCCACCGACATCCGGATCCAGGCCGAGCAGCTGCTGCGCACCAAGAAGCGGATGTCCGAGCTCATCGCGCAGCACAGCGGTCAGACCTTCGAGCAGATCACCAAGGACTCCGACCGCGACCGCTGGTTCACCGCGGAGCAGGCCAAGGAGTACGGCCTGATCGACGACATCATGCACAGCGCCGCGGACGTCCCCGGCGGCGGCGGCACCGGCGCCGGCGCCTGAGCGCCCGGGCCCAGCACCCCAGACACGTCGGAACGTAGCCGGAGGACAGACCAGCGATGAACCTCAACCCCCTTTCCGCCCGCGCCGAGTTCACTGCCCCCAGGGCAGAAGGGCGCTACATCGTCCCGCGCTTCGTCGAGCGCACCTCGCAGGGCATCCGCGAGTACGACCCGTACGCCAAGCTCTTCGAGGAGCGGATCATCTTCCTGGGCTCCCAGGTGGACGACGTGTCGGCGAACGACATCATGGCCCAGCTGCTCTGCCTGGAGTCGATGGACCCGGACCGCGAGATCCAGATGTACATCAACTCGCCCGGTGGCTCCTTCACGGCGCTCACCGCGATCTACGACACCATGCAGTACGTCAAGCCGGACATCCAGACCGTCTGCATGGGCCAGGCCGCCTCGGCCGCCGCCGTCCTGCTGGCGGCCGGCACCCCCGGCAAGCGGATGGCGCTGCCGAACGCCCGGATCCTGATCCACCAGCCGTACACCGAGACCGGCCGCGGCCAGGTCTCCGACCTGGAGATCCAGGCCAAGGAGATCTTCCGGATGCGCGAGCAGCTGGAGGAGATGCTCTCCAAGCACTCCAAGAAGCCGGTCGAGCAGGTCCGCGACGACATCGAGCGCGACAAGATCCTGACCGCTGAAGAGGCTCTCGAGTACGGCTTGATCGACCAGATCATCTCGACCCGCAAGGCTTCGCTCACCGACTGATTCGCGCATCATGGATGGGGCGGGGTGTCGCGAACGCACCCCGCCCGCAGGGCTCAGGCCCACCAGGACCAGTCCCGCCCGATGGCGTCTGTTCGGTATCAATTCGCCCAGGGCGTAGGGCAGACCTGTCGAAGTCGGCGGATTCTGCGAGTTGGCAGAGTACCGTCGGATACCGAGACCTGACCGCCGCGCTGGCGGCCCCGGTCCACAGCACCAGGCCCCGGAACCCCCGCGGGGCCCCTGGCGAAGGGGAAGCACCTCGTGGCACGCATCGGAGACGGTGGCGACCTGCTCAAGTGCTCGTTCTGCGGCAAGTCGCAGAAGCAGGTGAAGAAGCTCATCGCCGGACCCGGCGTGTACATCTGCGACGAGTGCATCGATCTCTGCAACGAGATCATCGAGGAGGAACTCGCCGAGTCCTCCGAGGTGCGTTTCGAGGAGCTCCCGAAGCCGCGCGAGATCTACGAGTTCCTGGACCAGTACGTGGTCGGCCAGGACCTCGCCAAGAAGGCGCTCTCGGTCGCGGTCTACAACCACTACAAGCGGGTGCAGGCCGGCGAGGCCGGCCGCGGCGGTGGCCGGGACGACGCGATCGAGCTGGCCAAGTCCAACATCCTGCTTCTCGGCCCGACCGGCTCCGGCAAGACGCTGCTCGCGCAGACCCTGGCCCGGATGCTCAACGTGCCGTTCGCGATCGCCGACGCCACCGCGCTGACCGAGGCCGGTTACGTCGGTGAGGACGTCGAGAACATCCTGCTGAAGCTGATCCAGGCGGCCGACTACGACGTCAAGAAGGCCGAGACCGGGATCATCTACATCGACGAGATCGACAAGGTGGCCCGCAAGAGCGAGAACCCCTCGATCACCCGTGATGTCTCCGGCGAGGGCGTCCAGCAGGCGCTGCTGAAGATCCTCGAGGGCACCACCGCCTCGGTCCCGCCGCAGGGCGGCCGCAAGCACCCCCACCAGGAGTTCATCCAGATCGACACCACGAACGTGCTGTTCATCGTGGGCGGCGCCTTCGCGGGTCTGGAGCGGATCATCGAGGGCCGGGCCGGCGGCAAGGGCATCGGCTTCGGCGCCAACATCCGCTCCAAGCGGGAGAGCGACGCCAGCGACCACTTCCGCCAGGTGATGCCGGAGGACCTGGTCAAGTTCGGCATGATCCCCGAGTTCATCGGCCGCCTCCCGGTGATCACCAGCGTGCACAACCTGGACCGCGAGGCGCTGCTGCAGATCCTCACCGAGCCGAAGAACGCGCTGGTCAAGCAGTACCGCAAGCTCTTCGAACTGGACGGCGTGGAGCTGGAGTTCAGTCGGGACGCGCTGGAGGCGATCGCCGACCAGGCGATCCTGCGCGGCACCGGCGCGCGTGGCCTGCGAGCCATCATGGAGGAGGTGCTGATGTCCGTGATGTACGAGGTCCCCTCGCGTCAGGACGTCGCCCGCGTGGTGGTCACCGGAGACGTGGTCTCCAAGCACGCGATCCCGACCCTGGTCCCGCGCGACATGATCAAGCGCGAGCGGCGCGACAAGAGCGCCTGACCCACCGTCAGCCGACGAAGAGGCCCGCGACCGGAACCGGTCGCGGGCCTCTTCGTCGTCGGGCGTGGCTACTTCGGGACCTCGGCGGTGCTGCGCAGGTCGCGGGCGTCCTGGGCGGCCTTGTCCAGGCTGGGGGCCTTGCCGCTGGTGGTGCTCTGCAGCACGACGACCAGCGAGCTGTTGTCCACCCACAGGCAGACCGCGTCGGTCTCCTTCCCGGTCACGTCCTCGCAGCTCAGCAGCCCGCCCTGGGGGCCGGGGGAGGGGTGCTGGCGGGCACTGAAGGTGGCACCGTTCGTCCGGGCCCCCTTCTCGAAGCCGTTCCAGAACGAGGTCTCCTCGGTGCTCGGTGACACGATGCTGCCGTAGCCGCCGTAGGCCACGAGGGCCCGGTCCGAGAGGGGGCTGTGGTAGACCGTACCGACGGTGCTGGTCAGCCCATAGGTCGAGGCCCCGTCCATGGTGTCCCGCAGTGACTGGGCCACGCTGTTGGTCGGGTCGCTGTTCAGGCCCTGGAAGGTCTGCGGCAGCACGACCTTCTGGGTGCCGAGGTTGGCGGTGGCCGTCGTGACCTTGTCCGCGACCGTGAAGACCAGCACCGTGGCGGCCACCACGATCGCACCGCCGACCACACCGAGGGTGACCCACAGGCCGCGGCGCGAGCGCTTGGCCGGCGTGACCGGGTAGTAGGCGCCCGGCCAGGGCTGACCGGGCTGTCCCGGCTGCTGGTATCCGGGTGCCTGCGGCGGGATCGGCCCGTAGCCGGGGGCCTGCGGCGGAACCGGACCGTAGCCCGGTGCCTGCGGTGGGACGGGGCCGAAACCGGGTGCCTGCCCGTAGCCGCCGTCCTGCGGCGGGGTGGGCGGACCGTACGGGTTCTGCTCGGACATCGGCGTTCCTTTCCGGAACGGTCAGTTCGCGACCACTAGTTCGCGACCACCATGGCGTCGTGGAGCTGCTCGGTCGTCTTGGCGGCCTGGGCCGGGGTGATGCTCAGGGTCTGGGAACCGGCCTTGAAGTAGCTGGCGCTGCCGAAGGTCGAACTGCTGGACCAGACGCAGACGGTCTGCCCGCCGGGGTCCGGCGCGCCGGCCACCTTGAAGTCGAGGACCCCGCACTTGAGCGTGGCGCCGTCCTTGTTGCTGCCGCCGGAGTAGCTGGTCAGCGGGGTGGTCCAGGTGGCGCCGCCGGCGGTGACCTGAGTCGCGTAGTCGGACAGCGCCTTGGCGGGATTCTTGAGCTTGCCGTAGTAGCCGGCGAAGGCGATCGCGTTGTTCCGGTCGGCGTCGTTGGTGTAGTCGGCCTGCAGCGAGGTGATGTCGGTGCCGGTGTCGGTGGCCTTGGCCGGGTCCACCGGGGCGGTCTTGGAATCCTTCAGGGCCCAGCCGTTGTCGGCCCCCAGGGCCAGCATCTGCGGGGTGGTGAGCTTGTAGCTGCCGGCCTTGGCGGCCGCGCCGCCGGTCAGCTTGAAGACCGCGAAGCCGCCACCGCCCAGCACCAGCACGCCGACCAGCAGGCCGACCACGAGGCAGCCCTTGCCCTTGCGCGGTGCGGGCCCGGGCTGGCCCCAGACCGGCTGCGGCTGCATCGGCTGCATCGGGGGTTGGCCCCAACCGGCCTGCGGCTGAGGGGGATAGGGCTGCTGTCCGTACTGCGGCGGCTGCTGCGGATAGCCGTACTGCGGCGGCTGGCCGTACGGTGGTTGGCCCTGCGGCGGCGGATACTGCGGCTGACCCTGGCCGTACATTCCCCTGCGCTCCCCCGCCGCGTCCGTGCGGCCCTCGCCCGTGCTCCTCCGGCCCGGCCGGGCCCGGTCGGCCACCCGTCCGAGCATCGGGCACGCTACCGTACGCCGCGCACGCGCAAGGCACGACCTCTGGTTCCGTAAACTGTGCGTCGTGACCGACAAGACGAACCAGCGCCCCGCCGACCACGCGTCCGCGGACAATGCAGCAGCCCTCCCGACCACCTACACTCCCGGCGAGGTAGAGGGCGAGCTGTACGAGCGCTGGGTAGCGCGCGGTTACTTCACGGCGGACGCCAAGAGCGACAAGCCGCCGTACACCATCGTGATCCCGCCCCCGAACGTGACCGGCGCCCTGCACCTGGGCCACGCCTTCCAGCACACCCTGATGGACGCCCTGACCCGCCGTAAGCGGATGCAGGGTTACGAGGCGCTCTGGCTGCCCGGCATGGACCACGCCGGCATCGCCACCCAGAACCGGGTCGAGCAGCAGCTGGCCGCCTCCGGCCAGTCCCGCCACGACCTGGGCCGGGAGGCCTTCGTCGAGAAGGTCTGGGAGTGGAAGGAGAACTACGGCGGCCAGATCCTGGGTCAGATGCGGCGCCTGGGCGACGGCGTGGACTGGTCGCGCGAGCGCTTCACCATGGACGAGGGCCTCTCCCGCGCCGTCCAGACCATCTTCAAGAAGCTCTTCGACGACGGCCTGATCTACCGCGCCGAGCGCATCATCAACTGGTGCCCGCGCTGCCTGACCGCGCTCTCCGACATCGAGGTGGAGCACGAGGACAGCCCGGGTGAGCTGGTCTCGATCCGCTACGGCGACGGGGACGACTCGATCGTGGTGGCCACCACCCGCGCCGAGACGATGCTGGGCGACACCGCCGTCGCGGTGCACCCGGACGACGAGCGCTACCGGCACCTGATCGGCCGCACCATCGCGCTGCCGCTCACCGACCGCCGGATCCCGGTGGTCGCCGACGAGCACGTGGACCCGGAGTTCGGCACCGGCGCCGTCAAGGTGACCCCGGCGCACGACCCCAACGACTTCGCCATCGGCCAGCGGCACGACCTGCCCAGCCTGACCGTGATGGACGAGCACGGCGCGATCACCGTGCACGGCCCCTTCCTCGGCCTGGACCGGCTGGAGGCCCGCTCGGCCGTGGTCGGCGAACTGCGCGAGCAGGGGCGGATCGTCGCGGAGAAGCGCCCGTACATGCACGCGGTGGGCCACTGCTCGCGCTGCCACACCATCGTCGAGCCGCGCCTGTCGCTGCAGTGGTGGGTCAAGGTCGAGCCGCTGGCCAAGGCGGCCGGTGACGCCGTGCGCGACGGCCGCACCCAGATCCACCCCAAGGAGATGGAAGGCCGCTACTTCGCCTGGGTCGACAACATGCACGACTGGTGCATCTCGCGGCAGCTCTGGTGGGGCCACCGGATCCCGGTCTGGTACGGCCCCGACGGCGAGGTGGTCTGCGTCGGACCGGACGAGCAGCCGCCGACCGGCGAGGGCTGGACCCAGGACAACGACGTGCTGGACACCTGGTTCTCCAGCGGCCTGTGGCCCTTCTCCACCCTGGGCTGGCCCGAGCGGACCGCGGACCTGGAGAAGTTCTACGCCACCGACGTGCTGCTCACCGGCCACGACATCATCTTCTTCTGGGTCGCCCGGATGATGATGTTCAGCCTCTACGCGATGGACGGCCAGGCGCCGTTCCACACCGTGGCGCTGACCGGCCTGGTCCGCGACCAGTTCGGCAAGAAGATGTCCAAGTCCAACCCGAACGCGGTGGACCCGCTGGACTGGATGGACGCCTACGGTGCCGACGCCGTCCGCTTCACCCTGGCCAGCGGCGCCAACCCCGGCGCCGACGTGCCGATCGGCGAGGAGTGGGTCAAGGGCTCGCGCAACTTCTGCAACAAGATCTGGAACGCCACCCGGTTCGCGCTGATGAACGGCGCCACCGTCGAGGGCCCGCTGCCGGCGCCCGAGGCGATGACCGCGGCCGACCGCTGGATCCTGTCCCGGCTCAACGAGACCGTCGCCCAGGCGGACGCGCTCTACGACGACTACCAGTTCGCCAAGGTCTCCGACGCGCTCTTCCACTTCGCCTGGGACGAGGTCTTCGACTGGTACGTCGAGCTCTCCAAGACCACCCTGGCCAAGGGCGGCCCGCAGGCCAACGCCGCGCGCCGGGTGCTCGGCGAGGTGCTGGAAGTGACGCTGCGGTTGCTGCACCCGATCGTCCCGTTCGTCACCGAGGCGCTGTGGACCACGCTGACCGGCGGCGAGTCGGTGGTGATCGCCGAGTGGCCCGAGGACAGCGGCTTCCGCGATGCCGCGGCCGAGGCGGAGATCGCCACCCTGCGGCAGGTGGTCACCGAGGTCCGCCGGTTCCGCAACGACCAGGGCCTGAGGGATAGTCAGAAGGTCCCGGCCTCGCTGGAGCTGACCGGCACCGTGCTGGCCGTGCACGAGGACGCGATCCGCTCGCTGCTGCGCCTGACCCTGCCGGAGGAGGGCTTCACGCCCACCGCCTCCCTGCCGGTGGCGGGCGCCACGGTGGCGCTGGACCTGTCCGGCACCATCGACGTGGCCGCCGAGCGCAAGCGTCTGACCAAGGACCTCGCCGCGGCCGAGAAGGAGAAGGCGCAGACCGCCGCCAAGCTCGGCAACGAGGGCTTCCTGGCCAAGGCGCCGGACGACGTGGTGGTGAAGATCCGGGCCCGCCAGGAGGCGGCCGGGGCCGACATCGCCAGGATCACCGCGCAGTTGGCGGCACTGCCGCAGGGCTGACCAGCTCGGCACCACTGAGCCCAGGCGCCGCCGACGGCTCGAAACGCCACTGGCCGCACCCCGATCCGGGGTGCGGCCAGTGGCTTTTCGCTTCGGAATCCGGGCGAGGAATTACCGATTGCTTTAATCCATGACCGGGTTTTTTCGTTCTTTCGCCAGTTCTTGCGGCCAGGTCCGGTGACCTGCGAAGGCGTGCCGTATAGCGTGTTCCGCAGTTCCGGGTACGGGCACTCGGGAAAGGGAAGGCAGGGCATGGTGGCAGCTCACAAGTTGGCCGGCGAACTTCCTGCGCAGCGGGTCGAGGAGGCGAAGGGGCGAGCCGCGACGCTGTTGTTGGCGTTCCGGCACGGCAATCAGGTCGCCTTCGACGCGGCCCTGGACCGGCTGTTGGCGGATCAGGCGGAGCGCGAGGTGGTCACCCTGCTCGCCTGGATCGCGGCGGAGGCGGTGCGCAAGGCCTACGCCCCCGAGGTCGGTGACAAGGTGCTGCGAGCGCTGGCCCGCCGGGCGCCGCAGGACGAGATCGGGGTGCTGGTCGACGAGGAGTCGGCGGACGCCGCCCAGCTGATCGACGCGGTCCGCGGCGGTCGGGTGGCCGCCGTGCGGCAGCTGGTGGCAGCCACCCCGGACACCACCTTCCTGCTCGGCGGGCTGCTCCAGGCCGTGGCGATGATGCTGCCGCTGCTCGCCGAGGACGAGGTCGACGAGGTGCTCGCCGAACTGCGGCTGCGGCAGAGTCCGGTACCGGTCGGAGCCTGAGCGCTGCCGCCCGCTTCGCGCCGCACCCCGCTCGCGGCCCCTGCGGCGGGAAGCGGGCGGCAGCGCTCGTAGACTGGGCGGGTGAGCAGCAGCGCCGGGTCGAACCCGTACACCACCCGTCCCAGTAGTGCGGACGACGACGTCGAGCGGCTGGACGGCCTCGCCGCGGTCGAGGCCGAGCTGGCCGAGCGCTGGCCGGAGAACAAGCTGGAGCCCTCGCTCGACCGGATCACCGCGCTGATGGACATCCTGGGCGAGCCGCAGCGCGCCTACCCCTCGATCCACATCACCGGCACCAACGGCAAGACGTCCACGGCCCGGATGGTCGAGCAGTTGCTGAACTCCTTCGAACTGCGCACCGGCCGGTACACCAGCCCGCACGTGGAGTCGGTGACCGAGCGGATCAGCCTGGACGGGCAGCCGATCAGCGTCGACAAGTTCGTCGAGACCTACCAGGACATCGAGCCGTACGTGCGGATGGTCGACGCGGCGCAGCCGATCCCGCTCTCCTTCTTCGAGGTGCTCACCGGCATGGCGTACGCGGCTTTCGCGGACGCTCCGGTGGACGTCGCGGTGGTCGAGGTCGGCATGGGCGGCAGCTGGGACGCCACCAACGTGATCGACGCGGCGGTGGCCGTGATCACCCCGATCTCGCTCGACCACACCGACAAGCTGGGCAGCACCACCGGCGAGATCGCCACCGAGAAGGCCGGCATCGTCAAGCCCGGCGCGCTCGCGGTGGTCTCCCAGCAGCCGCTCGACGCGGCCCAGGTGATCCTGGCGCGCGCCGTCGAGGTCGACGCCACGGTGGCCCGCGAGGGCCTGGAGTTCGGCGTGCTGAGCCGGGAGATCGCGGTCGGCGGGCAGCTGATCACGCTGCGCGGGCTCGGCGGCGGCGAGTACTCGGACATCTTCATTCCGCTGCACGGCGAGCACCAGGCGCACAACGCCTCGATGGCGCTGGCCGCGGTGGAGGCCTTCTTCGGCATCGGCGCGGCCCGCGAGGGGCAGCTGGACGTCGACAAGGTGCGCCAGGCCTTCACCGGGGTCAGCTCGCCCGGTCGTCTGGAGGTGGTCCGGCGCAGCCCCACCATCGTGCTGGACGCCGCGCACAACCCGGCCGGCGCCCAGGTCACCGCCGCCGCGGTCGGCGAGGCCTTCGCGTTCACCAGGCTGGTCGGGGTGATCGCCACCAGCGGTGACAAGGATGTGAGCGGCCTGCTGGAGGCCTTCGAGCCGATCCTGGACGAGGTGGTGATCACCCAGAACTCCACCCATCGGGCGATGTCGGCGGACCTGCTGGCCGCCCAGGCCGTCGAGATCTTCGGCGATGACCGGGTGCAGGTCGAGCCCCGGCTGGACGACGCGATCGAGGCCGCCGTCACCCTCGCCGAGGCGGAGGGCGACCTGGCCGGCGCCGGGGTGCTGATCACCGGCTCGGTGATCACCGTGGGCGAAGCCCGTCTGCTGCTCGGAAGGAAGTGACGATGCGTACGCTCTGCTCGTCCACGCTGATCGGCGAGGTCTTCGTGGTGCTCTTCGCGGCCTGTGTCGCGATGAAGATGACGGATGTCTCGACCGCGGTGATCTGGGGTGTCAGCGGCGCGGTGATGGTGTTCTGCGTGCTGCTCTGCGGCGTGATCACCCGGCCTGGCGCGGTGGCGGTCGGCTGGGCGCTCCAGCTGGGCCTGTTCGCCGCCGGGCTGCTGCTGCCGACCATGTACGGGCTGGGCGTGATCTTCGCCGGGCTCTGGTGGTGCTCGGTGCACTACGGCCGCAAGATCGACGTCATCAGAGCGGAACGGGAACGTCAGACAGCGGCTGCCTGACCTGCTGTTCACGCAAGGTAACCTCTGCTGCGGTGGCCCGCACCGCGTTCTCACCGTCCCACCCATACCACTGGAGCCGCATCGTGACCCAGCGCACTCTCGTCCTGCTCAAGCCCGACGCCGTCCGCCGTGGCCTGGTCGGCGAGATCATCAGCCGGATCGAGCGCAAGGCCGGCTGGCAGCTGGCCGCCGTCGAACTGCGCACCTTCGAGCGGACGACGCTGGAGCAGCACTACGCCGAGCACGTCGGCCGCCCGTTCTACGAGCCGCTGCTGGAGTTCATGACCTCCGGCCCGTCGATCGCACTGATCGTCGAGGGCGAGAACGTGATCCCGGGCATCCGCGCGCTCGCCGGCGCCACCGACCCGCTGCAGGCGGGAGCCGGCACGATCCGCGGCGACTACGCCACGATCACCCGGGAGAACCTGATCCACGCCTCGGACTCGGAGTCCTCGGCCGAGCGCGAGATCAAGATCTTCTTTCCCGACCACGCCTGACCGGACGCTCCGTCAGGATCGCCACGGTTGGCCGAGCGGCATCGCGCCGGCTCAGCCAACCGTGGGAATCTGATCGTCAAATATGGAACTGAGTGCTCCGACACGGCGTCCAATGCCAGCAGAAGCGGTCCTGCCACGCAGAATGGACGCCATGCCCACCCCGCCGACCAGCTCGCCGGGCGTGGCTACGATGGAGGCACCCTGCGGGCCAGATGGGCCCGCCGCGCTCTCGGCGCGCCGCAGTGCGGGTCTCAGGCGAGGCTCAACTCCCTGCCCATGACATCCAGTTCGGGAAGGCGTTCCACACTCCATGGCCAACAATCTGTCGTTCATCGGCCGTGATCTGGCGATCGACCTTGGCACTGCCAACACGCTGGTGTACGTCAGGGGCAAGGGGATCGTCCTGAACGAGCCGTCAGTCGTGGCGGTCAACACCAACACCGGCGGCATCCTCGCGGTCGGCTCCGAGGCGAAGAAGATGATCGGGCGCACGCCCGGCAACATCATCGCCATCCGCCCGCTCAAGGACGGCGTGATCGCCGACTTCGAGATCACCCAGCGGATGCTGCGCTACTTCATCCAGAAGATCCACCGCCGCCGCTACCTGGTCCGCCCCCGGGTGGTGGTCTGCGTGCCCAGCGGCATCACCGGCGTCGAGCGCCGGGCCGTGGTGGAGGCCAGCCACCTGGCCGGGGCCCGCCAGGTGCACATCATCGAGGAGCCGATGGCCGCCGCGATCGGCGCCGGGCTCCCGGTCCACGAGCCCACCGGCAACATGGTGGTCGACATCGGCGGCGGCACCACCGAGGTCGCGGTGATCTCGCTGGGCGGCATCGTCACGGCGCAGTCCATCCGGGTGGCCGGCGACGAGCTGGACAACGCGATCGTCCAGCACATCAAGAAGGAGTACTCGCTGCTGCTCGGCGAGCGCAGCGCCGAGCAGATCAAGATGAGCATCGGCTCGGCCTACGGCTCGGAGAACGAGAAGGACGAGCACGCCGAGATCCGCGGCCGCGACCTGGTCAGCGGCCTGCCGAAGACCGTGGTGATCTCCGCCGCCGAGGTCCGCGAGGCGATCGACGAGCCGGTCAACTCGATCATCGACGCCGTCAAGACCACCCTGGACCAGTGCCCGCCGGAGCTCGCGGGCGATGTGATGGACCGTGGCGTGGTGCTCACCGGCGGCGGCGCGCTGCTGCGCGGACTGGACGAACGGCTGCGCCGGGAGACCGGCATGCCGATCCACATCGCGGAGAACCCGCTGGACTCGGTGGCGCTCGGCTCCGGCCGCTGCGTCGAGGAGTTCGAGGCACTGCAGCAGGTACTGGACGCCCAACCGCGTCGTTAGACCCACCGTCAAGGCCGAACACGTTCAGAAGGGGCAGCCGCGCCGCCGTGAGGGACACACGAGAGAGTCGACTGCTGCTCATTCTGCTGGTGGCCGTCGCCTTCGCCCTGATCACCGTGGACATCAAGGGCGGCGAGAGCTCCCCGCTGAACGGTGCCCGCAGAACCGCGGCCGACCTGTTCGGCCCCGTCGAGCGGGGCGCCGCGGGGGCCGTCGACCCGATAGCGCGTACCGTCCGGGCGATCCGCGACTCCGGCACCGAGCAGCAGCGGCTGGACCGGATCGGTGCGGAGAACACCGAGCTTCGTCAGAAGCTCGCCTCCTCCGACGCCGCCACCGGACGCACCAAGCAGCTGGACGACCTGCTGCGCACCGCCGGCACCGGCGGTTACACCATCAAGGCCGCGCAGGTGATCGCCATCGGCGCGGCCCAGGGCTTCTCCTGGACCATCACCATCGACGCCGGCAGCGACGACGGCCTGCAGCGGGACATGACCGTGATCAACGGCGCGGGCCTGGTCGGCCGGGTCACCACGGTCGCCCCGACCACCGCCACCGTGCTGCTCGCCACCGACCCCGGCTTCACCGCCGGCACCCGGATGGAGGGCAGCGGCGAGATCGGCTTCGCCACCGGGCAGGGCCAGGGGCCGCTGAAGGTGCAGTTGCTCAACGGCAAGGCGCAGGTCAAGCCGGGCGACCGGATGGTCACCTTCGGCTCGCAGAGCGGGCGTCCGTTCGTGCCCGGCGTGCCGGTCGGTACGGTCACCCAGGTGGAGGCCACCCCGGGGGAGCTGACCAAGACGGTGCTGGTCCAGCCGTTCGTCTCGTTCACCAGCCTCGACCTGATCGGGGTGGTCGTGGTGCCGCCGCGCGCCGACCCCAGGGACTCGGTGCTGCCGCCCAGCCCGAGCCCGGTCCCCACCCCCGCGCCCGCCCAGCCGCCCGCGGCCGCGGCCGTCGCGGCGCAGCCCTCGGGCGCGCCGCAGCAGCCCGCCCAGCCGTCCGCCTCGCCTACGGGGAACTGATCCGATGGTCGTCAAGCGCGTCCTGCTCTCCGCCCCGCTGATCCTGCTCGCCCTGGTGGTCCAGGTCAGCGTGCTGGGCCGGCTCCAGCTGCCCGGGGCCACCCCGGACCTGCTGCTGCTCATGGTGGTCGCGCTGGGACTGGTCTTCGGGCCCTCCGGCGGCTGCCTGACCGGGTTCGCCGCCGGGCTGCTGGCCGACCTGGCACCGCCCTCCGACCACGCGATCGGCCGGTACGCGCTGGTGCTCTGCCTGATCGGTTACGCCGCCGGGCTGCTGGGCGCCGATACCGGCCGCCAGCGCTCGGTGTTCACCCCGCTGCTGGTGGTGGCGGGTGCCGCGGTGGTCTCCACCCTGCTGTACGCGGGGGTCGGCGCGCTGGTCGGCGACACCGCCGCCCGGCATGTCGGGCTGCCCTCGCTGGCGGCGACCGCGCTCCTCTACGACCTGCTGCTGGCGCCGTTCGTGGTGCCGGCGGTGATGCTGCTGGCCCGCCGGGTCGACCCGTCCTCGACGGGCGGCGAGGTGACCGGCCCCGGCCTGGGCACCATCGCCCGCTACCGCACCACCCGTGAGCCGTCCGCCGGGCCACCCGCCCGCAAGTTCCGCGGCATGAAGTCCTGACTGTCTGAAGCCTTGCCGGAGGGGAGTCCTTGAGGTGAGCAACATCCCGGAGACCGGGCGCACCCGTCGGGTGACGATCCGTCTGGTCGTCCTGCAGATCCTGGTGCTGTCGCTGCTGGGCACGCTCGGCGGGCGCCTGTGGTACCTGCAGATCCGCAACGGCAGCCAGTACACCGCCCAGGCGTCCAACAACCACATCCGCGAGGTGGTCTCGCCGGCCATCCGCGGCGAGATCCTGGACGCCAACGGGCAGGTGCTGGCCGGCAACCAGACCAAGCTGGTGGTCTCGGTCAGCCGCACCTCGCTGCTGGAGCAGAAGGACCACGGCAAGGCCGTGCTGACCCGGCTCGCCCAGGTGCTCGGGATGAACGCCAAGGACGTCCAGGACAAGGTCAGGCTCTGCGACGCCAAGACCCCGCAGCCCTGCTGGAACGGCTCGCCCTACCAGCCGATCCCGGTGACCGACCAGGCCACCACCCAGCAGGCGATGCAGATAATGGAACGCAGCGAGGACTTCCCCGGCATCACCGCCCAGCCCACCGCGGTGCGCCAGTACCCGAGCCCGGGCGGCGCCAACATGGCCCAGGTGCTCGGCTACCTCTCGCCGGTCACCGACGACGAGGTCACCAAGACCGCGAACCAGAGCGGCAAGAACAAGTACCTGCCCAGCGACCAGATCGGCCGGGCCGGTCTGGAGTCGGTCTACGACAACCAGCTGCGCGGCACCACCGGCGTCGACCGGCTGGAGGTGGACAACCTCGGCCGGGTGATCGGCAGCGCCGGCACCACCCCCGCCCAGCCCGGCGACAACGTGGTGACCAGCATCGACGCCCGGGTGCAGAAGGTGGTCGAGGACAACCTGAACCAGGCCATGACCGACGCCCGCAACACCTTCGACACGGTGACCAACCAGAACTTCGTCGCCGACTCCGGGGCGGCCATAGTGATGGACGTGCACACCGGCCGGATCGTCGCGATGGCCAGCGCCCCCACCTACGACCCCAACCTCTGGGTCGGCGGCATCTCCGCGAAGGACTACGCCAACCTGACCAACCAGGCCTCCAACTACCCGCTGCTGAACCGGGCGATCCAGGGCCAGTCGGCCCCCGGCTCGACCTTCAAGGTGGTCTCCACCAGCGCCGCGGTCCAGGCCGGCTACTCGCTGGACGGCCACTACCCGTGCCCGTCGAGCCTGACCATCGGCGGGCGCGAGTTCAAGAACTTCGAGGGCGAGTCGGCCGGTGACATCTCGCTGGAGAAGGCGCTGGAGATCTCCTGCGACACCGTCTTCTACGGCCTGTCCTACGACCAGTGGATGAAGGACGGCGGCATCAAGCCCAAGGCCAACCCCGCCGACTGGTTCTACAAGACGGCCCACCAGTTCGGCCTCGGCGCCAAGACCGGCATCGACCTGCCGGCCGAGGTGCCGGGCCGGGTCCCCGACCGCCAGTGGAAGACCGACTTCTTCAACGCCAACAAGGACGCCTGGTGCAAGCAGGCGGCCGGCGGCGGCACCGACTACGCCACCGAGATCGCCCGCGAGAACTGCGTGGACGGCAACGTGATGCGCGCCGGTGACTCGGTCAACTACGCGATCGGCCAGGGCGACACGCTGGTCACCCCGATCCAGATGGCCACCATCTACTCCGCGCTGGCCAACGGCGGCACGCTCTACAAGCCGAGCGTCGCCAAGGCCGTGATCACCCCCAGCGGCCAGCTGGTCCAGGACATCGCGCCGCAGATCAGCGGCAAGCTGCCGGACGACCAGAAGACCCTGCAGTACATCGACCAGGCCACCGCGGGCGTGGTGACCGAGGGCACCGCGGCCTGGAAGTTCACCGGCGCCGGCTGGCCGCAGGACAAGATCCAGCTGCACGCCAAGACCGGTACCGCCGAGGTCTACGGCAAGCAGACCACCTCCTGGCTGACCACCTACAGCAAGGACTACGCGGTGGTCATGACGATCAGTCAGGCCGGTACCGGTTCTGGCGGTTCCGGTGACGCGGTGCGCCGGATCTACCAGGCGCTGTACGGCGTGGACGACAAGGGCGGCATCGACCAGAGCAAGGCGCTCCTGCCCACTCCGCAGACCGCGCTGCCCAAGTTCAACCCGGACGGCACCGCGATCCTGAAGACCGCCTCGTACTCCTACGACTACCCGTCGGCGCCGACCCGGTCCGCGGTCTACGCCGACCTGGTCGCGCTGGAGCCCGCGCTGCGGAGCACCGGAAGGGGCCGGGCATGACCTCCTCCTCGTACGGTTCCTACCGCCAGCTGCGGTTCTCGCCGCAGCGCGGCCCGGTGGCCAGGGCGCTGGCCAAGGACGCCCCGCTGCGCCGGCTCGACTGGGTGATAATCCTGGCCGCGCTGGCCCTGTCGCTGGGCAGCTCGATGCTGGTCTGGTCGGCCACCCGGGGTCGCGACTCGCTGACCCACGGGGACCCGCAGTACTTCCTGTACCGCCACCTGACCAACCTGGTGATCGGCGTGGCGCTCTGCGCGGGCGCGATCGCGATAGGGCACCACCGGATCAAGGCCGCGGTGCCGGTGCTCTACGTGCTGGCGCTGCTGATGCTCCTCGCCACCCTCAGCCCGCTGGGCTCGACCATCAACGGCGCGCACTCCTGGATCCAGTTCGGCGGCGGCTTCTCGATCCAGCCGGCCGAGTTCGCCAAGCTGGCGATCGTGCTCGGGATGGCCATGGTGCTCTCCTCCCGGGTGGACACCGGCGAGCGCGAGATGCCCACCAGCCGCACCGTGCTGCAGGCGCTGGTGCTGGGCGGCATTCCGATCGCGGTGGTGCTGCTGATGCCCGACCTCGGCTCCGTGATGGTGATGGCGGTGACCATCCTGGGCATCCTGCTGGCCTCCGGGGTGGCCAACCGGTGGCTCTTCGGCCTGCTGGCGACCGGCGGGCTCGGGGCGACGGCGGTCTGGAAGCTGGGCGTGCTCAGCAAGTACCAGATCGACCGCTTCGCCGCCTTCGCCAACCCGGCCCTGGACCCCGCGGGCGTGGGCTACAACACCGCCCAGGCCCGGATCGCGATCGGCTCCGGCGGCCTGACCGGCAAGGGCCTCTTCCACGGCACCCAGACCATAGGGCAGTTCGTCCCCGAGCAGCAGACCGACTTCGTCTTCACGGTCGCGGGGGAGGAGCTGGGCTTCGTCGGCGGTCTGGCCATCATCGTGCTGGTCGGGATCATCCTCTGGCGGGCCTGCCGGATCGCCCGCCAGGCCACCGACCTGTTCGGCACCGTGGTCGCCGGCGGGGTGATCACCTGGTTCGCCTTCCAGTCCTTCGAGAACATCGGCATGACGCTGGGCATCATGCCGGTGGCCGGCATCCCGCTGCCCTTCGTCAGTTACGGCGGTTCCTCGATGTTCGCGGGCTGGATCGCGATCGGGCTGCTCCAGGCCGTCCGGACGCAGCGGCCGATAGCGGGCTGAGCGGTCTCAGCCGAGCACGGCCCGGGCGATCGACTCGACCGCCCGGGCCTGTAGCGCGACCTGCCGGTGCACCGGCACCCAGCGCGCCGCGAACCGCCGCTCGATCCACCGGCACCGCTCGGCCACCTCTCCCGCCCGGTCTGCGCTCGCGCCCAGCCGGGCCAGTCCGGCCGCCGCCCGCAGCGGCAGCCGCTCGGCCGCAAGCTCCAGCGCGGTCACTTGGGCGACGGTGCGGGCCCACGTGCTCTGCTCCCACTCGTCGGCGAGCGCCACTCCGACCGCCGCGTTCTCCACCGCCGCACGGGCGAACGGGTCGGCCCCGCCGACCCCGGCGAGGTCCGGGAACCCGGTGCGCAGGCGCTCGGCCAGCACCCGCAGCGCCTTCTGCGGCTCGGGGTGCGGCGCGCCGTCGGCCACCGCCGGCACCGCCCACATCGGCGCCTCGACCACGGCGGTCGGCCCGCTGGGCATCAGCCAGGTGGAGCGCTCGGTGACTGCCGGTGTCGCGTCGAACGCGTCGGGGCGACCGGCCGCGGGGCGCAGGTAGACGCCCGGGTACGGCATCGGCCAGTACGGGGCGTCGAACGAGCCGACGTCCAGCGGGACGCCCGGGTCGACACCGAACGGCTCCCGCAGCCCCGCGATCGGCTCGGTGAGCTGGACGAAGGCCCCGCCGAAGTCCACCCCGTGCAGCGAACACTGCAGCGCCGGGCGCAACTCCTCGATCACGCTCAGCAGCGCCGCCGTCTCGGGCAGCGGCGCGTCCCCGAGCCACTCCGGCTGGGCGTCCGTGGGCGGCCGGTAGAAGTGCTCGAAGTGCCGGGCCATGGTGAGCGGCCCCGCCAGCCACCCCTCGTTGAGCGCGGCGCCGTCCGGGTCCAGACAGAGCAGGAAGCTCCAGCGGGCGCCGCTCGGCCCCTCCAGCGCCCGGTGGGCCAGCGCGAGGACGGTGCTCATCCCCACCGGCTCGTTGGCGTGCGCGCCGGCCACCACCAGCACATCGGGTCCAGACCGGTCGACCGAGAGCAGGTACAGCCCCCGTCCCTGGGCGGACTCGCCGACCCGGCGGAGCGTGCAGGACGCCTTCGTACGGGCCAGTTCCCTTGCGTGCGACAGGAGTTGTTCATGAGTCAGATACACAGCCGCCCAGTAGCGCACGGCCGATCGCGCACTGTCAACGCCGTCGGCCGCCCGCCGCCACTCGCCGTTCCGGGGGACCGGACAGCTCGCGCTACCCTTGAGGGTCACCCCCACCCGTACTCACAAAGGGTTTCGCCGTATGCCAGTCGAATCGGTCTTCCCACGCCTGGAGGCCCTCCTCCCGCACGTCCAGAAGCCGATCCAGTACGTCGGCGGCGAGCTCAACTCGACCGTCAAGGAGTGGGACTCCTGTGACGTGCGGTGGGCGCTGATGTATCCGGACGCGTACGAGGTCGGGCTGCCCAACCAGGGCGTCATGATCCTCTACGAGGTGCTCAACGAGCGCGAGGGCGTGCTGGCCGAGCGGACGTACAGCGTCTGGCCGGACCTGGAGGCGCTGATGCGCGAGCACCGGGTGCCCCAGTTCACGGTGGACGCGCACCGGCCGGTCAAGGCCTTCGACGTGTTCGGGCTCTCCTTCTCGACCGAGCTCGGCTACACCAACATGCTGACCGCGCTCGACCTGGCCGGCATCCCGCTGGATGCCAGGGACCGCACCGACGAGGACCCGATCGTGCTGGCCGGCGGCCACGCCGCGTTCAACCCCGAGCCGATCGCGGACTTCATCGACTGCGCGGTGGTCGGCGACGGCGAGCAGGCCGTGCTCGACATCACCGAGATCATCCGGGCCTGGAAGGCCGAGGGCCGCCCCGGCGGCCGGCACGAGCTGCTGCTGCGCCTGGCCAAGACCGGTGGGGTCTACGTGCCCCGGTTCTACGACGTCGAGTACCTGCCCGACGGCCGGATCGCCCGGGTGGTGCCGAACGCCCCCGGCGTGCCGTGGCGGGTCTCCAAGCACACCGTGATGGACCTGGACGAGTGGCCCTACCCCAAGCAGCCGCTGGTCCCGCTCGCCGAGACGGTGCACGAGCGGATGTCCGTGGAGATCTTCCGCGGCTGCACCCGCGGCTGCCGCTTCTGCCAGGCCGGCATGATCACGCGCCCCGTGCGGGAGCGAAGCATCACCGGCATCGGCGAGATGGTGGAGCGCGGACTGAAGGCCACCGGCTTCGAAGAGGTCGGCCTGCTCTCGCTCTCCAGCGCCGACCACACCGAGATCGGCGACATCGCCAAGGGCCTGGCCGACCGCTACACCGAGGACAAGATCGGCCTCTCGCTGCCCTCCACCCGGGTCGACGCCTTCAACATCGACCTCGCCAACGAGCTGAGCCGCAACGGCCGCCGCTCGGGCCTGACCTTCGCCCCCGAGGGCGGCTCGGAGCGCATCCGCAAGGTGATCAACAAGATGGTGTCCGAGGAGGACCTCATCAACACGGTCGCCACCGCCTACGGCAACGGCTGGCGCCAGGTGAAGCTGTACTTCATGTGCGGCCTGCCCACCGAGACCGACGACGACGTGCTGCAGATCGGCACCATGGCCAAGAACGTGATCCAGAAGGGTCGCGAGGTCACCGGTCAGAACGACATCCGCTGCACCGTCTCGATCGGCGGCTTCGTCCCCAAGCCGCACACCCCCTTCCAGTGGGCCCCGCAGCTCTCCGCCGAGGAGACGGACGCCCGCCTGGCCAAGCTGCGCGACTCCATCCGCGGCGACCGCAAGTACGGCAAGAACATCGGCTTCCGCTACCACGACGGCAAGCCCGGCATCGTCGAGGGCCTGCTCTCCCGCGGCGACCGCCGGATCGGCGCGGTCATCCGCGCGGTCTACGAGGACGGCGGCCGCTTCGACGGCTGGCGCGAGCACTTCTCCTACGACCGCTGGATGCAGAGCGCCGAGAAGGGCCTGGCCGGCACCGGCGTCGACGTCGCCTGGTACACCACCCGCGAGCGCACCTACGAGGAGGTGCTGCCCTGGGACCACCTGGACAGCGGCCTCGACAAGGACTGGCTCTGGGAGGACTGGCAGGACGCGCTGGAGGAGGTCGAGGTGGACGACTGCCGCTGGACGCCGTGCTTCGACTGCGGGGTGTGTCCGCAGATGGACACTTCCATTCAAATCGGACCTACGGGACAGAAGTTGCTGCCGCTGACCGTGGTGAAGTAGGCGTTCGATAGATGGGGATGCCCCGAGTGGATATATCCACTCGGGGCATCTTGGTGTTCGAATCCCTTAAATGTGCTACAGTTTTTACTGTCGGTTATGGATCAATGACTGGTGGTGTGGAATATGTCAAAGACGATGATCGACATCGACGACGAGGCTCTCGCTATTGCTGCCGAGGTCCTCGGAACTAAGACGAAGAAGGACACCGTCAATGCCGCCCTGGTCGAAATCGGGGCGCGACGCCGCAGAGAGCGGGCGCTGGCAGACCTGGTGCGGCTCGCGGAGGATGGTGCCTTCGACAAGGCGCTGGAGCCCGGCTTCAAGCATGAGGCCTGGGGCAGAGGGCGTGGTGGGGCGGAATGGGAGATCGGGAGTCCTTCCTGATCGACACCTCGGGGGTGGCGCGGATGAGGCGCCCGGAGGTTCTGGCCAACTGGGGTGGCATCGCTGCTTCAGGCCTGATCGGCATCTGTGCCCCTACTGAGGCAGAGCTCCGTTACTCCGCGCGTTCCGCGGCCGAGATGGAACAGCTGGCAGTGGGCCTGGGGCAGCTCTACACCTGGTGGGAGTTGCCGGACGACGCTTGGCGGCGGCTCGGACGGCTACAGCTGGCGATGGCTTCGGCCGGGCACCATCGCGCGCCGAGCCTGGCGGACCTCCTCGTCGCCGTCACCGCGCTCCATCACGACCTCACCGTGCTGCACTACGACCGCGACTTCGAAACCATCGCCCAGCACACCGAGTTGAAGACCCGCTGGCTGGCCGAGCCGGGGTCGTTGGACTGAGCCGGCGGGTGGCGGTCCGGGCCCGGGTAGGCTTGCACATTGACAGAGTCCGGACCGGTGGCCCCAGCAGTACCCCTGCCCCGATCGGACCCCGGCTTCTCACGAAGGACTGAGCGACCCTGGCACGCCGCACGCCCGACGGTCCGCCTCCCGCGCCGACGGTGCAGCGCATCCGTCTGCGCTACACCAAGCGGGGCCGTCTGCGCTTCACCAGTCACCGGGACTTCCAGCGCGCCTTCGAGCGGGCCCTGCGCCGTTCCGCCGTTCCGATGGCGTACTCGGCCGGCTTCACCCCGCACCCCAAGGTGTCCTACGCGAACGCCGCCCCGACCGGGGTGGCCAGTGAGGCGGAGTACCTGGAGATCGGCCTGGCCGAGGTCCGGGACCCCGAGGCGCTGCGCGCGCAGCTGGACGAGTCGCTGCCGACCGGGCTGGACATCGTGGACGCCGTCGAGGTGCGCACCGCGAACTTCGTGGAGCGACTGGAGGCCTCGCACTGGGAGCTGCGGCTGCCCCAGGTGACCGAGGCCGAGGCGGGGCGGGCGGTCGCGCTGTTCCTGGCCGCCGAGCGGGTCGAGGTCGAACGGCAGACCAAGAACGGGCTGCGGGTCTTCGACGCGCGCGAGGCGGTGAGCCGGCTGGAGCTGGTCTCGTCTCAGGTCGGCGTTGGTCCGCTCGGGGAATACTCAGCCACCTCCGATGTTCGTACCGGTCAGGCCTGTGCGATACTGCGCCTGGTAGTACGACACGCCACACCAGCCGTACGACCAGACGACGTCTTGTCCGGTCTCCGTGCGACGGCCGACCTGGCGCTGCCGGTCCCCGCTGAGGTGACCAGGCTGGCGCAGGGGCCGCTCGATGAGGAGACCGGCACGGTGACCGACCCGCTGGCGCTCGACCGCGCTGCGGCCCCGGCCGTCCCATCGGACACGGCCGTCGAGCCGCAGGCCGCAGCGTCCGCCTAGCGGGCGGAGGCCAGAGCCGGATTAACCGCCCGGCTCTGCGCGCTCCAGGCCGCCGCGGCTCCCCAGGGGAGCGAGCGTCGTCGCGCACAGGCCCTGGGAGCCACCTGGGTTGTGGGGCCGCGCAGCTTGGGAAAACCTGAGAACACTGGTTGGACCAGAAGACTTTTCGACACCCCGCACCGTGCGGGGCGCCGAGTGAGACTACGAGCCCCTGTGCGGCCTCGCGTCCGCACGGCGGCACCGTGGAGAGTCGGCTTGGGCGCCATAGCGCCCGAGGCCGGCCACCGGTGCCCGGCCGTGCCTGGGTGCGGAGCCCGGGGGCCTGACGGGAGATCCACCCGCATGCCTGAGAACGAGAACAACGAGAACAACGATTCGCAGCAGAACCCGATCGGGGATGCCGCACCGCCGCGCCGCCGTCGCCGCGCGGTGTCCCGCCCGGCCGGCACCCCGCAGGGGGCCGAGGGCGCCGAGACCGTGATCCCGGTCGAGACCACCGCCGCCGCCCCGGCGGCCCAGGCACCCGCGGCCGAGCCGGTCGCCGCCGAGCCGCCGGTCCGAGCGCGCCGGGCCCGCAAGCGTGCCGAGGCGCCGGTGACCAGCCCGGTCGTCGACGAGACCCCGGCCGCCGAGCCGGTGCCGGTCGAGGAGCCCGCCGCTGAGAAGCCGGTCCGGGCCCGCCGGGCCCGCAAGCGTGCCGAGGCCCCGGTCGTCGAGGAGACCCCGGCTGCTGTGGAGGCCCCGGCCGCCGAGCCGGTGCCGGTCGAGGAGCCCGCCGCTGAGAAGCCGGTCCGGGCCCGTCGAGCCCGCAAGCGTGCCGAGGCCCCGGTGACCACCCCGGTCGTCGAGGAGCCCGCCGCCGAAGAGCCCGCCGTCGAGGAGGAGCCCGCCGAGGAGGCCGCCGTCGAGCAGCCCGCCCCGGTCGAGGAGCAGCCCGCCGAGGCCCCCCGGGCCCGCCGCCGTGCGGTGCGCCCGGCCACCGCGGTCTTCCAGGCCCCGGTCTTCCAGGAGCCCACCGCCTACGTCGCCACCGGCCAGGCCGCGGCCGCCCCGGCGCCCGCCGAGCCGAAGAAGGCCGCCGCCCAGGCCGCGCCCGCCGAACCGAAGAAGGCCGCCGCTCAGGCCGCTCCGGCCCAGAGCGAGTCGGAGGACGAGTACGAGTACAGCGGCGTCGGCCGCCGTCGCCGCGGCGGTCGCGCCGCCGTGCGGGTCACCCCGCCGGCCCGTGCCGCCCGTTCGGCCGCTGTCGCCGCCCCCACGCCCGCCCCGGCGCCGGCTCCCGCCGCGCCGGAGCAGCCCGCCGAGCTCGCCGCGCCCGCGCAGGGCCCGGAGCAGGAGAGCGACTGGGAGGAGGACGGCCGGCCGTCCTCGCGCCGTCGCCGTCGTGGCGGCCGCCGTCGCCGTCGTGGTGAGGCCGATGAGTTCGAGACCGAGGGCCAGGAGCTGGAGCAGCCCGCCGCCGCGGCGAGCGAGACCGCCAAGGTCGAGGCCGAGTCGGCCGAGGATGACGACGAGGAGGACGACGAGCTGGCCAACGGCCTGGCCTCGTCGCGTCGCCGTCGCCGCCGTCGCCGTCGCAGCGGGGACACCGGGGGCGAGCCCGCCGCCGAGCCGGCCGCCGAGGACGGTGTCCGCACGGTCGTGAAGGTGCGCGAGCCGCGTCGCCGCTCGACCGAGCCGTCCTTCGACCCGGACGAGGTGCAGTCGATCAAGGGCTCCACCCGCCTGGAGGCCAAGAAGCAGCGCCGCCGTGAGGGCCGCGAGCTGGGCCGCCGCCGGGTGCCGATCATCACCGAGGCCGAGTTCCTGGCCCGCCGCGAGTCGGTCGAGCGCGTCATGGTGGTCCGCCAGAACGGCGAGCGCACCCAGATCGGCGTCCTGGAGGACGGCGTCCTGGTCGAGCACTACGTCAACAAGGAGCAGGCCACCTCCTACGTCGGCAACGTCTACCTGGGCAAGGTCCAGAACGTGCTGCCGTCGATGGAGGCCGCGTTCGTCGACATCGGCAAGGGCCGCAACGCGGTGCTCTACGCCGGCGAGGTGAACTTCGGCCAGCTCGGCCACAGCGGCCCGCGCCGGATCGAGTCGGTGCTGAAGTCGGGCCAGTCCGTGCTGGTCCAGGTCTCCAAGGACCCGATCGGCCACAAGGGCGCCCGCCTCACCAGCCAGATCTCGCTGCCCGGCCGCTACCTGGTCTACGTGCCCGAGGGCTCGATGACCGGCATCAGCCGCAAGCTGCCGGAGAACGAGCGGGCCCGCCTCAAGCAGATCCTCAAGAAGATCGTCCCGGACGACGCGGGCGTCATCGTGCGCACCGCCGCCGAGGGCGCCAGCGAGGAGGAGCTCACCCGCGACGTGCAGCGCCTGCAGGCGCAGTGGGAGGAGATCCAGAAGAAGGCGGCCACCGGCAACGCGCCGACGCTGCTCTACGGCGAGCCGGACATGACCGTCCGGGTCGTGCGCGACATCTTCAACGAGGACTTCAGCAAGGTCATCGTCTCCGGCAACGAGGCGTGGAACACCATCCACGAGTACGTCGGCGGCGTGGCCCCCGACCTGGCGGACCGGCTGCAGAAGTGGACGTCCAACGTCGACGTCTTCGCCACCTACCGGATCGACGAGCAGCTGATGAAGGCGCTGGACCGCAAGGTCTGGCTGCCCAGCGGCGGTTCGCTGGTGATCGACCGGACCGAGGCGATGGTCGTGGTCGACGTCAACACCGGCAAGTTCGTCGGCCAGGGCGGCAACCTGGAAGAGACCGTCACCCGCAACAACATCGAGGCGGCCGAGGAGATCGTCCGCCAGCTGCGGCTGCGCGACCTCGGCGGCATCATCGTGATCGACTTCATCGACATGGTGCTCGAGTCCAACCGTGACCTGGTGCTGCGCCGCCTGCTCGAGTGCCTGGGCCGGGACCGGACCAAGCACCAGGTGGCCGAGGTCACCTCGCTGGGCCTGGTGCAGATGACCCGCAAGCGGGTCGGCCAGGGCCTGCTGGAGTCCTTCTCCGAGTCCTGCGTGCACTGCAACGGGCGCGGCGTGATCGTCCACATGGAACAGCCGACCGCCCCCGGTGGCGGTGGCGGCCCGGTCGGCACCGCCGGCGAGGGTGCGGGTGCGGGCAAGCGCCGCCGTCGCGGCAAGGGCGGGGCCGGGCACGAGGAGCCGCAGCCGCACCTGATCGAGGACGAGTCGGGCCCGGAGCACGAGCACGAGGAGTTCGAGCTGATCGTCCGCGAGGCGCCGGCCGAGCCGGCCGCCGAGGCACCGGTCGCCGAGGCGCCCGCCGCCGAGCCGGCCACCGAGGCCCCGGTCGTCGAGCAGCCCACCCTGGTGGAGATCGCGCCGACCGCCGCGGCCCCGGCCGCCGGTCGCACCCGCCGTCGCGCGGTCCGCAAGGCGACCGCCTCGGCGGGCGCGCCGGACGAGGCCGAGATCGTGGTGCTGCAGTCGCGCGCCGAGGCCGTGGTGGAGGCCGCGCTGGCCGCCGCCGCGCAGGCGCCGGTCGAGGAGCCCGTGGCCGCGGAGTCCGTCACCGAGGAGCCGGCCGCCGAGGAGGCACCGACCGAGGAGCCGTCCGCCGAGGAGGCCCCGGCCGAGGAGCCGGCGCCGAAGAAGCGGGCCCCGCGCAAGGCCGCCGCCAAGAAGACCGCCGCCGCCGTCAAGAAGACGACGACGGCCAAGAAGACCACCGCCCGCAAGACCGCGACCAAGCGGACCAGCGCGGCGGCCAAGAAGGCAGCCGCGGCCGAGGGTGATTCGGCCGCGGAGTGACCCGGAGCGCGGGGGCGGCCACACCGGTCACCCCCGCGCCTCGTAGGGCCCGGCTGACGGGTGCTCGGTGGTCTGCCGAGCACCCGATCGCTCGGCAAACTCCTCAGTTTGCTCCAGTGGCGGCCGGTCCGTATTCTTGACCTTCGGCGTGTCTACGCCACGCTCCCGAGCACATCACCTCCCGGGCCTTCGCGAGAAGGAGCGGGGGAGGCTGCTGTGTCCATACCCAGCGGCTGGCATCGAGAGTTCCGAACCGAGTTGTGGAAAGCAGGTACCGCATGTACGCGATCGTTCGCGCCGGCGGCCGCCAGCACAAGGTCGCCGTGGGCGACGTGCTGGAGATCGACCGTATTGACGTCAAGCCGGGTGACTCGGTGGAGCTCTCGACCATCCTGATCTCCGACGGTGACGCGGTCACCGTCGACCCGTGGGTGCTGGCCGGCGTGAAGGTCCACGCCGAGGTCGTCGACCACACCAAGGGTGAGAAGATCGTCATCCTCCGTTACAAGAACAAGACCGGCTACCGTCGGCGCCAGGGTCACCGCCAGCGCCACACCGCCGTCCGCATCACCAGCATCGACTCCGCGAAGTAAGTAAGGGGATAGCGAGATGGCACACAAGAAGGGCGCAAGCTCTACCCGCAACGGCCGTGACTCGAACGCCCAGCGCCTCGGCGTGAAGCGCTTCGGCGGTCAGGTCGTCAGCGCCGGCGAGATCCTGGTCCGCCAGCGTGGCACCCACTTCCACCCGGGTGCGGGCGTCGGTCGCGGTGGCGACGACACCCTGTTCGCGCTGACCGCCGGTGCGGTTCAGTTCGGCAACCGTCGCGGCCGCAAGGTCGTCAACATCGTGGCCGTCGAGGCCTGATCCAGCTCTTCCGCTGGGTCCTGTGCAGGGTGGATCGGGTCTCTCCGGTCCACCCTGCACGCATTTCAGAGAACTCCTGTTCTCTCACCCTGTTTGTCAACTGGAGGCACCGCTCATGACCACCTTCGTGGACCGCGTCGAACTGCACGTCGCCGCGGGTAACGGAGGCCACGGCTGCGCCTCCGTGCACCGGGAGAAGTTCAAGCCGCTCGGCGGTCCTGACGGTGGCAACGGCGGTGAGGGTGGCAGCGTCACCCTGCTGGTCGATGCCAACATCACCACCCTGCTCGAGTACCACCACTCGCCCAAGCGCAAGGCCGGCAACGGCAAGCCGGGCGCGGGCGGCCACCGCACCGGCTCCAACGGCGAGGACATCGTGCTGCCGGTGCCGGACGGCACCGTGGTGCTGGACCGGCAGGGCAACGTGCTGGCCGACCTGGTCGGTCACGGCACCAGCTTCGTCGCCGCGGCCGGCGGTCGCGGCGGGCTCGGCAACTCGGCGCTCTCCTCCGCCCGGCGCAAGGCCCCCGGCTTCGCGCTGCTCGGTGAGCCGGGCGAGGCCCGCGACATCGTGATGGAGCTCAAGTCCGTCGCCGACGTCGCCCTGGTGGGCTACCCGAGCGCCGGCAAGTCCTCGCTGATCTCGGTGCTCTCGGCCGCAAAGCCGAAGATCGCGGACTACCCGTTCACCACCCTGATCCCCAACCTCGGCGTGGTCACCGCCGGCGACACCGTCTACACCGTCGCCGACGTGCCCGGGCTGATCCCCGGCGCCAGCCAGGGCAAGGGCCTGGGCCTGGAGTTCCTCCGGCACGTCGAGCGCTGCTCCGTGCTGGTGCACGTGCTGGACTGCGCCACCCTGGAGCCCGGTCGCGACCCGCTCACCGACCTGGAGACCATCGAGTCCGAACTCTCCCAGTACGGCGGCCTGGACGACCGGCCCCGGCTGGTCGCGCTGAACAAGATCGACGTGCCGGACGGACAGGACATCGCGGACCTCACCCGCGCCTCCCTGGAGGAGCGCGGCTACCGGGTCTTCGAGGTCTCCGCCGCCTCCCGCGCGGGTCTGCGCGAGCTGAACTACGCGATGGCCGGCATCGTCGCCGAGGCGCGCGCGGCCAAGCCGATCGAGGAGGCCACCCGGATCGTGTTGCGGCCCAAGGCCGTTGACGACACGGGCTTCACGGTCACCGAGGAGGACGGCGCCTACCGGGTGCGCGGCATCAAGCCGGAGCGCTGGGTGCGCCAGACCGACTTCGCCAACGACGAGGCCGTCGGCTACCTGGCCGACCGGCTGGCCCGGCTCGGCGTCGAGGACAAGCTGTGGAAGGTCGGCGCCCAGGAGGGCGACACCGTCATCATCGGTCCCGACGAGAACGCGGTCGTCTTCGACTGGGAGCCGACCATGGCCGCCGGTGCCGAGATGCTCGGCCGCCGTGGCGAGGACCACCGGTTCGAGACGCCCCGCCCGGCCGTCGACCGCCGCCGGGACAAGCAGAAGGGCCGGGACGCCGCCGAGAGCGAGTACCTCGCCTTCGAGGCGCTCTCCTCCGGCCGCGCCGCCGAGCTGGACGAGGGCGACGACGAGGACTGACCGTCCACCGGGTGAAACCCGCTACGGGCCGGTCCGGGATTTCGCGTAGATTGCGCGGGAGACCGGACCGGCGCAGCGAGGAAGACCGATGAGCGATCAGACCCCCCTGACCGATCCGACGCTCCGTCAGGACGTGCTGACCGCCCGCAGGATCGTGGTCAAGGTCGGGTCCTCCTCGCTCACCACGGCGGCCGGCGGACTGGACGCGGACCGGGTGGACGCGCTGGTCGACGCCGTCGCCAAGGCGTTGGCCAGGTCCGGCGCACCGGAGATCGTGCTGGTCTCGTCCGGCGCGATCGCGGCCGGGCTGGCGCCGCTCGGGCTGGACCGCCGCCCCAAGGACCTGGCCCGCCAGCAGGCGGCCGCCAGCGTCGGCCAGGGACTGTTGGTGGCCCGCTACGCCGCCTCCTTCGCCCGCTACGGCCTGCGGGTCGGCCAGGTGCTGCTCACCGCCGAGGACGCCAGCCGCCGCGCCCACTACCGCAACGCCTACCGCACGCTGGACCAGCTGCTCGCGATGGGCGCCGTCCCGGTGGTCAACGAGAACGACACGGTGGCCACCGCCGAGATCAAGTTCGGCGACAACGACCGGCTGGCCGCGCTGGTCGCCCACCTGGTCCGGGCCGACCTGCTGATCCTGCTCTCGGATGTGGACGGCCTCTACGACGGCGACCCCGGTAAGGCCGGCACCCGGCGGATCGCCGAGGTGAACGGCCCGCACGACCTCCAGGGCATCGAGATCGGCAGCGCCGGCAAGGCAGGGGTGGGCACCGGCGGCATGGTGACCAAGGTCGAGGCGGCCCGGATCGCCACCGGCGCCGGGATCCCGGTGGTGCTCACCGCCGCCCGGCACGCCGCCGACGCGCTGGCCGGGCGCCCCACCGGCACGCTCTTCACCCGCACCGGCGCGCGCACCGCCGACCGGCTGCTCTGGCTGGCCCACGCGAGCAGCCCGCGCGGCGCCCTGCACCTGGACGAGGGCGCGGTGCGCGCGGTGGTCGAGGGCGGCAAGTCGCTGTTGCCGGCGGGCGTCACCAAGGTGGACGGCGAGTTCGCTGCGGGCGATCCGGTCGACCTTCTTGCCGAAAACGGCCACATCGTCGCTCGTGGCCTGGTCAACTTTGATGCGAGGGAGCTGCCGCGCCTGCTCGGCCGGTCGACTCGGGACCTGGCCCAGGAGCTCGGTGCCGCGTACGAGCGCGAGGTCATCCACCGGGACGACCTGGTGGTGCTGCGCGGCTGACGGTCCGTCCGGTGGCGGCGGGGCGGGCACAGACCGAAGCCGGGCACAGACCAACGCCGAACAGGAGGCCGCCGGTGGGACGTTGGGGCGACCGAGCGCTGCCGGAGGTGGCGGAGGAGGGCGGTGCCACCGTCCATCAGCTGCGGCTCGGCTACGACGGCGGGAACGACGGGCAGGACGGGGACGGTGCCGAGCAGGGCCGGCTCTGGCACGTGGTGCTCAGCGTGGCGGGGGAGGTGACCCCGCTGGTTCCGCTGCGCGCGGGGCTGGAGCGGCTCGCCCACGACCACTCGTTCTTCCTGACCGCCCGCTACGCCGCCGACCACGCCGAGATCCGCTACTGGGAGCAGGCCCGCGACCTGCACGACGCGGCGGCCATCGCGCTGCGGCTCTGGGGCGAGCACAAGGCCAGCGCCAAACTGCCGCCCTGGGAGATCGTCGGGCTGGAGGTGGTCGACCGGGCCACCTACCACCAGCGGATCGCCGAAGGGTTCGGGCAACCGCCGTCCCAGTTGGGCGGCGTGCACCCGTACTGAGAAGCGGATGTCTCACTGGGTGACGGTGGCGAAGTCGGCGGCCGCCCGGTCGCTACCCTTCAGAGCATGACCATCGACAGCCCCGTCCTCGCCACCGCGCGCCGCGCCCGTACGGCCGCCGCCGCGCTCGCTCCGCTGCCGCGCTCGGCCAAGGACGCCGCGCTGCTGGCGATCGCCGATGCGCTCACCGGGCGGGCCGCGGAGATCACCGCCGCCAACGCCGAGGACGTCGCCCGGGCCGTGGCGGCCGGTACGCCCGACTCGGTGATCGACCGGCTCACCCTGACCGAGGAGCGGATCGCCGCGATCGCCGCCGACGTGCGCAGCGTGGTCGGCCTGCCCGACCCGGTGGGCGAGGTGGTGCGCGGCTACACGCTGCCCAACGGCCTGGACGTGCGGCAGGTCCGGGTCCCGCTCGGCGTGGTCGGCATCATCTACGAGGCCCGCCCGAACGTCACGGTGGACGCCGCCGCGCTCTGCCTGAAGTCCGGCAACGCGGTGCTGCTGCGCGGCTCGGCCTCCGCCTACCGGTCGAACACCGCGCTGGTCGCGGTGCTGCGCGACGCGGTGGCCGCCGCGGGGCTGCCCGCCGACGTGATCCAGCTGGTGCCGGGCGAGAGCCGCGAGTCGGTGACCGAGCTGATGCGGGCCCGCGGCCTGGTCGACGTGCTGATCCCGCGCGGCGGAGCCTCGCTGATCAAGACCGTGGTGGAGGGCTCCACGGTGCCGGTGATCGAGACCGGCACCGGCAACTGCCACGTCTACGTGGACGCCGACACCGACCTGGCGATGGCGGTCGGCATCCTGCTCAACTCCAAGACCCAGCGGGTCAGCGTCTGCAACACGGCCGAGACGCTGCTGGTCCACCAGGCGGTGGCCGCGGAGTTCCTGCCGCTCGCGCTGGCCGCGCTCGCCGAGGCGGGCGTGACCGTGCACGGCGACGAGGAGGTGGAGAAGCTGGCGGCCGGCTCGCCCGCCACCGTGCTGCCCGCCACCGACGAGGACTGGGGCGCGGAGTACCTCTCGCTGGACCTGGCGGCCGCCGTGGTGCCCTCGCTGGAGGCCGCGGTCGAGCACATCCGGCGCTGGTCCTCCGGCCACACCGAGGCGATCGTGACCACCTCGCAGGCCGCCGCCCGCCGCTTCACCCAGCTGGTCGACTCGACCACGGTCGCGGTCAACGCCTCCACCCGGTTCACCGACGGGGGTGAGTTCGGCTTCGGCGCCGAGATCGGCATCTCCACCCAGAAGCTGCACGCCCGCGGACCGATGGGCCTGCCGGAGCTGACCTCGACCAAGTACATCGTCACCGGTGACGGACACCTGCGCGGCGCCCCCGCCCCGAGTGTCGGCGGCTGATCGGCCCACGCCGCGCCGGCCCAAGTGCCGGGAGCCACAGACAAATCGCGCGCCCGGTAATACGCTGATTCCCGTGGCTGAGGATGTGGGGGGCTCGCCGTACTCCGACGGCGCCGACCACGGTGGAGCGGACGACGAGTTCGCCACCGTGGTCCTTGACGAGGCCTTCATCAGATCCGCCGCGGTCCACGAGCCGAGCGCCAAGGAGCGGCAGCTGGCCGCCGCCGAGGCCCGCAACGAGCCGGAGCCGGGCGCTGCCGGCCGGGCCGTCGAGTTCGGCGCCGACCGGTACGACGGGCTGCCGCTGGAGCTGCGGCCGCACCCCGCCGGCCTGGAGGACGACCGGATCTACACCGATCCCTGGGTCGGCGCCGGCCGGCGCGCCGTGCGCTGGCCCGGTTACGGGCCCCGGACGGGCGCCCGCGGGCAGGTCGCGCAGCAGCGCTGGCACCGGCCGCTGGCCTGGGTGCTGGTGATCGTGATGGGGATCAGCCTGGTGGCCGTCGCGGTCGCCTCGGTCTACCGGGGGACCGGCGGTGCCCCCGCACGGCGTCCCGAGGTCGGCACCAGCCGCTCGGCCTCGCCGGCGCCGCCCGCCGGCGTCGGGGCCGTCGCCAGCGCCCCGGCGAGCGCGGGCGCCGGTGTCCTGCCCACCGGCTGAGCGGCCCGGCGCGATGAGCGGATCCGTGCTCGGATCGGTTGCGTCCGGGCCCTCGTTCAGAGGCTGTCTCCGGCTCTACCCTTGAGTTATGGGTGACCCGGGTGAGCCTCCGGAGGGTGTGCCCGAGGGCGGTTCCGGAAGCGAGGACGAATACCGATCCGTCGTTTTCGACGAATCATTCGTCCGGGCTGCCCGGATCACCGAACTCTCGGCGGAGGAGCGCCTGGGCGGCGCCCCGCAGGCGGTCCGGCACAAGCTCGGCGGCCGGATGTTCGGCACGCTGCCGCGCCAGGCGCTGACCCTGCTGCTGCTCATCGTGCTGGCCTTCGGGGCCGCCGTGTACTTCGGCGTCACCGCCCCGCAGCGCGACGCGGGCGGGGCGGGCGGCGCCCAGCTGACCGCCGAGCTGACCGTCCTCACCCCGGCCTCCGGCGGCGTGCCGGCGGCCGACCCGAGCAGCCCGTTCGCCTCACTCGCGGCCGCGACGGGCTTCGCGGACGGCAGCGCGGGCCTCGGCCTGCCTGCCGCCCGCACCGCGACGGCGCACTTCAGCCAGGCCCAGGTCAGTGCGGCCGTCGACACCGTGAGCCGGTACCTGACGGCCTCCGAGCTGGCCCCCGCGGTCTTGGTGCAGGGCCAGACCGCCGCGGTGCGAGCGCTGCTGGCACCCGACGAGCAGGGCCAGTTCGACCAGAGCCTGACCGCCCCGGTCGACGACCAGCACCACAGCGCGACCGGCTGGATGGTCCGGTTCGACCCGATGAAGATCGGGCTGGCCACCGACACCGTCAAGGTGGCGGGCAGCGTGAAGGTGGCCGAGCTGGACCCGGGCACCCTGGAGGTCACCACCGACCACACCCTGGTCTACGCGCTGCGCCCGGCCGGCGCGGCGACCAACGGCCCGGTCAGCCTCTACACGGTCCGCCGTGAGCTCCGCTTCGACCTGGGCATCACCGACATTGCGAACGGGCAGGTGCACGTGGTCGACTCGGCGCAGCAGGCCGGACCGAGCGCCTGCGGCGCCGCGCAGGCCGAGTACCTGCAGCCGCTGCCGGTCGGCCCCGTCGGGCCGGCCGTCGGGCCGCCCCCCGCGGTGAACCCGGCCGACCACGCGCAGCCGGCCTGGCAGAGCTGCGCGGTGATGACGGCACCGAGCGGCTGACGCCCTGCTCGGCGCGAGGCGCCAATTGCGAGGCGCCGATTGCTCGGTGCCGTCAGCCGCTCGGCCGGCGGTTACTCGCGCGGCTCGTCCTGCGGGGTGCCGCCGGGGGTCTTCGCGCCGGTGAAGGTGTCGCGGAGCTTGCCGCCCACCGAGCCGGCGCCGTCCGCGATGTCCCGCAGCAGGGAGAAGAAGGGGTCCTTGCTCTCCTTGATCGACTTGCCGTACGAGTCGGCGGCGGCCCGCCACTGGTCGGCCACGCTGGCGTCCGGGTCGTCGGCGCGGCGCGGGTAGGCGCCGGCCATGATCGAGCGGTACTCCTCGCTCTCCGACCACTGCTTGAGCCTGGCGACCCGGACCACCGCGAACGGGTGGGTCTGCGGCAGCACCTGAAGCAGCTTCAGCACGCCGTCGCGCAGGTCGCCGGCCTTCTCGTACTCCTCGGCCTGCTCCAGGAAGGCGTCCACGTTCATCTCGCCGAGGTTGTGGCCGCCCGCCAGCTTCATCAGGCCGCGCATCGAGGCCTGCGGGTCCTGACCCGCCAGCAGGCCGGCCCGGTCGCAGGAGAGTTCGGCCTTGCGGAACCACTCCTTGAGCGCGGTGACCAGCGCCATGATCGCCAGGTTGCCGAGCGGTATCCAGCCGACCCGGGCGGCCAGGTTGGTCAGGATCAGCAGCATCGTCCGGTAGACCGCGTGGCCGGACATCGCGTGCCCGACCTCGTGGCCGATCACGGCCCGCAGCTCCTCCTCGTCCAGCAACTCGACCAGCCCGGTGGTCAGCACGATCACCGGGGTGTCCATGCCGATGCACATCGCGTTGACGGTCGGGTCCTGGGTCACGTACAGGTCGGGGACCTGCTCCAGGTCCAGGACGTAGGCCGCGTCCCGGACCATGTTGAAGATCTCCGGGTACTGGCGCTCCGAGGTCTTCACCGCGGTGGCCAGGAACATCAGCCGCATGCTGCGCTCGGAGACCAGGCCGGCCAGCTTCTTCAGGATGTCGTCGAACCCGGACAGCTTGCGCAGCGCGACCAGCGCCGAGCGGTCCGCCGGGTGCTCCCAGGCCCGGGTGGAGATCCCGGGGAAGCGCTCGCGGCGGCGGCTGGGCGTGCCCGGGGTGCCGCCCGGCTGGGTGGAATCGATCATGTGCTGAGTACCTCCTGCTCGACGCCGGTCCCGGCCCTTCGCCGGCCCCCGCTGGATCCGTCTGCTTCAACGTCCGCGTGCGCGTACTCGTCCCCGGATCGCGGGGATGACACCCGGATGCCGTCGACCGCGCCGGATCGGGGGCGGTGCGTCGTGCCGGGGAGTCGCCGGTTTACCCTGGCTTCCGATATGTCACACCCTCCCCGAGGAGCCCGCCGATGTCCCCCGACGCCCTGGTGAACCTGGCCGCGATCTCCGGCGGTCCCGGTCCGGGCCTCTTCCTGCGCCTGGTGGTGCTCGGTTCCATCGTGGGTGTCTGCCTGCTCGCCTGGATCCTGGTCCGAGCCGGTCGCGACAACTGACGCCTCACCTGCTGTCAGACGCGGGGAGCCGCCGCGCGGTTGCGAGTAAGGGCCTCGTAAGATGAGGGGTGCGGGCCGAAGCGGCTCGCCGGGACCCGCGTCCTGGCCCCCACCGAGTCGAGAAGGCCCTGCCGAACATGACCGCTAGCGCTCTGCCCGCACTGACCCGTCTCGCCGAGGGCGGCGGCCACGACAGCCTCAACCCGCTGCTCACCGGCGGCAGCGCGCTGTTCATCCTGCTGATGCTGCTCTTCCTGGTCACCCGCTTCAACAAGGACCGCTAGGTCGGCAGAGCGCGCGAGCGAAGAGGGAGCGCCCCGGACGGCGGGACGCTCCCTTCGACGCATCCGGTGGCGCATCCGGTGGCGCATCCGGTGGCGCATCCGGCCCCGGCGGACGCGGCAACCGGTCGCCGCTCGGGCTGGGCGGCGGGTCGCCGAGCGGGTCGCGTAAGGTGATGCGCCATGGGAGAGAGCAGGCCGACGACGGGGCCCGGGCGCAGAAAGCGTCTCGGTGTGATGGGCGGCACCTTCGACCCGATCCACCACGGGCACCTGGTCGCCGCCAGCGAGGTGGCCAGCGCCTTCCACCTGGACGAGGTGATCTTCGTCCCGACCGGGCAGCCCTGGCAGAAGAGCGGCACGAGCGTCTCGTCCGCCGAGGACCGGTACCTGATGACGGTGATCGCGACCGCCGAGAACCCGCAGTTCTCGGTCAGCCGGATCGACATCGACCGCAGCGGCGCGACCTACACCGTCGACACCCTGCGCGAGCTGCGGGCCCAGCACCCGGACGCCGACCTCTTCTTCATCACCGGTGCCGACGCGCTGGCCCAGATCCTCACCTGGCGCGACGCCGAGGAGCTCTTCTCGCTCGCCCACTTCATCGGCTGCACCCGTCCCGGGCACACCCTCACCGCCGCCGGACTGCCGGCCGGTGGGGTCTCCCTGGTCGAGGTGCCGGCGCTGGCGATCTCCTCCACGGACTGCCGGCTGCGGGTGGCCAAGGGTGAGCCGGTCTGGTACCTCGTCCCGGACGGCGTGGTGCGGTACATCGACAAGCGGGCGCTCTATCTGGACGCCGGCTGAGCCGGAGGAAGACCTTGAGGGATGGCGTGACGGCAGACCACCAAGGGCCCGAGGACGGCGACTGGTCCACCGGGCAGTACCCGCAGCAGCCGTATACGTACGACCCGTACCAGCAGCAGTACGGGTCGTACGAGCAGCCGCAGGGCTATGCCCAACAGCCGTACCAGGACCACGGCTACCAGGAGCAGGGCTACCAGCAGCAGCCCGGGTACGACCCGTACCAGCAGTCCGGGTACCAGCAGCAGGCCTACCAGCAGCCGGGGTACGACCCGTACCAGCAGCAGACCTATCAGCAACCGGTCTACGAGCAGCCGGTGTACGAGCAGCCGGTGTACGAGCAGTCCGGGTACCAGCAGCAGGTCCCGCCCGCGCCCGCCGCACCGGCGCCCGCGCCCGTCCGGCCGGCCCCACCGCGGCCGCGCCCCGCGCCGGCGCCCGCGGCTGCTGCGCCGACCGTGCCCGACGAGCCCTCCGAGCAGGTGGGCGGGCGCCGCGCGGCCGCCAAGCCGGCCCGGGCGAGTGACCAGGACGCTTACCAGACAGGCGAGTTCACCTTCGTCGACGAACCGGCGGAGGAGACCGAGGACGTCATCGACTGGCTGAAGTTCGCCGAGTCGCGCACCGAGCGGCGCGACGAGCGTCGCCGCAAGCTGCGCAATCGGCTGATCGGCGGCGCGGTCGCGCTGGCCCTGGTGGGCGGCGGCACGGTGGGCTACCTCTTCTTCACCGGCGCGCTGGGCAACTCCCAGTCGGCCGCCGCGGCGGTCGGCCAGCGCAGCGTCGTCGTGGTCCACCTGCGCGACCTGCAGGGCAAGGTGAGCAGCGTGCTGCTGGTCAACGACGCGGCCGGGCACAAGGGTTCGATGCTGCTGCTGCCCGACACCCTGCAGCTGCCGACCGCCGGCGACAGCCCCACCACCCAGCTGGGCAGTGCGATGGACTCGGTCGGCCCGGCCTCCACCCGGGAGGCGCTGGGCAACCTGCTCGGCGCCCCGGTGGCCGGCACCTGGCGGCTGGACACCCCCTACCTGCGGCTGCTGGTCGCCCAGCTGGGCGGCATCAAGGTGGACACCAACGCGGCGGTCAACGGCCCGGACGGCAAGCCGCTGGTCGAGCAGGGCCAGGGGCGGATGCTGACCGGCGACGCCGCGGTGGCCTACGCGACCTACCAGGCGCCGGGCGAGAGCCGCGACGCCCAGCTGAACCGCTTCGGCCAGGTGCTCTCCGCGGTGATCGCCACCATGCCCACCACGCTCTCGGACGCCACCGACGACGTCCACAAGATGGGCGCCGTGCTCGACCCGTCGCTGCCGGAGAAGGCGCTGGCCGGTCTGCTGGTCGAGCTCTCCCAGCAGGCGGCGGCCGGGCACTTCGGCACCACCGAGCTGCCGGTCCAGCCGGACGGCACGCTGGACCAGGCCAAGGTCGCCCCGGTGGTCAAGGAGGTGCTCGGCAGCACCGTGCACCTGGCCGTCGCGACCAGCGCCCCGGCCCGGGTGAGCATCGTGGACGCCACCGGCAGCGGCGGCACCGCCGACGCCCAGGCCGCCCAGGTGCAGGTGGTCAACGCCGGGCTGACCTTCGTCCCCGGCGGCAGCACCGCGGCCACCGCGCAGGCCACCTCGGAGATCGACTACACCGACGACGGCCGCCAGGCGACCGCCCAGTCGCTGGCCACCACCCTGGGCCTGCCGGCCGGTGCGGTGAAGAAGGTCGGCACCGCGCAGACCGCGGACATCGTGGTGGTGCTGGGCAAGGACTACCAGCCGCCCAAGCAGTAGCCGGGCGGTGCGCCCGCGAGCCCGGCCGGAAAGCTCCGGCCGGGCTCGCCGTGGTGGCGTGAGATCCTGGAGACGGAAATTCATGTCATCAAGCCGGAAGAACATCGTGACCGCAACCGAACACTCGCAGGAACTGATCAACGTCGCCGCCCAGGCCGCGGCCGACAAACTCGCGCACAACGTGATCGCCTTCGACGTCAGCGAGGTGCTGGCGATCACCGACGCGTTCCTGATCGCCTCCGCCGCCAACGACCGCCAGGTCAAGGCGATCGCCGAGGAGATCGAGGACCAGCTGCGCGAGCAGCTCGACGTCAAGCCGGTGCGCCGTGAGGGCGAGCGCGAGGGTCGCTGGATCCTGCTCGACTACCTGGACATCGTGGTGCACGTGCAGCACTCCGAGGAGCGCTCCTTCTACTCGCTGGACCGGCTCTGGAAGGACTGCCCCGAGCTGCCGCTGCCGGCCGACGCGCTGGCCACCCGCAACCGTCCCGAGGACGCCGCGACCGACGAGGCGGGCAACGCCGTCGGCTTCATCCAGGACTTCAGCTGAGCAGCCGCGCGGGGGGACCGCGGATCGTCTTCTGGCGGCACGGGCAGACCTCCTGGAACCTTGATTCGCGGTTCCAGGGCAGCACCGACATCCCGCTCACCGAGCACGGCCGCGGCCAGGCCCGGCGCGCGGCCCGGCTGCTCGCGGGTCTGCGCCCCGACCTGCTGATCTCCTCCGACCTGCAGCGGGCCGCGGACACCGCGGCCGAGCTGGCCACGCTGGTCGGCCTGGAGGCGCAGCTGCACGAGGGCCTGCGGGAGACCTACGCGGGCAGCTGGCAGGGCCTGACCCACGCCGAGATCCGCGCGCGGTACCCGGAGGAGTACGCGGCCTTCGGTCGCGGCGAGCCGGTCCGGCGCGGTGGCGGCGAGCTGTCCAGCGAGGTCGCGGACCGCTCGGTCCCGGTGGTGCTGGACGCGTTCGAGAAGCTGCCGGAGGACGGCACGCTCGTGGTGGTCAGCCACGGCGGCACCATCCGCACCATGCTCGGCCGGCTGCTCGGCCTGGACCCGAGCCTGTGGGAGTGCTTCGGCGGGCTCTCCAACTGCTGCTGGTCGGTGCTCGGCCAGGGCGCCCGCGGCTGGCGGTTGCTGGAGCACAACGCGGGAACGCTGCCGGAGCCGGTGATCGGTGACGAGAGCTGAGTGCGGTGGGCCGGGCACCGGTGGGATTTCGTCATTCCGGGTCTGACCAGCTAGAGTCTTCCTCGTTCGCAGGAGAGAACGCGGCCCGGCAGGGCGGCGCGGGATCCTGGGAGTGCGGGGCTGTAGCTCAGTTGGTAGAGCGCTTGCATGGCATGCAAGAGGTCCGGGGTTCAATTCCCCGTAGCTCCACTCCGCACCAGCGGTCCTCGCGGGCCGTGCGTGTCGCGGGGCTGTAGCTCAGTTGGTAGAGCGCTTGCATGGCATGCAAGAGGTCCGGGGTTCAATTCCCCGTAGCTCCACAGCGCATCGAAGGCCGGTACCGTCAGGTACCGGCCTTCGGCGCTTTCCGGTTCAGTGCCCGTGGTCGGTCACCGGCGCGTCCGGGTGCGCGGTGACCCAGGCCATCCGCTCCCGGTCCAGCTCCGTCTCCGGGGTGTAGACCACCATGTACAGCTCGGGCGCGCCCGGCATGGTCAGGTAGGCGGCCTGGACCCGGATCTCGCCCGCGCCGGCGTGCCGGAACACCTTGAGCGCGGTCCTGGCCGGCGCCACCTGCTGGGTCGCCCAGAGCTCGCGGAACCGGGGGCTGGCGGCGGACAGTTCGCGGACCCACTCCTCCCAGGCCGGTTCGCCGATGTGCGAGGCGTAGGCGGCGCGCATCACCCCGACCATCCGGGGCAGTTCCTCGTCCCGGTTGAGGAACGGGTTGCAGCAGTCGGGCACGGTGAAGGCGCACCACATCGAGTTGCGCCGGCCGCCCGGCGCCACGGTGCGGGTGGCGCCGGGGAAGAGCGCGTCGTAGCCGGCGTTGAAGGCGAGCACGTCGAAGCGGCGGTTGCAGATCGCGGCCGGCATCGGCGTCAGGCCGTCCAGGATCACCTGCATCGTGGGATCGACGGCCAGGCAGCTGAGGCCTGCCAGCTCGTCGCCGGGCAGGCCGGCCAGCCGGAACAGGTGCGTGCGCTCCACCGCGTCGAGCAGCAGCGCCCGGGAGACGGCGGACATCACCTGCTCGCTGGCGTTGATCGGCCGCCCCTGTTCGAGCCAGGTGTACCAGGTGACCCCGACCCCGGCGAGCTGCGCCACCTCCTCACGCCGCAGGCCCGGGGTGCGGCGACGCAGGCCTGGCGGCAGGCCGACGTCCTCGGGGGAGACCCGGGCCCGGCAGGCCTTGAGGAAGGCCGCGAGCTCGGTCCGGCGGGCTCGCGCCTGGCCTGCGCCGGCGGTGATGGCGGGTGCCTCGGCAGGGGTGTCCAGCACGGTCATGGCTCCATCCTGACGTAGTTGTCCGGGCTTTGGGAGGTAGTGCCGGTACCAGGATCAGCAGGCTCTAACCACCAGTATCACGACCCCGGCAGGCTGGTCCCCATGACGGACCTTCAGACCGCGCGGTCACCACGGACCGCCCGCACCACCACCGCGGACGCCCCCGTCCCGGCCGCCGCGTCCGGCGGCCACCGCCGCCCCGGCCTGCTGCTCGGGCTCATCCTCACCGGCCAGTTCATGGCCGTGCTGGACGTGGCGATCGTGAACGTCGCGGTGCCGACCATGCGCACCGACCTGCACGCCTCGGGCGCCGGACTGCAGTTGGTGATCGCCGGCTACACCATCGCCTACGCGGTGCTGCTGATCACCGGTGCCCGGCTGGGTGCCAGGTTCGGGCACCGGCTGCTCTTCCAGAGCGGTCTGGTCGGCTTCACCGCCGCCTCGCTGCTCTGCGGTCTGGCCCAGGACACCGGGAGTCTGATCGCCTTCCGGCTGCTGCAGGGCGCGGGTGCCGCACTGATGGTGCCTCAGGTGATGAGCCTGATCCAGAAGACCTTCAGCGGTCCGGCCCGGGCCAGGGCACTGGGCATCTACACCGCGGTGCTGGCCGGTGCCACCGTGGTCGGGCAGGTGCTGGGTGGCCTGCTGGTGAGCGCGGATCTCTTCGGTTCCGGCTGGCGCCCCGTCTTCCTGGTCAACGTGCCGATCGGGCTGGTGCTGCTGGCGGCCGGGCACCGGCTGCTGCCCGAACTGCCGGTGGACCGGGAGCGCCGCTTCGACCTGGTGGGCCTGCTGGTGCTGGCGCTGGCGATCGGGCTACTGGTGGTGCCGCTGGTGCTCGGCCACGAGCTGAACTGGCCGCTCTGGGGCTGGCTGATGCTGGCCGGCTCGGCGTCGGCCTTCGCCGCCTTCGTGGTGGTCGAGCGCCGGATCGCGGCGCGCGGCGGCCAGCCGCTGATCCACGGCCGGGTGCTGCGGGCGCCGGGCCTGCTGCCGGCCGCGGTGGCGATCTTCCTGATCATGCTCAACTTCGCGGGCTTCATGTTCGCCTTCGCCCTGCACCTGCAGGCCGGCCTCGGCTTCAGCCCGCTGCACGCCGGACTGGTCTTCGGCCCGCTGGCGGTCGGCTTCGGGGTGGCCGGCCTGCACTGGCAGCGGCTGCCCGAGCGGCTGCACCTGTCGCTGCCGGTGCTGTCGCTGCTGGTGATCGCGGGCGGCTATCTGGCGCTCGGTCAGCTGCTGCGCTCGGGCGGCCGGCTCGGCGTCGGTGCGGATCTGCTGCTGCTGGTGATCGGGATGTCCTCCGGCAGCGCCTACAGCCCGCTGTTCACCCGGGCGTTGAACCGGGTGGCGGCCGCCGACGCGGCGGATGCCAGCGGGGTGATGGTGACCATGATCCAGCTGGGGCAGGTGGTCGGGGTGGCGCTGGTCGGCACGATCTTCCTCAGTTCGGTGAACTACCCGGCGCCGGCCGCGGCCTCGGGCCACGCGCTGGCCGTGACCACCTTCGCGACGCTGGTCTGCGCCGCGCTGGCGGCCGGCTTCGCCTTCCGCACGCGCCGCGCGGCGCTACCCGGTTAGTCCGGCCCGCGGTCCGTAGGTGTCCCGTCCCCGCCCCTCTCGGGTGGGGGCGGGGAATGGATTCGTTAACCGTCCCGTCGACCGTGTAAAGTAAGACCTGTCGCCGCGGGAGACCGGGGGCGGCAAAAAAATGCACATGGGGCTGTAGCTCAGTTGGTAGAGCGCTTGCATGGCATGCAAGAGGTCCGGGGTTCAATTCCCCGTAGCTCCACAGTGAACCGCAGGGCGCTCGGGACATCTCCCGAGCGCCCTGTGGCGTGTCCGGCCGCGGCGCCGTCGGACTTAGTCGCCGTCCGCTGTCGGAGCGACCGCCGCCGGGTCGGCGGGCCGGTCGGCGTCAGGCCGCCGCCGGCCGCCTGGTCAGCCGCGGCAGCACCGCCGCCGCCACCGTCACCGTGCCGAGCACCAGGAACGCCGTCCCGTACGAGGAGCGCGCCGCCAGCTCCGAGACCAGCAGCGGTCCGGCGATCCCGGCCAGGCTCCAGCCGATCAGCATCAGCCCGTACACCCCGCCCGCGTGCGCCAGCCCGAAGAAGTCCGAGGCGACGGCCGGCATGGTGGCGAAGCCGCCGCCGAAGGAGAGGCAGACCAGCGCCGCGAGCGGGAAGAACAGCTCGGGCGAGGCCACCTGGGAGAGCGCCAGCAGGCACAGGCCCTGCGAGGCGAGCATCAGCACGAACGCGTTCAGCAGCCCGGTGCGGCCCGAGAGCCAGCCCCAGAGCGGCCGGCCCACGGTGTTGAAGACGCCGAGCGCACCGGTCAGCGCGGCGGCCGCGGTCGGGCTCAGCCCGGTCAGGCTGCCGGCCGCCGGGGCGATCACCGCGAGCATGCTGATCCCGGCCGCGGTGTTGAAGAAGAGGATCAGGGTCAGCAGGTACCACTGCCGGGTGCGCAGCGCCTGGGCCGGCCGGTAGCCCATCGTGGTGGCGCCCGGGCCGCGCTGGGCGGGCACCGGCTGCGGCTGCGGCGGGTTCCGGAAGAAGGCGGCGCCGGTCAGCGTGGTCACCAGGAACAGCCCGCCGAGCACCAGCAGTGCCCGCACCGGGTTCGCCGCGAAGTGCGCGACCAGCAGCCGGGTGAGCGGCGCGCTGAGCACCGAGCCGAGCCCGAAGCCGCCGGTGGCGATCGCGGCGGCCAGCGCCCGGTGCCGGGGGAACCAGCGCTGCAGCAGGGTGGTCGGCACGATGTAGCCGAGTCCGAGGCCCACCCCGCTGACCACGCCGTAGCCGAGCAGCACCAGCCAGAAGTCGTCCCGCCCGTGGGCGCAGCCGGCCAGCAGGAAGCCGCCCGCGTAGAGTGCCCCGGCCAGCAGCGCGATCCCGCGCGGCGGCCGTCGGCTCATCAGCGTCCCGCCCAGCACGGTGCCGAGGAAGACCAGCGCGTGTGCGGTGGCGAACGGCAGCCCGGCCTCGTCCCGGCCGAGGGCGAAGCCGTTGCCGCGGGACTGGAGGCCGGCCGACAGGATGCTCCAGGAGTACACCGACCCGTAGGCCAGCTGGTTGAGGACCACGGCGGCGGCCACCAGGCCCCGGCGGCGGCCGATCCGCCGGCCGATCCGCCGGCGGGACCTGGGTGGGGCGGGGGTGGCGAGGCCGGGGCGGGGGAGCAGGGCGGACTGGGGCAAGAGGATCACCGTTTCTCGAGGGTGGAGGATTCCGGGTGTCCTACGCTGCGTGACCGCATCCGGTTACGCCGGGCTGCGGCAGCCGACCCTGAGCTGGTGAAACCGCTGGACCGTTCGGCCCTGTCCGATACGCGCGGTGATGCCGCCCTGAAGTCTCCCGGATCTCCGCGCGATGGCCCCCGGGTGCTGCCCCGAGCCCGCTACCGTCGGGCCATGGCCGATCTCGCCCGCAAGCGCAACGAAGAGCTCGCCCGGATACTGCATCAGCTCTCCTGGAGCCCCGAGCGGCTGGCCCGCGAGGTCAACCAGGTGCTGCCCGTCGGACTGTCGATCAGCCAGACCGCCCCGTACAAGTGGCGCGACCGCGGCATGGTGCCGCGGGCGCCGCACGACCAGGCGGTCTGCGAGGTGCTCAGCCGCGCGGTGGGGATCGCGGTCACCTACGGCCAGCTGTGGGGGCGGATGGGCAGCAACCGCGGCGCCAAGGTGCTCTCCGCCCGGCTGCTCACCGACCCGTGGACGGCCGACACCGCGCAGACGGCGCTGCGCGAGGCGGGCGCGCAGGCCGCCCCGGTGCGGCTGACCGACCTGTTCCGCGGTGCGGAGCTGGCCGCGGCGGTCGAGCACTGGGCCAGCGCGCCCCCGCCGCTCACCGGCGGCGAGGGCGCGCTGCGGGTGACACCCGGACAGCTGGCCGACCTGCGCCTCGGCTACCAGGGCAAGCGGCGGCTGGCCCAGGCCTGTGGCGGCGGGCTGGTGCTCGACCCGGCCAGGGCCGAGCTGTCGATGGCCGGCAAGCTGCTCGAACTGGGGGGCTACGCCGAGGACGAGCGGCTGGGCCGCGCGCTCTACGGGGCGGCGGGACGGCTGGCCCGGCTGGTCGGCTGGGCGGCCGCCGACCTCGGGCAGGAGGCGGCCGCCCAGCGCTCCTACGTGGCGGCGCTGCGGGCCGCGCACGTGGCCGGCGAGCCGCGGCTGGCGATGAGCGTGGTAGGTGGCCTCGCGGTTCAGGTCACCTACCAGGGCACCGCGCGGGGCCTGGATCCGGCCGCGCTGCTCGGGCAGGCGCTGGCGGCGGTCGGCGACCAGCTGACGCCCCATCAGCAGGCCCGCCAGCTGGGCCGCCTGGCGCTGGCCCGGGCCCGCGCCGGACAGCGGGCGGGCGCCGAGGACGCCGCCGAGCGGGCCCTGGCGCTGCTCGCCGGGGAGGGCGGCCCGCGGCGCGCCGAGCTGCTCGGCCTGGTCGGCGGCGCGTACCTGTTCCTGGACGAGCACGAGCCGGCCCGGCCGATGCTGACCGAGGCGGCGGCCGGCGCTGCCGGCGCCCGGGCCCGGGCCCTGCTGCTGATCCGGCTGGCCGACTCCTGGCACCGCACCGGCGACCGGGACCGCGCCGTCGAGGCCGCCGGCCAGGCCCGCCGACTGGCCGCCGGCATGCAGTCCCAGGTGGTCGCCCGGGCACTGCGCGAGTTCGACGTGGCGGCAGGCCCGGCGAGGGGGTCGGCGGTCGGCGGCCGGGACGGCGAACAGCGACTCGGCTGAGCCCCGTCGACCCGTCCGGGCTCGGGGCGACCGCCACGCCCCGGGCACGGCTGCGGTACCCTGCTGCCATGCGAACCGTGCGCCTGCTCCTTAGCCGGCCGCGCTGACCAGGACCGGCCGACCCCAGCGGGCCATGCCGGAGTCAGCGTGGCGCCCCCTCCTGTCGAGGGGCTTTTTTGTTTCTCCGGGCCTTTCGCGCCGTGCCCGGCAACCCCGCTGACGATTCGCGATCTGACACGATGGAGCCTGAAGGACCATGAGCGAGACGACCCCCGCTGCCACCGAGCCGTTCCGGACGCCGACGTTCAAGTACGACGCTGGCCTGGCCGCCGACATCGAGGCCCGCTGGCAGGACACCTGGGAGAAGGACGGGACGTTCGACGCCCCCAACCCGGCCGGCCCGCTGGCGCCGCACAGCGCCGCCGGTGACGTCGCGGCCAAGCCGCACGCCTTCATCATGGACATGTTCCCGTACCCCTCCGGCGCCGGCCTGCACGTCGGTCACCCGCTGGGCTACATCGCCACCGACGTCTACGCCCGGTTCCAGCGGATGACCGGGCACAACGTGCTGCACACGCTGGGCTACGACGCCTTCGGCCTGCCCGCCGAGCAGCACGCGGTGGCCACCGGCGTGCACCCCCGGGTCTCCACCGAGGCCGCCATCGCCAACATGCGCGCCCAGCTGCGCCGGCTGGGCCTGGGCCACGACAGCCGCCGGTCGATCTCCACCATCGACCCGGAGTACTACCGCTGGACCCAGTGGATCTTCCTGCAGATCTTCAACTCCTGGTACGACCCGGCCGTGAACGCGGCCCGCCCGATCGCCGAGCTGATCGCCGCCTTCGCCGACGGCTCGCGCCCGACCCCGGACGGCCGCGCCTGGTCCGAACTGTCCGGGCTGGAGCGCGAGGAGCTGCTGGGCGAGTACCGCCTGGCGTACAGCAAGGAGGTGCCGGTCAACTGGTGCCCCGGGCTGGGCACCGTGCTGGCCAACGAGGAGGTCACCGCCGACGGCCGCTCCGAGCGCGGCAACTTCCCGGTCTTCAAGTCCAAGCTGCGCCAGTGGATGATGCGGATCACCGCGTACGGCGACCGGCTGATCAGCGACCTGGACATGCTGGACTGGCCTGAAGCGATCAAGCTGCAGCAGCGCAACTGGATCGGCCGCTCCGAGGGGGCCCGGGTCGACTTCACCGTCCCGACCCACAACGGCGGTGCGGGGCAGCAGCCGATCACCGTCTTCACCACCCGCCCCGACACCCTGTTCGGCGCCACCTACATGGTGCTGGCGCCCGAGCACGAGCTGGTCGACGCGATCGTCCCGGCTGCCTGGCCGGCCGAGACGCACGCCGACTGGAAGGGCGAGGCGCACACCCCCGCCGAGGCCGTCGCCGCCTACCGGGCCGTGGCCGCCGCCAAGTCGGACGTCGAGCGGCAGGTCGACGCCAAGGTCAAGACCGGTGTCTTCACCGGCGCCTACGCGACCAACCCGGTCACCGGCAAGCCGGTCCCGGTCTTCATCGCCGACTACGTGCTGATGGGCTACGGCACCGGCGCGATCATGGCCGTGCCCGCGCACGACCACCGCGACTTCGCCTTCGCCCGCGCCTTCTCGCTGCCGATGACCTGCGTGGTCGAGCCGACCGACGGGCGCGGCACCGACCCGGCCGAGTGGGACGACGCGTTCGACACCTACGACTCGGTGATCGTGAACTCCGCCAACCCCGACGTGTCGCTGAACGGCCTGCGGGTGGCCGAGGCCAAGGCCGCCGTCACCGCCTGGCTGACCGAGCGCGGCATCGGCGAAGGCACGGTCAACTACCGCCTGCGCGACTGGCTGTTCAGCCGGCAGCGGTACTGGGGCGAGCCGTTCCCGATCGTCTACGACGAGGACGGCGTGATGCACGCGCTGCCCGAGTCGATGCTGCCGGTCGAGGTCCCCGAGGTGGACGACTACTCGCCGCACACCTACGACTCCGACGACGCCGCCAGCACCCCGAAGACCCCGCTGTCGCGCAACGAGGACTGGGTCAGCGTGCGGCTGGACCTGGGTGACGGGGAGCGGACCTACCGCCGCGAGACCAACACCATGCCCAACTGGGCCGGTTCCTGCTGGTACGAGCTGCGCTACGTCGACCCGGTCAACGCCTCGAAGGTGGTCGATCCGGCCAACGAGGCCTACTGGATGGGCCCGACCGAGCAGAAGCCGGCCGGCGGCGTGGACCTGTACGTCGGCGGGGCGGAGCACGCGGTGCTGCACCTGCTGTACGCCCGCTTCTGGCACAAGGTGCTGCACGACCTGGGCCACGTCTCCTCGGTGGAGCCGTTCCACAAGCTGTTCAACCAGGGCATGATCACCGCCGACGTCTACCGTGACGCGCGCGGCTTCCCGGTGCCGGCCGTCGAGGTCGAGGAGGTGGACGGCGGCTACGTCTGGCAGGGGCAACCGGTCACCCGCGAGGCGGGCAAGATGGGCAAGTCGCTGAAGAACGCCGTCGCCCCGGACACCATCTGCGAGGAGTACGGCGCCGACACGCTGCGCCTGTACGAGATGTCGATGGGCCCGCTGGACGTCTCCCGCCCGTGGGACCCGCGCGCCGTGGTCGGCTCCTACCGCTTCCTGCAGCGGCTGTGGCGCAACGTGGTCTCCGAGGAGACCGGTGAGCTGGTGGTCAGCGAGGAGCCGGCCGACGAGCCGACCCTGCGCGCGCTGCACAAGGCGATCGACGGGATCCGCGGCGACCTGGCCGGGCTGCGCTTCAACACGGCCGTGGCCAAGGCGATCGAGCTGAACAACTACCTGGTCAAGCGCGGCTCCACGCCGCGCGAGGTGGCCCAGGCGCTGGTCCTGATGGTCGCCCCGCTGGCCCCGCACATCGCTGAGGAGCTGTGGCGCAAGCTGGGCCACACCGACTCGCTGGCCTTCGCCGACTTCCCGGTCGCCGACCCGGTCTACCTGGTGGACGAGGCGGTGACCTGCGTGGTCCAGATCAAGGGCAAGGTCAGGGCCCGCCTGGAGGTCCCGCCGACCATCACGGACGCCGAGCTGGAGGCGCTGGCACTGGCCGACCCGGCCGTGGTCGCCGCGATCGCCGGGGCTCCGGTGCGCAAGGTGATCGCCCGGGCGCCGAAGCTGGTGAACATCGTCACGGGCTGACCGCATCAGTGGCTCACCGGGCCGGCCGCTCCGTTCGCGGGGTGGCCGGCCCGCTGGGTTCGGTCGGCGCCGGCCGTTTCCCGGCGCGATCGACCCGGACCGCTCGCAACCGGCGGCTCAGGGAGATCCCTGACCGCACCCTGATCCATCCCCGGTTACCGCTCTGCTGCGGCTGCGCGGCGGCTACCGTGGTAAGCCGGTAACCGATACGGAGCCCGGGCGAGCCCGGCTTCCGCTGGAAGGCGGCAACTGATGGACGCGATCGGCGCGGTGCTCATCCTGCTCGGCCTCTTCTCGGCCGCCGTGGTCGTGCTCGTCGTGGTGGGCGCGATCAAGGCCACCAAGGCGGTGGTGGCGAAGGTCGAGCAGACCGAGGTGCAGGCCCGCCGCGCGGTGGAGAACGTCGCCTTGAAGGCCAAGCGGTACACCAAGCCCGGTGCGCAGGGCGAGCTGGCCGCCGTCCGCCTCGGGCTGCGCACCTCGCTGGCCGGCACCCGCGCGGTGCTGGCGGGCGGGGTCGGCACGGACGGTCAACTCGCTGAGTCGCTGCGCCTGTTGGACCGCCTGGACGTGCACGCCGCCGAGCTGGACGCCGAACTGCGGATGCTGGAGCGCGAACCCGAGCCGACCCGGATCGCCGCCAAGCTGCCCGAACTGCGCGAGCGCGCGGACCGGATCACCCACTCCGCCGAGTCGATGCGCTGGGCGGCGCAGGACCGGGCGCACCGGTTCGCGGCGGACGAGCTGGGCCGGCTGAGCGCGGAGTGCGAGAGCGAGGCGGGGGCGCTGCGGCACTGGGACCGGGTGGACTCGGGGGCTTCGGCGGAGGGTGGCGATGGTGCGGGCTCTCGTGCCGCTGCTGCCTCCACGACGTCCGCTGCCTCTGCTTCCGCCGCTTCCGCCGCTTCCTCGCGCCCCGGGATCGCGGCGCGGGCCGGGCGGTTGAGCGCGGAGGAGGCGCTCAACCTGACCGAGCCGCTGAGCCGGCTCGGTCAGCGGCTGCGCAAGCCCCACCCCGGGTCCTCTCCGAGCTGACCCGACCCGCTCGGGCCCGGCTGTCCTCTGCCCGTTTCGGGGAGTAACCTCCGGCACATGCCCGCCGACCTCGCGCTTGTCACCGATTCCACGGCCTATCTGCCCCAGCGGGTCATCGACCGGCACGAGATCACGGTGGTCCCGTTGAGCGTGGTGCTGGGCGACGAGGTACGGGCCGAGGGGCTGGAGATCACCCCCAAGGACGTCGGGGAGGCACTGCGCGCCCGGCATCGCCTGACCACCTCCCGCCCCAACCCGGCGACCTTCGCCGCCGCCTACCGCGCGGCCGCCGCGGGCGGGGCGAGCGCGATCCTGTCGATCCACCTCTCCGCCGAGCTGTCCGGCACCGCCGAGGCCGCCCGACTCGCCGCCGCCGAGGCGCCGATCCCGGTCCAGGTGCTCGACAGCCGATTGGTCGGGATGGCCTTGGGCTACGCGGTACTGGCCGCAGCCGAGGCCCGCGAGGCCGGGTTCGATCCGGCTGCCGTGGCCGCGGTCGCCGAGCGCCGGGCCGCGGCGACCCGAGGCATCTTCTACGTCGACACCCTCGAACACCTGCGCCGCGGCGGCCGGATCGGCACCGCGCGTGCGCTGCTCGGCTCGGCCCTCGCGGTGAAGCCGCTGCTGCACCTCACCGGCGGTCGGATCGAGCCGCTGGAGAAGGTCCGCACGGCGTCCAGGGCGATCGCCCGGCTGGAGGAGATCGCGGTCGAGCAGGCCGGCCTGGGGGAGGTGGACATCACGGTCCACCACCTGGCCGCCGAGGACCGGGCCGAGCCGCTGGCCGAACGGCTCCGGGAGCGCGTCCCGGGTGTCCGCGACGTACTGGTGGAAGAGGTGGGCGCGGTGATCGGTGCCCACGCGGGGCCCGGGCTGCTCGCGGTGGTGGTGGCGCCGGTGGTGAGCTGACAGGTGGTCAGCTGCCGTGAACTGGGGCGTGGTTATCCACAAGGGCGGGGTTGTCCACAGGTTCTGAACGGTCTCTGACAGGCAGCGCCGGCGCTCCGTACCGTCGGCCCCATGAAACGCCTACGCACCCCTGCCGCCACCCGTCGCCTTGAGGCCGCCGACCTCGCCCGCAGCCGCCTGGCTGCCCTCAGTGCCCCAGCACCCATCCGCCCATCGCCGCGCGTTGACACGAGTGCCCCGCGCGTGGACGCCGGGTCAGCCGCGGCGGCCCGACTCCGCGCCTCGCTCGCCCAGGGTCGGTCGGCGACGGCCGCGGGTGCGCTGAAATCCGCGGGCCCGGCCGCTGAGTCTGCGCCTGCTCCTTCCTCGCCTCGACCGCCCACTGCCTCCGGTGCTGCCACTTCCGTCGGTCCGGCTGTCGACCCTGCCGCTCCTGCCGTCCCTGCCGCTCCTGCCGTCGCCTCGCCGTTGAGGCCGCCGACCTCGCCCGCCGCTGCCCGCGAGCCCGCCCCGCCGCAGACCGACTCGGCCGGTCTGCCGGATGGTTGGCCGCAGGGTTACGGTCGCCGTGCCACGCCGGGCAGTTCGGCCGCCGAGCCACCGGGCGGGGCCGCCCCCACTCCCGCTCCTGCAACCCCCGAGCCCGCGCCCCCTGCCAGCCCGCTCGCGCCCAGCCCCGTCCTCACCCGCTCCGGCGGCCGTCGCTTCCGCCTCCCCGCCGCCCTGCACTCCCTGCTGCTCGCCGACAGCAAGGCCGTGCTCGGCCTCACCGTGCTCCTCCTGCTCGCCGTCGGCTATGCGGTGCAGCACTTCTGGTTCGGCCGCCCGCAACCCGTCGCCGTCCCGGTCGGCTCCACCAGACCGGTCAGCAAATCGGCCGCTCAAGCGGAGCTCTCGACCGCACCTGCCCTCAACGCCGGCTCCGCCGCTGCGCCGACAGCGGCTCCCGACGCTGCTCCGCTCCCGGCCTCCCCGGGCGCGCCGACAGCGGGGAGCGACAGCCCGGCGTCGTCGCCCGTCGTGATCGACGTCGCCGGCCGGGTGGCCCACCCGGGCATTCGGACGCTCCCCAGCGGCTCGCGGGTCGCCGACGCTCTCCGGGCCGCCGGCGGCGCGCTGCCGGGGGTCGACACCGACACGCTCAACATGGCCCGCATCCTGCTGGACGGTGAGCAGGTCCTGGTCGGCGCGCCGTCCCCGCCGGCTCAGGGCGGTCTCTCACCAACCGGTCCGAAGGCCCCGGTGAGCCTCAACCACGCGACGCTGGATCAACTCGACGCGCTGCCGGGGGTGGGGCCGGTCCTGGCCAAGCACATCCTCGACTTCCGCAGCGCGCACGGCCTGTTCCGCTCGCTCGACCAACTTCGCCAGATCAGCGGTATCGGAGATCGAAAGCTTGCCGAGCTCAAACCCCTGGTGACCCTGTGAGCCCGCGCCCGCCCACCCGACTCCGGGGGCACTGATGCCACCTCCACCCTCCGCCGCCGGCCAGCACACCGACCTGCGCCTGCTGCTGCCCGCCATCGTCGCCTGGTGTGTCACCGCCCTGCTGCTCGGCGCCGACGCCGGGCACGCCCCGGCCTTGCTGACCGCCGCCGGCCTCGCCGCGGGAGCCGCCGCGCTCCTCCTGCTGGCCGTCCACTACCACCACCGCCACCACGCCGACCCCGACGATGAGGACCCCGACGCTGACGACCCCGACGACCCCGACGGCAACGCCCGCCACCACCCGCACGCACCGCTCGCGATGGTCGCCGCCCTGCTGCTCACCGGCGCGGCCGCCACCACCTGCACCGTGCTGCACACCGCCGACCTGCACCGTGGCCCGCTGCCCGCGCTGGCCCGCTCAACTGCCGCCGCCCCCGACGCTCCGGTCGCCGCCCGTACCCCCGTGCCCACTCCCACGCCCGCTCCAGCGCCCAGCTCCACCCACGTCTCGGTCGACCTCACCATCACCGGCGACCCGCACACCCGTACCTCCCACGCGCGCGGCTCCAACCCGGGCGACCCCGTCCTCACCGTCGACGCGATCGCCGACCAGGTCACCGTCTCGACCGGTGCCACCACCCGCACCCGCACGCCCGTCACCGTCATCGTCCAGGAGCGCGACGCCGCCGCCTGGCAGGGCCTGCTGCCGTCCGCCCGGATCGCCGCGCAGGGCCGGGTGCTGCCAGCTTCCGGGGCGGGACGGGACACGGCGGCCGCTCTGCTCGCCCAGGGGCCACCGCGTCAACTCGCCCCGCCCAGCTGGGCCCAACGACTGGCCGGTCGGCTGCGCCAGGGCCTGCGCGAGGCCTGTGCCGGGCTGCCGTCCGACGCCCGCGCGCTGCTCCCGGGGCTCGTGGTGGGCGACACCTCGGCGATGCCGGATGACCTGGACGAGGCGTTCCGCGCCACCGACCTGGTGCACCTCACGGCCGTCAGCGGCGCCAACCTCTCCATCGTGCTCGCCGTCCTGCTCGGCGCGCCCGCGCGGGCCGGCACCGCCGAGCGCGGTGGGCTGGCCGCGCTGCTGGGCGTTCCGCTGCGTGTCACGGCGCTGCTGGGCGCGGTGTTGACGGTGGCTTTCGTGACGCTCTGCCGGCCCGACCCGAGCGTGCTGAGAGCTGCCGCCACCGGCCTGGTCGGGCTGCTCGCGCTCGCCATGGGGCGGCCTCGCCAGGCGGTTCCCGCACTGGCCGGTGGTGTCCTGGTACTGCTGCTGGTGGACCCGTTCCTGGCCCGTTCCTACGGCTTCCTGCTGTCCGCCCTCGCGACCCTGGGGGTGCTCACCGCCGGTCAGCGTTGGGCGCGGGCGCTGCACGAGCGCGGCTGGCCACACCACCTGGCCGGCGGCGTGGCCGTCGCCGCCGCCGCGCAGGCGTTCTGCGCACCGGCCACGGTGCTGCTGGCACCGCGCGTCAGCCTGGTCGGCATCCCGTGCAACCTGCTCGCCGAACTCGCGATCACCCCGGCCACCCTGACCGGCTTCGCCGCCCTCGCGCTCGCCCCGCTCTCCGCCGGGCTGGCCCGGTTCGCGGCGGGGTTGGCAGGGCTGCCGACCGAGTGGCTCGCGATGGTGGCCAGGACAGGCGCCGACCTCCCGGGCGCCGAACTCGCCTGGACCCCGGGCTGGTTGGGCACGATCAGCCTGGCCCTCGCCGTGCTCGCCGCCTGCTACGCGGTTCGGCTGCTGCTGCCCGCGAAGCACGACGCCGGTAGCGATGCCGAGGCCGATGCCGATCTGACGGGGCAGCAGCTCGATGCCCCGTTCGCGTCTGGTCCCACGCCCGTGCTCACGCCCGTGCCCGTGCCGGTGCTCCCGTCTCCGCTGCGGCGGCGCGTCCGCGTGCTGGTGGCCGCCCTGCTCGTGCTCGGATTTCTGCTGCTCCTGCTCCGCCCGGCGCCCTTGGTCCGGATCGCCACCGGCTGGCCGCCCACCGGAGCCCGGCTGGTGATGTGCTCGGTCGGTCAGGGAGACCTACTGGTCCTCCCCGTCACCGGCGGACCTGGTGACGACAGCTCGGACACCGCCGTGGTCGTCGACACCGGTCCCGACCCGGCGGCGGCCGACGCCTGCCTGCGCGATCTGGGGATCACCCGGGTGCCGATGGTGCTGTTGACCCATTTCCACGCTGATCACAGTGAGGGTCTGCCGGGTGTGCTGCGCAACCGTTCGGTCGGCGCGATCGAGACGACCACCGTGGCGACACCGCCGGGAGAGGTCGCGAAGGTGACCCGCTGGGCGGCCGAGGCGGGGGTGCCGGTGCTGCGGGCGATGCCGGGGGAGCACCGTACGGCGGGGCCCGAGCTGTCCTGGGATGTGCTGTGGCCGGTCGGCGAGTTGGGCCTGGCGACTCCGGGGGCCAACAACGCGAGCGTTGCGCTGCTGGTCACGGCCGGCGGCCTGCGCCTGGCACTGCTCGGCGACCTCGAACCGGCCGCCCAGGCCGAACTGCTCAGCCGGGCGCACCCCGGACCGGTCGACGTCCTCAAGGTGGCCCACCACGGCTCGGCCAACCAGGACTGGGACCTGGCCAGAGCCCTGCGACCGCGCCTCGCGCTGATCTCGGTCGGCGCCGGCAACCCCTACGGCCACCCGGCCGCCCGCACCGTCGACCAACTACGCGCCCTGGGCACCACCGTGCTGCGCACCGACCAGAGCGGCGACATCGCCGTCCTCGGTGACACCCCCACCGCCCTGCGCGCCCTCATCCACCCCCACCCGGACAGCGAGAACGAGGATGACAGCACCACCGAAGCCGGCCGTAAGAGAGGCCCTAGCCCTCCTCGCGCCACCCCTCGTGCTCCGCGACCAGCGCGTCCACCGCTGCCACCAGCTCCGCCTGCCAGCCGCCCACGGGCTCCTCCAACACGACCAGCCACTGCGCGTCCTCGGCGTCGTCCTCCCCGGCCAGCGCATCCCGCACCAGCTCCAACGGACCGAGCGCCGGCCACTGTTCGAGCAGCGCCTCGGCCACCGCCTCGGCCTCGTCGCGGTCGGCCAGGACCAGCAGCTGCCGGCCCGTGGTCACGCCGACGGGCACGGCCGGAGGGGTGTCGAAGTCACGGGTGTCAGGGATGTCACGAGAGCTCACGCAGACCATTGTCTCCGGTGGTCTGCCGTCGGTGGCCCCGGACCTGTCGGTCGCCCATGGGATGCTGGTACGCGATGGCCAGGAAGAGTGCACCCGACGACCTGCTCGCCCCGCTGACCCTCGCGGTCGGCCAGGAGGAGTTGCTGCTCGACCGTGCGGTTGCCCAGGTGGTGGCCGCGGCGAGGGCTGCGGATCCCGATACGGACGTGCGCGATCTCGCCCCCGGCGCCCTGCAGCCCGGGAGCCTGGCCGAGTTGACCACTCCCTCGCTCTTCGCCGAGCGCAAGGTGATCGTCGTCCGAGCCGCGCAGGATCTCGCGGCGGAGTCGGTGAAGGAGCTCAAGGCCTACCTGGATGCGCCGGCCGATGAGGTGATCATCGTCCTGGTGCATGCCGGGGGACCGAAGGGCAAGGGCCTGCTCGACGCGGCCCGCAAGGCCGGCGCCCGCGAGGTGGCCTGCGCCAAGCTGACCAAGGCCGGCGAGCGGATCGCCTTCGTCCGTGGCGAGTTCCGCACGCTCGGCCGGTCGGCCAGTCCGGAGGCCTGCCAGGCGCTGCTGGACGCGCTCGGGGGTGACCTGCGGGAGCTCGCCGCCGCCTGCAGCCAGCTCACCTCCGACGTCGAGGGCACCATCGACGAGCGCGTGGTGGCCCGCTACTACAGCGGTCGGGCCGAGGCCACCGGCTTCGAGGTCGCCGACCTGGCGGTCACCGGTCGGGCCGCCGACGCGCTGGAGCGGCTGCGCTGGGCGCTGGCGGTGGGCCAGCCGCCGACCGGCATCACCTACGCGCTGGCCTCCGGCGTGCGCAGCATCGGCCGGCTCGCCACGGCGGACCGCTCGATGCGCCCGGCCGACCTGGCACGCGAACTGGGCATGCCGCCGTGGAAGGTGGACCGGGTCCGCCAGCAGATGCGCGGCTGGACCGGCGACGGCGTCGCCGCCGCGCTGACCGCGATCGCCCAGGCCGACGCCGCCGTCAAGGGCGGTTCGGACGATCCCGCCTATGCCCTGGAGCGCGCGGTGGTCGCGGTCGCCCGGGCGGCTCGCGCCGGCGCCCGCCCGTACTGACGGACCTCAGCGGCAGCACAAAAGCAGCACAGGGGCAACGGCTGTGCGCGACAACCCTGCTCGCGCTCACCCCCGCCCGCTCACCCCCGCCCGCTCAGCCCCGCCCGCCCAGTGCCCGCAGCGCGTCGCGGGCGTCGATCACCACGGCCTGCCGAATCCCGTCCCGGTCGGGCACGGGGTCCTTGCCGGCCTCGTAGGAGCCGGTCCAGGACAGGTAGAAGACCGCCCCACCGTCCCGGACATAGATCAGCTGGGTCACGAAGTGCTGGTTGCGGTCGGGGCCGCTCTGCAGGTCCTGGTACCCGGTGAAGGCCTGGCTGCCCAACTCCGGGACGTCGCCGGTCTGGAACTGCCGCTGCGACAGGGCACTGCGCTCCGACTCGAACTCGGCCGCCGGGTTGACCGCGTGGTGCAGTGACGTGTCCAGGTACACCGAGACGTAGCCGGCGTCGGTGGCGGACCTCTTGAGGTACTCGGTGCAGCTCATGTCGTCGAGTGCCTTGGTCCGCGTGGTGAAGTGGTTCGGCGTCCCGGCCGAGACCGGGTACAGCTGGCCGAGCCGAGTCAGTGGCGCCGTGGCGCACAGGTTGTCGGTCACCCGGTACGCCCCGGTCGACAGTGCGGCGGAGGGCGGTCTGACCATCCCGGGCACGGTCCACACCGCCACCGTCCAGAAGACCGAGGCCACCAGCGCACCCGCGAACCCCCACCGGGCCCGCCGCAGCAGTCGCCGCCCACGTGGCACGGGCGTGGGCCCCTGCACGGGTTGCTCGACCGGTGGTTGCTGGGGCGGCAGTTGCTGGGGCGGCAGTTGCTGGGGCGGTTGGGCCGGCAACACCGGATAGCCGTAGCCGTAGCCGGGCTGAGCCTGCGGCGGTGTCGACATGGGCGGTCCCCCAGGAGGCGGCGGAGAGTGATGAGCCGGGATCGGAGCGTTGCTCGACGATATACCCGGCGCACCTCCCCACCCCCGACACCGACAACGGACACAACCCCGCCCGCGCCGGCCCCCACCCGCGCCGGCCCCCACCCGCGCCGGCCCCCGCAAACGCCCCGCCCCGCAAACGCCCCGCAAGCGCCGACAGGCGCCGCGACGTCCCAGTGAAGGGACTGCCACGGCGCCTGCCGGTCGAGCTGTGCACCGCACCCGCGTGGCGAACGCAGGCCGCGTGCGGTACGAGTTCGTGCGCCCTGGGGGCTCCGGGTAGAGGGCCGGACGATCACCCGAGGGATACTGCGAGGTACTGCGGAGAGCTACGGCGACGGCGTGCCGCCGCCGAGCCAGGCGAGCGGTGCTCAGGCCTGGGTGGCGACGACCTGCTTGGTGATCGCCGACTTCTTGTTGGCGGCCTGGTTCTTGTGGATGACGCCCTTGCTCACGGCCTTGTCGAGGGCCTTGGAGGCCTCGCGGGCCAGCACGGTGGCCTTCTCGGTCTCACCGGCGGCAACGGCCTCGCGGGCCTTGCGCAGCGCGGTCTTCAGCGAGGACTTGACGGCCTTGTTGCGCAGGCGCGCCTTCTCGTTGGTCTTGTTGCGCTTGATCTGGGACTTGATGTTCGCCACGAAAGAGCCTCAGTCTTATCTGATCGATCGGGTCTGCGGGTGTTGCGTCCTTCGCTCCGGACCAGCTGAGAGGGCATGCCGAAAGCGAGGTGCAGCGCCCCACGCTACCAGGGCCCGGCCGCGCCCCCCAAACCGGCGGGTGGCGGCGGGCTCATGGGAAGATGGACGGAACCCTGGTATTTGAGACACAGTCCAGGGCTCCTGGATCGGACGACAGCGTCCGGCCCCCCCCGGACCAACGGAGAATCGGACCAAGGTGCCCGCGACCCCTACGAACGTGCCAGAGCCCAGCCGTACCGACCCGGCGCTGATCCGCAACTTCTGCATCATCGCCCACATCGACCACGGCAAGTCGACCCTCGCCGACCGGATGCTGCAGATCACCGGCGTTGTCGACCCCCGGCAGATGCGTGCCCAGTACCTCGACCGGATGGACATCGAGCGCGAGCGCGGCATCACCATCAAGTCGCAGGCGGTCCGCCTGCCGTGGGCCCCGAAGACCGGTGAGCACGAGGGCGCCACGCACATCCTCAACATGATCGACACCCCCGGCCACGTGGACTTCACCTACGAGGTGTCCCGCTCCCTGGCCGCCTGCGAGGGCACCATCCTGGTGGTGGACGCGGCCCAGGGCATCGAGGCGCAGACCCTGGCCAACCTGTACCTGGCCCTGGAGAACGACCTCACGATCATCCCGGTCCTCAACAAGATCGACCTGCCGGCCGCCCAGCCCGAGAAGTACGCCGCCGAGCTCGCGCACATCATCGGCTGCGACCCGGAGGACGTGCTCAAGGTCAGCGCGAAGACCGGCCTGGGTGTCGAGGACCTGCTCGACCACGTGGTCGCGAAGATCCCCGCCCCGGTCGGCGTCAAGGACGCCCCGGCCCGCGCGATGATCTTCGACTCGGTCTACGACTCCTACCGCGGCGTGGTCACCTACGTCCGGGTGGTCGACGGCCAGCTCACCAAGCGTGAGCGGATCGCGATGATGTCCACCGGCGCCACCCACGAGCTGCTGGAGATCGGCGTCATCTCGCCCGAGCCCAAGGTCGCCGACGGCCTCGGCGTCGGCGAGGTGGGCTACATCATCACCGGTGTGAAGGACGTCCGGCAGTCCAAGGTCGGTGACACCATCACCTCGATGCACAAGGGTGCGACCGAGGCGCTGGGCGGCTACAAGGACCCGCGCCCGATGGTCTTCTCGGGCCTCTACCCGCTCGACGGCAGCGACTACCCGCTGCTCCGCGACGCGCTGGACAAGCTGCGCCTCAACGACGCCGCGCTGGTCTACGAGCCGGAGACCTCGGTCGCGCTCGGCTTCGGCTACCGCTGCGGCTTCCTCGGCCTGCTGCACCTGGAGATCATCCGGGAGCGCCTGGAGCGCGAGTTCAACCTCGACCTGATCTCCACCGCCCCGAACGTGATCTACCGGGTGGTCATGGAGGACGGCACCGAGCACACCGTCACCAACCCGAGCGAGTTCCCCACCGGCAAGATCGCCGAGGTCTACGAGCCGGTGGTGCGCGGCACCATCCTGGCGCCGAACGACTTCGTCGGCGCGATCATGGAGCTCTGCCAGGCTCGTCGCGGCAACCTCCAGGGCATGGACTACCTCTCCGAGGACCGGGTCGAGCTGCGCTACACGCTGCCGCTGGCCGAGATCGTCTTCGACTTCTTCGACCAGCTGAAGTCCAAGACCCGCGGCTACGGTTCCTTCGACTACGAGCCGATCGGTGAGCAGACCGCCGACCTGGTCAAGGTCGACATCCTGCTGCACGGCGACGCCGTGGACGCCTTCTCCGCCATCGTGCACAAGGACAAGGCCTACAACTACGGCGTCATGATGGCCGGCAAGCTGCAGAAGCTGATCCCGCGTCAGCAGTTCGAGGTGCCGATCCAGGCCGCGATCGGCTCGCGGGTGATCGCCCGTGAGACGGTCCGGGCGATCCGCAAGGACGTCCTCGCCAAGTGCTACGGCGGTGACATCTCGCGTAAGCGCAAGCTGCTGGAGAAGCAGAAGGAGGGCAAGAAGCGGATGAAGATGGTCGGCCGGGTGGAGGTCCCGCAGGAGGCCTTCATCGCCGCGCTGTCCACCGACGCGGACGCCCCGAAGGACGCCAAGAAGTAGCCGGTGCCTGGCGTGGCCGCATGACGAAGGGCCGCCGTCCGCAGCTGCGGACGGCGGCCCTTCGTCATGTGTCAGGTCAGTCCTGCTCGGCCACGGCTTGGGCGAACTGGGCTTGGTAGAGGCGGGCGTAGGCGCCTTCGGTGGCGATCAGGTCGTCGTGCGAGCCCTGTTCGACGATCGAGCCGTTCTCCATCACGAGGATGACGTCGGCGTCGCGGATGGTGGAGAGGCGGTGGGCGATGACGAAGCTGGTGCGGCCGGTGCGCAGTAGGGCCATGGCGCGTTGGATCAGTACTTCGGTGCGGGTGTCGACGGAGCTGGTGGCTTCGTCCAGGACCAGGATGCTGGGTTGGGCGAGGAAGGCGCGGGCGATGGTGATGAGTTGTTTCTCGCCGGCGCTGACGCCGGTGCCTTCGTCGTCGATGACGGTGTCGTAGCCCTCGGGCAGGGTGCGTACGAAGCGGTCGACGTGGGCGGCTTTGGCGGCTTCGATGACCTGGTCGCGGGTGGCGTGGGTGGCGCCGTAGGCGATGTTGTCGGCGATGGTGCCGCCGAAGAGCCAGGTGTCCTGGAGGACCATGCCGATGCCGGCGCGCAGTTCCTCGCGGGACATGGCGGCGATGTCGACGCCGTCCAGGGTGATCCGGCCGGCGGTGACCTCGTAGAAGCGCATGAGGAGGTTGACCATGGTGGTCTTGCCGGCGCCGGTGGGTCCGACGATGGCGACCGTCTGGCCGGGTTCGACCTTGAGGGAGAGGTCCTCGATCAGCGGTTTGTCGGGGTCGTAGCGGAAGGCGACGTCCTCGAAGGAGACCAGGCCGCGCAGTTCGGCCGGGCGCTCGGGGCGCTCGGGTTCGGCGGACTGCTCCTCGGCGTCCAGCAGTTCGAAGACCCGCTCGGCCGAGGCGACGCCGGACTGCAGCAGGTTGGCCATGCTCGCGACCTGGGTGAGCGGCTGGCTGAACTGCCGCGAGTACTGGATGAAGGCCTGCACGTCACCGATGGAGAGCGCGCCGCTGGCCACCCGCAGCCCGCCGACCACGGCGACCGCCACGTAGTTGAGGTTGCCGATGAACATCATCGCGGGCTGGATGATCCCGGAGATGAACTGCGCCCGGAAGCTGGAGGCGTAGAGCTCCTCGTTCTGCTGGCGGAAGGTTTCCGCCGCCTCCTTCTGCCGGCCGAAGACCTTCACCAGGGCGTGCCCGGTGTACATCTCCTCGATGTGCGCGTTCAGCTTGCCGGTGGTCTTCCACTGCGCGACGAACTGCGGCTGGGCGCGCTTGCCGACCCGGGCCGCGACGACCACCGAGAGCGGCACCGAGACCAGCGCGATCAGCGCGAGGATCCAGGAGATCCAGAACATCATCGCCAGCACGCCGACGATGGTGAGCAGCGAGTTCACCACCTGGCCCATGGTCTGCTGCATGGACTGGCCGACGTTGTCGATGTCGTTGGTGACCCGGCTGAGCACCTCGCCGCGCGGCTGCTTGTCGAAGTAACTCAGCGGCAGCCGGCTGATCTTGGTCTCCACCTGGCCGCGCAGCCGGTTGACCGTCTTGTTGATCGCGCGCGCGGCCAGCCGGCCCTGCACGATGCCGAACGCCGCCGACCCGACGTAGATCAGCAGCACCCAGATCAGCACGGTGCCGATGGCGCCGTAGTCCATCCCGTGGCCGGGGGTGAAGTGGGTCGCGCGGAGCACGTCGGCCTGCTTGCCGCCCTTGCTCAGGATGTACTGCAGGGCCTGCGGGGTCTGGATCTGGTGGCCGAGGAAGCCCTTGACGATCAGGTCCATCGCGTTGCCGAGCAGCTTGGGCCCGGCCACCGCGCAGCCGACGCTGAGCGCGCCCAGGACGACCATGCCGCTCAGTGCCGCACGCTCGGGGCGCAGCAGGCCGAGCATCCGGCGGCTGGAGCCCTTGAAGTCCATCGACTTCTCGGCACCCTGGCCGCCCATGAACCGGCCGGGGCCGGCCGGACCGCGGCGGGCGGCGGCCTCCTGCGAGGCGGTCAGCGCCGGGCCGCCGCCGGGCTTGGCCGCGTCCTCGGGCTCGGCCGCGCCGACGGCGGGGCCGCCGGACTTCTGCGGGGTGGTCACGCCGCCTCCTGCTCGGTGAGCTGGGAGAGCACGATCTCCCGGTATGTCGGGTTGTCGGCCATCAGCTCGTGGTGCGTTCCGCTGCCGACCACCTCACCCTCGTCGAGGACGATGATCCGGTCGGCGTCGCGGATGGTGCTCACCCGCTGGGCGACGATCACCACGGTGGCCTCCGAGGTCTCCGCCAGCAGCGCGGCCCGCAGCCGGGCGTCGGTGGCGTAGTCGAGGGCCGAGAAGGAGTCGTCGAAGAGGTAGATCTCCGGCCTGCGGACCAGGGCCCGGGCGATCGCCAGGCGCTGGCGCTGCCCGCCGGAGACGTTGCCGCCGCCCTGGGCGATCGGTGCGTCCAGACCGCCCTCCATGCGCTCGACGAAGTCCTTCGCCTGGGCGATCTCCAGAGCGTGCCAGAGCTCCTCGTCGGTGGCGTCGGGCTTGCCGTAGCGCAGGTTGCTGGCCACCGAGCCGGAGAACAGGTACGGCTTCTGCGGCACCAGGCCGACCCGTTCGGCCAGCGTCGCGGGTGCGACCTCGCGCACGTCCACGCCGTTGACCAGCACCTGGCCGCCGGTGGCGTCGGAGAGCCGGGGGATCAGGCTGAGCAGCGTGCTCTTGCCGCTGCCGGTGCTGCCGATCACGGCGGTGGTCTCGCCCGGGCGGGCGGTGATGTCGATGCCGCGCAGCACCGGGGTCTCGGCGCCGGGGTAGCGGAACTCGACGTCGCGCAGTTCCAGGTACCCGTGCGAGCGCAGCTCGGTGACCGGCGCGACCGGCGGCACGACGCTGGATTCGGTGTCGAGCACCTCGACGATGCGCTCGGCGCAGACCTCGGCGCGCGGCACCATCATGAACATGAAGGTGGCCATCATGACGCTCATCAGGATCTGCATCAGGTAGGAGAGGAACGCGGTCACCGCGCCGACCTGCATGCCGCCGCTGGCGATCCGGTGCGCGCCGAACCAGAGCACGGCGATGCTGGACACGTTCACCACCAGCATCACGGACGGGAACATGAAGGCCATCAGCCGGCCGGTGCGCAGCGAGTAGTCGGTCAGCTCGTCGTTGGCGACGCCGAACCGGTCCTGCTCGTGGCCGTCCTTGACGAAGGCGCGGATCACCCGGATACCGGTGATCTGCTCGCGCAGGATCCGGTTCACGCCGTCGATCCGGGTCTGCATGCCGCGGAAGGCGGGGCGGAGCTTGCGCACCAGCAGGATGACGATGACGGCGAGCACCGGGACCACGATGACCAGCAGGCTGGAGAGCGGGACGTCCTGGTTGAGCGCCATGATGATGCCGCCCACGCACATGATCGGTGCGGCCACCATCAGCGCGAAGGACATCATCACCAGCATCTGGACCTGCTGGACGTCGTTGGTGGAGCGGGTGATCAGCGAGGGGGCGCCGAACTGGCCGACCTCGCGGGAGGAGAAGCTCTGCACCCGGTCGAAGACGGAGGCCCGCAGGTCCCGTCCGACGGCCATCGCGGTGCGGGCGCCGTAGTAGGTGGCACCGATCGAGCAGAGCATCTGCGCGAGGGTGATCGCCAGCATCACTCCGCCGGTGCGGATGATGTAGCCGGTGTCGCCCTTGATCACGCCGGTGTCGATGATGTCGGCGTTCAGGGTCGGCAGGTAGAGGGAGGCGATGGTGGCAACCAGCTGGAGCAGCACCAGCAGGGAGATGGGTTTGGTATAGGGCCCGAGGTGGGCCCTGAGAAGTCTGATCAGCACTCGGACACTCTCGACGTTGACGGGAGGATTCGCACCCTCATTTTCTGCCTTGCCACGCTTGCCACGCGGGTATATCTCCTGATCCGACCATCGGATTGGTCACGTCTTCGGTTGAGGCGCTGTTGAGGCGCTGATGAGGGGCTTATGAGGCGCTGTTGAGACACGGTTGAAGCACTGGTGAAGCACTGATGCGGCACTACGAGTTCGGCACGATGTCAGACTGCGGTTCCCTCTTAACAGGGGCGCCCTTTGGGCCTAGGCTGTCGGCAGCTTTGTTACCGGCGAGTTAAGTAACCCGCTGATAACGAACCCGTCGGGTGGCCCACCCCCTAGCCCCCGCACGCATCCACCCCTCGGCCACCTGGTCCCCCGGAGGTCTCGTTGAGTTCAGCGCAGTCCGTCATCGGCTCCGACAAGATCGCCGGGCGCCCGGCCTCAGTGGCCCATCTGTTCTTCAGCAGGGTAGATGCCACGCCTGACACGGAGGCATACAGGTTCCCCGTTCCGGTCGACGAACACGCGGCGGACGGTGCGCCGGGCGCCGAGCAGTGGCGCTCGCTCACCTGGGCGCAGACCGCGGTGCGGGTCAAGAACGTGGCCGCCGGCCTGATGTCGCTGGGCATCGAGCGCGAGGACCGGGTGGCGATCGCTGCCTCGACCCGGATCGAGTGGATCCTCGCCGACCTCGGCAACATGTGCGCCGGGGCCGCCACCACCACGGTCTACCCGAGCACCAACGCCGAGGAGACCGGCTTCATCCTCGCCAACTCGGCCAGCAAGGCGCTCTTCGCCGAGAACGCCGCCCAGCTCGCCAAGGCGGTCGACCAGCGGGACCTGCTGCCCGAGCTGGCCACGGTGATCCTGCTCGACGCCCCGGCCGAGCGCCCGGAGGTCGAGGGTCTGACCGTGCTCACCCTGACCGAGCTCGAGGAGCGCGGCGCCGCCCTGCTCAAGGAGAACCCGGACGCCGTCCGCGACTCCGTCGACGCGCTGGACCCCGAGCAGCTCGCCACCCTGATCTACACCTCCGGCACCACCGGGCGCCCCAAGGGCGTGCGCCTGGTGCACGACTGCTGGTCGTACGAGGGCCTGGCCCAGCAGGAGAGCGGCCTGCTGCGCGCCGACGACGTGCAGTTCATGTGGCTGCCGCTCTCCCACGTCTTCGGCAAGACGCTGATCTCCGGCCAGATCGCCACCGGCCACGTGATGGCGGTGGACGGCCGGGTGGACCGGATCATCCACAACCTGCCCGCCATCAAGCCCACCCTGATGGCCTCCGCGCCGCGGATCTTCGAGAAGGTCTACAACGGCATCGCGGGCCGGGCCAGAGCCGAGGGCGGCGCCAAGTACAAGATCTTCCTGTGGGCGGCCAGGGTGGCCCGGGAGTACGCCCGGACCACCCAGGACAACCGGATCGCCACCGGCCGCGACAGTGCGCCGCTCGCCCTGTCCGTCCAGCACGCGATCGCCGACAAGCTGGTCTACGCCAAGATCCGCCAGGCCTTCGGCGGGCGGCTGCGCGGCTCGGTCTCCGGCAGCGCCGCGCTGGCCCCCGAGATCGGCTACTTCTTCATGGGCGCCGGCGTGCCGATCCTGGAGGGCTACGGGCTCAGCGAGACCAGCGCCGGCTCGGCGGTCAACCCCGCCGAGGACGTGCGGATCGGCACGGTCGGCCTGCCGCTGCCGGGCACCGAGGTCCGGATCGCCGAGGACGGCGAGATCCTGCTGCGTGGCCCCGGCGTGATGCGCGGCTACCACGACAACCCCGAGCAGACCGCCGAGGTGCTGGAGCCGGACGGCTGGTTCCACACCGGCGACATCGGCGAGCTCAGCTCGGACGGCTACCTGCGGATCACCGACCGCAAGAAGGACATGTTCAAGACCTCGGGCGGCAAGTACGTCGCGCCCAGCGAGGTCGAGGGCAAGTTCAAGGCGCTCTGCCCGTTCGTCAGCAACATCCTGGTGATCGGCAACGGCCGCAACTACTGCACCGCGCTGATCGGGCTGGACGAGCCGGTGATCATGCAGTGGGCCGCCGAGCACGGCCTGAGCGGCAAGAGCTACGCCGAGGTGGCCGGCTCGCCCGAGACGCGGGCGCTGATCGAGGGCTTCGTGAAGAAGCTCAACGGCGAGTTGCAGCGCTGGCAGACGGTCAAGAAGTTCCACCTCCTGCCGCGCGACCTGGACATCGAGCACGGCGAGCTGACCCCGAGCCTGAAGATCAAGCGTCCGGTGGTCGAGCGGGTCTACGCCGAGGCGGTCCAGGAGATGTACGCGGGCGCCAACGAGGCCTGAGTCACGGGCTGGTCCGGTACGGACGGGGTAACCCCCGTCGTACCGGACAATGGACCCATGCCCTCCGCACTTCCCGACGGCGAACCCGTGCCGTCCGACGGTTCGCTGCCCGCCCACGCCCTCACCGGACTCGGTGACCGGCCGTTCGGCTTCTATCTGCACGTGCCGTACTGCGCCACCCGCTGCGGCTACTGCGACTTCAACACCTACACCGCCACCGAGCTGCACTCCTCGGGCGCCGTCGCCTCCCAGGAGACCTACGCGCAGAACCTGGTCGGCGAGATCCGGCTGGCCCGCAAGGTGCTGGGCAGCGCCGAGCTGCCGGTGCGCACCGTCTTCCTCGGCGGCGGCACGCCCACCCTGCTGCCGGCCCGCGACCTGGTGGCGATGCTGACCGCGATCCGGGAGGAGTTCGGGCTCGCCGAGGACGCGGAGGTGACCACCGAGGCCAACCCCGAGTCGGTCGACCCGGCCTACCTGGCCGAGCTGCGCGAGGGCGGCTTCAACCGGATCTCCTTCGGGATGCAGAGCGCCCGGCCGCACGTGCTGAAGGTGCTGGACCGCCACCACACCCCGGGCCGTCCGGAGGCCTGCGTCGCCGAGGCGCGGGCGGCCGGCTTCGAGCACGTCAACCTGGACCTGATCTACGGCACGCCGGGGGAGTCCGACGAGGACTGGCGCGCGTCGCTGGCGGCCGCGATCGGCGCCGGGCCCGACCACGTCTCGGCCTACTCGCTGATCGTCGAGGAGGGCACCCGGCTGGCCGGGCGGATCAAGCGCGGCGAGCTGCCGATGGTCGACGACGACGTGCACGCCGACCGCTACCTGATCGCCGAGCAGGCGCTGGCCGCGGCCGGCTACCACTGGTACGAGGTCTCCAACTGGGCCACCGACGAGGAGGCCCGCTGCCGGCACAACGAGCTGTACTGGACGGGGGCCGACTGGTGGGGCGCCGGCCCCGGCGCCCACAGCCACGTGGGGGGCGTGCGTTGGTGGAACGCCAAGCACCCGGCCGCCTACGCGCGGGCGCTCGCCGAGGGCCGCACGCCCGCCCAGGGGCGCGAGGTGCTGCCGGCCGAGGACCGCCGGGTCGAGCGGATCCTGCTGGAGCTGCGCCTGGTCGAGGGCTGTCCGCTCGACCTGCTGACCGCCACCGGCCTGCGGGCCGCCGAGCGGGCACTGGCCGACGGGCTGCTGGCCGCCGAGCCGTTCGCGGCCGGTCGCGCCGCGCTGACCCTGCGCGGGCGGCTGCTGGCGGACGCGGTGGTCCGGGATCTGGTGGACTGAGCACGAGACTGACGGGCTGTCAGCCCCCCGGCTGGGTGACGAAATCGATCAGCTCCTCGACCCGGCCCAGCAGCTCCGGCTCGAGATCCCGGAAGGAGTTCACCGAGGCCAGGATCCGCTTCCAGGCCGCCGGGGTGTCCACCGGCCAGCCCAGGCGGCGGCAGATGCCCTCCTTCCAGACCTCCCCGCGCGGCACCTCGGGCCAGGCGGCGATCCCCACGCTGTCCGGCTTGACGGCCTGCCAGATGTCGATGAACGGGTGGCCCACCACCAGCACGGCCTCCCCGGTGACGGCCGAGGCGATCCGGTGCTCCTTGGTCCCGGGGAGCAGGTGGTCCACCAGGACGCCCAGCCGCCGCCCGTCCCCCGGGCCGAACCCGGCCACGATCGCCGGCAGGTCGTCGATGCCCTCCAGGTACTCGACCACCACGCCCTCGATCCGCAGGTCGTCGCCCCAGACCCGCTCGACCAGCTCCGCGTCGTGCCGGCCCTCGACGTAGATCCGCGATTCCCGGGCGACCCGGGCCCGGGCCCCGGGGACGGCGATCGAGCCGGAGGCGGTCCGCGCCGGGCCCCGGGCGGGCGCCGGGCCGCTCGGGCGGACCAGGGTGACCACCTTGCCCTCGAGCAGGAAGCCGCGCGGCACCAGCGGGAAGACCCGGTGCTTGCCGAACCGGTCCTCCAGGGTCACGGTCACGCCCTCGGCGGTCTTCTCGCAGCGCACCACCGCGCCGCAGAAGCCGGTGGCGGCCTCCTCGACCACCAGGTCCCGCTCGGCGGGTACCTCCGTGGCTGGCTGCTGCCGCTTCCAGGGCGGGGTGAGGTCCGGGCCGTACTGAGTGCTGCGCATGGGAGGAACTATAGGAAAAGCCGACGGCCCGTCAGGATCGGACGGGCCGTCGGCTCACCATCGCGCACTGCCGCTCACAGGCCGGGCGCGCCCCAGACCGGGAACCAGCGGCTCAGGTCGGCCTCGAGCCGCAGGTCGTTGGCGAGCATCGCCTTCGTCTGCAGCTCCAGCGGGCTGTTGCGCCGCTCGCCGCCACCGGGCATCGGGGCGAACGGGTAGAACGAGCCGCGCTTGTAGAGGTAGACCAGCGCCAGCGACTGCCCGGCCTCGTTGCGGAAGCCGACCAGCGAGCAGAGCAGCTGCGGGCCGAAACCGTTGGCCTCCAGCTCGCTGTTGACCGCGTGCAGGTCGTTCACCAGGTCGGGCAGCTCGTCGGGGGTGTGCCGGGCGAGCAGCCAGGAGTAGCCGTACTCGTCCCGGCTGGCCTCGACCGGCGTGCCGCCGCCCGCCGTGTCGGCGTCCAGCAGGGCCCGCACCTGCCGTTCGACCTCGACGAAGGCGCCGCCCTCGACCGCGGCGAAGCAGACCGAGCCCAGTCCGGTGGGCGTGAAGCCGGCAGCGGCCTCCAGGGTCAGGGCGGCGGAGGGCACACCGAAGAGCTGGTCGAGGTCGGGCTTGACCGGCTTGCTGCGGCCCAGCAGCGCGTCCAGGAATCCCACGGATCGTTCCTTTCGAGGGTGCTTCTCGAGGGGTGGTTCGCGGGTCAGTGCTGACCCAGCTCGGTGGAGATCTTGCCCAGCTGCTCGAGCCGCTGCTCCAGGCTGGGGTGGGTGGACATCAGCTGGGTGGCCGCCTCGCGGGCGTTCAGCGCCGGGGCGAAGAAGAAGGCGTTGTAGGGCTGCGCCTGGCGCAGGTCCTTGGTCGGGATCGCGGAGATCTGCCCGGTCACCTTGGTCAGCGCCGAGGCGAGCGCGCTGGGCCGGCCGGTGAGCTGGGCGGCGGCCCGGTCGGCGGCCAGCTCGCGGTAGCGGGAGAGCAGCCGGGTGAGCAGGAAGCTGATCGCGTAGACCACCACGCTGACGATCGGGATGATGATCATCAGGATCGCGGCGTTGTCATTGTTGTTGTTGTTCCGGTTGCCGCCGCTCATCATGCCGCTGTAGAGCGCGATCCGGGTGATCGCGCCGGCCAGCACGCCGAGGAAGCCGGCGATGGTCATCACCGCGACGTCCCGGTGCGCGACGTGCGAGAGCTCGTGCGCCAGCACGCCCTCCAGCTCCTCCGGCTCCAGCCGGCGCAGCAGGCCGGTGGTCACGCAGACCACCGCGTTCTCCGGGTTGCGGCCGGTGGCGAAGGCGTTGGGCATGTCGTTGTCGGCGACCGCGACACGCGGCTTGGGCATGTCGGCCAGCGCGCAGAGCCGGTCAATGGTGCCGTGCAGCTGCGGGTACTGCTCGGGGGTGACCTGGTGGGCACCCATCGCCCGCTCGGTGATCTTGTCGCTGAACCAGAACTGCGCGACGAAGAGCCCGCCCATCAGCACCACGATCAGCGGCCAGGCGCCCCTCAGCAGGACGATCAGCACACCCGTGAAGCCGACGTACAGCAGCCCGATCAGGAACATCGTGGTGACCATCCGCGTGGACAGCCCACGGTCGGGAGCAAAACGAGTGTGGGGGCCGGACGCCGACATGGCTGCTCCTCTGTCCATTCAGATCTCCATCGCCGAGGCGGTTCTGCCCGCCTCGGTCTCAGTTGCTATCGATGCTGCCACTTCGCCGGGCGGCGGGCACCACCCTTGTCGGGCGCGTTCGCGCGTCGCGCGTCACGTCCGTCCCGGCGGGATGCTACGCGGAGTGATCCGCGCGGCATCCACGGCCAGGGCGTTCCTGCCGTCGGACCCGGGCCTTACACTGGCAGGTACGGTTTTGGCACTCCACAGAGCAGAGTGCCAAGCCCGATCCGACGAAGTACCCGCCGAGCCACTCGGCACGGTGCTTGCCATGCAGGCCTGGTACCTGGACAACGCGCGAAGAGGGAGGTGCGTGCCATGTTCGACGAACCTGATTCCGACCCGCGTCAGAGCGGCCGTGACCCGGTCGGCGACCAGTCGACCGGTCGGTCCGGGCCCGCCGCCCGCCCGGCTCGCAGCAGCGCCAGGGCCAGCTCGGCGGCCCGCGCGGGCAAGGGCGGCGAGGTCGGCCGGCTGGAGATCCGCCAGCTCGACGAGCGCAAGCTCTCCGTGCTGCGCGCCATCGTCCAGGACTATGTCGGCACCGAGGAGCCGGTGGGCTCCAAGGCCCTGGTGGAGCGGCACAACCTCGGCGTCTCGCCGGCCACCGTGCGCAACGACATGGCCACCCTCGAAGAGGACGGCTACATCCAGCAGCCGCACACCAGCGCAGGCCGGATCCCGACCGACAAGGGCTACCGGCTCTTCGTCGACCGGCTGGCCGAGGTCAAGCCGATGAGCGCCCCCGAGCGCCGGGCGATCCGGCACTTCCTGGACGGCGCGGTCGACCTGGACGACGTGGTGGCCCGCACCGTGCGGCTGCTCGCCCAGCTGACCCGCCAGGTCGCCGTGGTCCAGTACCCCTCGCTCTCCCGCTCGACGGTGCGTCATGTCGAGCTGGTCTCGCTCGCCCCGGCCAAGGTGATGCTGGTGCTGATCACCGACACCGGGCGGGTCGAGCAGCGGATGGTCGACTGCCCGGGGCCGGCCCGCGAGTCCACCCTGGCCGACCTGCGCGCCCGGTTGAACGCCCGGGCCGGCGGCCAGCGCTTCCCCGACGTCCCCGCCCTGGTGGACGATCTGCCCGCCGCTTTCGAGCCGGCCGAGCGCCCGATCGTCTCCACCGTGCTCTCCACCCTCTTCGAGACCCTGGTGGAGCAGAACGAGGAGCGGATCATGCTGGCCGGCACGGCCAACCTGACCCGCTTCGGTCATGACTTCCCGCTCACCATCCAGCCGGTGCTGGAGGCCCTGGAGGAGCAGGTGGTGCTGCTGCGCCTGCTCGGCGAGAGCGCCGACGGCGGGATGACGGTGCGGATCGGTCGGGAGAACGAGTACGAGGGCCTGAATTCCACGTCTGTCGTCTCGGTCGGTTACGGTTCGGGCGATGAGAGCGTGGCCAAGCTCGGAGTGATCGGCCCGACTCGGATGGACTACCCCGGCACGATGGGGGCGGTCCGGGCGGTCGCCCGGTACGTGGGGCAGATCCTGGCCGAGTCGTAGCAGCACCCCTACTAGATTTAGTAGGCAAACCAGTCGCAGCAGGACTTTCCACAGGCAGAACAAGCGGAGCATTTGGTGGCCACGGACTACTACGCGGTACTCGGCGTCCGACGGGACGCGGGGCAGGACGAGATCAAGAAGGCGTTCCGGCGCCTTGCCCGTGAACTGCACCCGGATGTCAACCCGGACCCGAAGACGCAGGAGCGGTTCAAGGAGATCAACGCCGCTTACGAGGTGCTCTCCGACCCGCAGAAGCGGCAGGTCTACGACCTGGGTGGGGACCCGCTGTCGCCGAACGGCGGCGGGGGCGGCTTCGGCGCGGGTGCGGCGGGCTTCGGCTTCTCCGACATCATGGACGCCTTCTTCGGCGCCGCCGCCGGCCAGCGCGGCCCGCGCTCGCGCACCCGGCGCGGCCAGGACGCGATGATCCGGCTGGAGATCACCCTGGAGGAGGCCACTTTCGGCACCACCAAGGAGCTCCAGGTCGACACGGCCGTCACCTGCACCACCTGCTCCGGTGAGGGCGCGGCCCCGGGCACCTCGGCGCAGACCTGTGACATGTGTCGCGGCAAGGGTGAGGTCTCCCAGGTCACCCGTTCCTTCCTGGGCCAGGTCATGACCTCGCGCCCGTGCCCGCAGTGCCAGGGCTTCGGCACCGTGGTCCCGACCCCGTGCCCGGAGTGCGCGGGCGACGGCCGGGTCCGGGCCCGCCGGACCCTCACGGTCAAGATCCCGGCCGGTGTCGACAACGGCACCCGGATCCAGTTGGCCGGCGAGGGCGAGGTCGGCCCCGGCGGCGGCCCGGCCGGCGACCTCTACGTGGAGATCGCCGAGACCAGTCACGCCACCTTCCAGCGGCGCGGCGACGACCTGCACTGCACGGTGACCATCCCGATGACGGCCGCCTCGCTCGGCACCCAGGTGCCGCTGCAGACCCTGGACGGCCTGGAGGAGGTCGACATCCGGCCCGGCACCCAGTCCGGCCAGTCGATCCCGCTGCACGGACGGGGCGTCACCCACCTGCGCGGGGGCGGCCGAGGCGACCTGATAGTGCACGTCGAGGTGCAGACGCCCACCAAGCTCGAGCCCGAGCAGGAGGAACTGCTGCGCCGCCTCGCGGTGCTGCGCGGCGAGGAGCGGCCCTCGGGCCACTTCGCGCCGGGGCAGCAGGGGCTGTTCTCCCGGCTGAAGGACGCTTTCAACGGCCGCTGAGCGGTCACCGACTCTCTCGGGGTGGGCCTCCAGGACCTTGGCGGCCCACCCCGACCCGTTTTCTAGGAGAAGCGCGCGATGACCGCACCCGTCTTCGTCGTGGAGAGTGCGACGCTGGCCGGCGCCGTGCCGGGCGGCGTGGTCCGACTGGACGGACCCGAGGGGCGGCACGCGGCCGCCGTGAAGCGGTTGGAGGTCGGCGAGCCGGTCACCCTGACCGACGGCCGGGGCCTGGGCGGCCACGGCACCGTCAGCGCCGTGCTGGGCAAGGACGCGCTGGACATCGCGCTCGCCGAGCTGCGTGCCGAGGCCGAGCCGCAGCCGCGGATCACCGTGGTCCAGGCGCTGCCCAAGGGCGACCGGGGCGAGTTGGCGGTGGAGACCATGACCGAGGTCGGCGTCGACGTGGTGATCCCCTGGTCGGCGTCCCGCTGCATCACCCAGTGGAAGGGCGAGCGCGGCGCCAAGGCGCTGGCCAAGTGGCGGGCCACCGCCCGCGAGGCCGGCAAGCAGTCACGCCGGCTGCGCTTCCCCGAGGTGCGCGAGCCGATGACGACCCGTCAACTGGCCCCGCTGCTGGCCCAGGCGGCGTTCGCGGCGGTGCTGCACGAGGAGGGCGCCGAACCGCTGGCCACCGCCGAGCTGCCGGAGCGCGGCGAGCTGGTGCTGATCGTCGGCCCGGAGGGCGGGGTGAGCCCCGAGGAGCTGGCCGCCTTCGCCGAGGCCGGCGCCAAGCCCTACCGGCTGGGCCCCTCGGTGCTGCGCACCTCCACGGCAGGGGTGGCCGCGGGTGCCCTGCTGCTGGGGCGCACCGGCCGCTGGTCCTGAACCAGCAGCTGCCCGAGCTCGGGAGAATCGCTGGTCCCACCCGCCCCGGGCTGCATAACCTGGCGCGGTGATGGAAACCGAGAGCACTCCAGCGAGCGCTTATCTGCGCCACCCGCACCTGCACGGCGACCTGGTGACCTTCGTCGCCGAGGACGACATCTGGCTCGCCCCGGTGGACGGCGGCCGAGCCTGGCGGCTGACCGCCGACCGCTCGCCGGTCTCCCGTCCGCGGTTCTCCCCGGACGGCCGGCTGATCGCCTGGACCTCCACCCGGGACGGTTCGGCCGAGGTCTACGTCGCCCCGGTCGACGGCGGCGAGGCCCGCCGGCTCACCCACTGGGGACACACCGGGCGCAGCCGGCTGCGCGGCTGGACCCCGCAGGGCGAGCCGGTGGCGATCACCAGCGCGGGCCAGCCGACGTCCCGTCAGACCTGGGCCTTCGCCGTCCCGCTGGACGGCGGCGAGCCGCGGCGGCTGCCGTTCGGGCCGATCGGCAACCTGGCCTTCGAGGGTCCGGTCGGCGCGCAGGGTGGGGAGGAGGCCCGGGTGCTGCTGCTCTCGGCGGCCGCCACCGAGCCGGCGTACTGGAAGCGGTACCGGGGCGGCAACGCCGGGCGGCTGTGGCTGGGCAGCGCCGGTGCCCAGTTCGCCCGGGTGCACGAGGAGCTGGACGGCAACGTGGAGTCGCCGCTCTGGGTGGGGGACCGGATCGCCTTCCTGAGCGACCACGAGGGCAGCGGCCAGCTCTACTCCAGCCGCCCCGACGGCTCGGGGCTGCGCCGGCACACCGACGTCGAGCACCCGTTCTACGCCCGCAACGCCGCCACCGACGGCACCCGGGTGGTCTGGCACAGCGGCGGCGAGCTGTGGCTGCTCGACACCCTGGAGGGCGAGGCCCGGCCGCGGCGGCTGGACGTGCGCCCGGCCGGTCCGCGCACCGGGCGCCGCAGCTACCCGCTGCCCGCCGCGGGTTGGCTCACCTCGGCCGCCCCGGACGCCACCGCTCGCGCCGCCGCCGTGGTGGTGCGCGGCACCGTGCACTGGCTGACCCACCGGGAGGGCCCGGCCCGGGTGTTGGACGAGACCCCGGGCGCGCGGGCCCGGCTGGCCCGGGTGGTGCCGCCGGCCTCCGAGGGCGCTGCCGAGGGTGCTGCCCAGGGTGCGCTCTGGGTGACCGACGCCGAGGGCGAGGACGCCCTGGAGTACGCCCCCGACGTGCTGGGCGCCGAGCGGCACCGCCTCGCGGCGGGCGCGCTGGGCCGGGTGCTGGGCCTGCTGGTCGCCCCCGACGGCAAGCAGGCGGCGGTGGCGGCGGCCGACGGCCGGGTGCTGCTGGTCACGCTGGCCGACGGCGCGGTGCGGGAGCTGGCCGGCGCCGTCGACGGCGAGGTCACCGGGCTGGCCTTCAGCCCCGACTCGGCCTGGTTGGCCTGGTCCCAGCCGGCCCTGGGTCCCTTCTCGCTGCGCCAGATCATGCTCGCCGAGCTGGCCTCGGGCACCGTGAGTGAGGCCACCCCGCAGCGATTTGTCGACACGTCACCGGCGTTCACGGCCGACGGCAAGCACCTCGCCTTCCTCTCGCTGCGCAACTTCGACCCGGTCTACGACGCGCACAGCTTCGACCTGGGCTTCCCCACCGGCGCCCGGCCGTACCTGATCACGCTGGCCGCCGAGACGCCCTCGCCGTTCGGCCCCCGGCGCGGCGGGCGGCCCGCCGAGGGGGTGGACGAGGCGGAGGAGAAGGCGGCCGAGAAGCCGGCGGAGGGCACCGAGGCGGGCGACACCACCGAGGCCACCGAGGCCACCGAGACCACCGAGGCCACCGAGAAGTCGGACATCCCCGTCACCACCGTCGAGTTGGTGGGGCTGGCCGACCGGATCGTCCCGTTCCCGGTCGAGGGCGGCCGGTTCGGCGTGCTGCGGACCGCCAAGGACGGCGTGCTGTGGACCAGGTACCCGGTGGTCGGCGAACTCGGCGACGACGCCGCCACCCCCGACGACGAGCGCCCGGGCCCGGTGCTGGAGCGCTTCGACCTGGTCAAGCTGCGCGCCGAGCAACTGGCGGAGAGCCTGGACGGTTTCGCGGTCAGCGGCGACGGCGCCCGGCTCGCGGTGCTGGACGGCGGCGAGCTGCGGATCGTCCCGGCCGACCGCAAGGCCGGCGATGACGACGAGGCCCGGGTGGACCTCGGGCGGCTGCGGGTCACCGTCGACCCGGCGGCCGAGTGGCGGCAGATGTTCGAGGAGAACGGCCGCCTGATGCGCGACAACTTCTGGCGGGCCGACCTGGGCGGCGTCGACTGGGCCGGGGTGCTGGACCGTTACCGCCCGCTGGTCGAGCGGCTCGGCTCGCACGACGATCTGATCGACCTGCTCTGGGAGGTGGTCGCCGAGCTGGGCACCTCGCACGCCTACGTCTCGCCGCACGCCCGCGGCGCGGCCGCCTCGCGGCCGCAGGGCCTGCTCGGGGCCGACCTGGTGCGCGACGGCGAGGTCTGGCGGATCGCCCGGATCCTGCCCGGCGAGTCCTCCGACCCCAGGGCCCGCTCCCCGCTGCTGGCTCCCGGGGTCGCGGTGCGGGCCGGTGACGCGCTGCTCGCGGTGGACGGCCGCCCGGTCGACCCGGTGGCCGGCCCGGCCCCGCTGCTGGCCGGCACGGCGGGGCAGCCGGTCGAGCTGACCGTCCAGCACGCCGACGGCACCGTGCGCTACCCGGTGGCGGTGCCGCTGGCCGACGACGAGGCGCTGCGCTACCACGACTGGGTGGCCGGCCGCCGGGCCGAGGTGCGCCGGCTCTCCGAGGGACGGCTGGGCTACCTGCACGTCCCGGACATGATGAGCGCCGGCTGGGCCCAACTCCACCGCGACCTGCGGGTGGAGCTGGCCAAGGAGGGCCTGCTGGTCGACCTGCGGGAGAACCGCGGCGGTCACACCTCCCAGCTGATCATCGAGAAGCTCTCCCGCCGGATCGTCGGCTGGGGCTACGGCCGCGGCATGGCCACCGCCGAGCCCTACCCTGGCGAGGCGCCGCGCGGCCCGGTGGTGGCGCTGGCCGACGAGCACGCGGGCTCGGACGGCGACGTGGTCAACGCCGCGATCCAGGCCCTGGGCATCGGCCCGGTGGTCGGAACCCGCACCTGGGGCGGCGTGATCGGGATCGACGGCAAGTACGGCCTGGTCGACGGCACCGGGGTGACCCAGCCCAAGTACGCGACCTGGCTGGAGGGCTACGGCTGGGGCCTGGAGAACCGCGGGGTCGTCCCGGACGTCGAGGTGCCGATCGCCCCGCACGACTGGGCGGCGGGCCGCGACCCGCAGCTCACCGAGGGGGTGCGGATCGCGCTGGCCGCGCTGGCCGTCACGCCGGCCAAGACCCCGCCGCCGCTGCCGCCGCTCTGACGGGCTCCGCCCGAGACCGACCGACCCTGCGGGGGAGGGCCGCCGAGGCCTTCCCCCGCAGCGGCTCGGCTAGGCTGCGGTCCGTCAGATGCCGGTGGCCAGAGGCCGGCAACGCATCGCGAGGAGACCCGGATGTCCGGCGAGCCGCAGGCGGACTGCCTGTTCTGCAAGATCGTGGCGGGCGAGATCCCGGCCACCGTGGTCCGCAAGACCGAGCGCACCCTGGCGTTCCGGGACATCCACCCGCAGGCCCCGACGCACATCCTGGTGATCCCGCACGTGCACTACCCGAACGCCGCCGCGCTGGCCGCCGCCGAGCCGCTGATCGCGGCCGAACTGCTCACCGAGGCCGCCGCGGTCGCCGCCGACGAGGGGATCGACGCCTACCGGCTGATCTTCAACACCGGCGCCGGGGCCGGCCAGACCATCTTCCACGCACACGTCCACGTGCTGGGCGGCAAGCCGCTGCGCGAGGGCATGGTCTGATCCCGTGTCACAACGCGAACTCGTCGTCCTCGGCACTGCCAGCCAGGTGCCGACCCGGCAGCGCAACCACAACGGCTACCTGCTGCGCTGGGACGGCGAGGGCCTGCTGTTCGACCCGGGGGAGGGCACCCAGCGGCAGATGCAGTTCGCCGGGGTCTCGGCCACCGACCTGACCCGGATCTGCGTCACCCACTTCCACGGCGACCACAGCCTGGGTCTGGCCGGGGTCGTCCAGCGGATCAACCTGGACCAGGTCCCGCACCCGGTGCACGCCTACTACCCGGCCAGCGGCCAGGTCTTCTTCGACCGGCTGCGGCAGGCCACCGCCTTCCACGAGACGGCCGAGCTGCGCCCGCACCCGATCGCCGAGGCCGGCGAGCTGCCCACCGAGGGCGCCGCCTTCACCCTGGAGGCGATCCGGCTCTCGCACCCGGTGGACGCCTTCGGCTACCGGCTGACCGAGCCCGACGGCCGTCGCCTGCTGCCCGAGAAGCTGGCCGCGCTCGGCCTGCGCGGACCCTCGGTCGGCCGGCTGCAGCGCGAGGGCGCCGTGGAGGTCGACGGGCGCACGGTCACCCTGGCGGAGGTCAGCGAGGTGCGGCGCGGCCAGCGCTTCGCCTTCGTGATGGACACCCGGCTCTGCCCGGGCGCCGAGGCGCTGGCCGAGGGCGCCGACCTGCTGGTCGCCGAGGCCACCTTCCTGGCCGCCGACGCGCACCTGGCCGAGCAGCACGGCCACCTCACCGCCGGGCAGGCGGCCATGCTGGCCGCCGAGGCGGGCGTGCGGACCCTGGTGCTGACCCACTTCTCGCAGCGCTACCCGGACCTGGCCGGCCACCTCGCCGAGGCCCGGGCGCACTTCGACGGCGAGCTGGTGGTCGCCGAGGACCTGGCCCGGATCCCGGTGCCGCCGCGTCGATGAGGCCCGGAGACCGCGAGGCCCGAAATCCGCTGGCGTCCCAGGGGGAACTGGCCCACCATCGATCGGGCCGCGTCACAGCGAACACCTGCGCGGCGTACCCTGGTGACCCCGGAACCGACCGAGCGGCACCCCGAGACACGGATGGGATGAGGCAGGCCTCAGCGCCGACCCATGAGCGAACCGATGAGTGACACCGTACAGACCAGCGCCCCCAGCGGCGTCCAGGGCGGCGACGGATCGACCGCCCGGATCGTGATCCCCGAGAAGCACCCGATGGTCACCCTGCTCGGTGCCACCGACTCCCTCCTGAGAGTGATCGAGCGCTCCTTCCCGGACACCGACATCCACGTCCGTGGCAACGAGGTGACCGCGACCGGCAACCGGGCCGACATCGCGCTGGTCAAGCAGCTGTTCAGCGAGATGATGCTGGTGCTGCGCACCGGCCAGCCGCTGACCGAGGACGCCGTGGAGCGGTCGATCGCGATGCTCAAGAGCGGGGCCCAGGACCCGGACGGCGCGGTCAGCCCGTCCGCCGTCTTCACCCAGAGCATCCTCTCCAACCGGGGCCGGACCATCCGCCCCAAGACGGTGAACCAGAAGACCTACGTCGACGCGATCGACCGGCACACCATCACCTTCGGGATCGGCCCGGCCGGCACCGGCAAGACCTACCTGGCGATGGCCAAGGCCGTGCAGGCGCTGCAGGCCAAGGAGGTCAACCGGATCATCCTGACCCGCCCGGCGGTGGAGGCCGGCGAGCGGCTCGGGTTCCTGCCCGGCACCCTCTACGAGAAGATCGACCCGTACCTGCGCCCGCTCTACGACGCGCTGCACGACATGATGGACCCGGACTCGATCCCGCGGCTGATGGCGGCCGGCACCATCGAGGTCGCCCCGCTCGCCTACATGCGCGGCCGGACCCTGAACGACGCCTTCATCATCCTGGACGAGGCGCAGAACACCTCGCCCGAGCAGATGAAGATGTTCCTGACCCGCCTGGGCTTCAACTCCCGGGTCGTGGTCACCGGTGACACCAGCCAGATCGACCTGCCGGGCGGTACCCGCAGCGGTCTGAAGGTGGTCCAGGAGATCCTGGCCGGCGTCCCCGACATCCACTTCTCGATCCTGACCAGTACCGACGTGGTCCGTCACAAGTTGGTCGGCCGGATCGTTGACGCCTACGAGCGCTGGGACGCCGAGAACGCCGAGGACGCGGACCGTGCGGCCTCCGACCGGTCCCCGCGCAAGACCGCCCCGCGCGGCCCCCGTGGCCACGCGCCCCGACAGTCCCATCGCACCGAAAGCTGAGTCGACACCGCTTCATGTCCATCGACATCGCCAACGAGTCCGGCTGGGAGGCCGACGAGGAGTCCATCCTCGACGTCGCCCGCTTCGCCCTCGACAAGATGCGGATCCACCCGCTGTCCGAACTGTCCGTGATCCTCGTGGACGCCGAGGCGATGGAGCAACTGCACATCCAGTGGATGGACCTGCCAGGTCCCACCGATGTGATGTCCTTCCCGATGGACGAGCTGCGCCCCGGCAAGGAGGGCGAGGAGCTGCCGCAGGGCCTGCTCGGCGACATCGTGCTCTGCCCCGAGGTGGCCCAGGCGCAGGGCCTGGCCGCTCCCTCCAAGCACTCGATGGACGAGGAGCTGCAGTTGCTCACCGTCCACGGGGTGCTGCACGTGCTCGGCTACGACCACGAGGAGCCGGAGGAGGAGCAGATCATGTTCGCCCTCCAGAAGCGGATCCTCGACGACTGGCGGGCCGGTCGCGGGCTTTCGGGGATCTCCCCGGCGCCGACGACCCACTAGTCCGATGAGCGAGCGAAGCGAGCTCATCATCGATAGGTGCGTGTGCCGCGAAGCGCCTGCCGAGGGCAGCGAGGCGGCCGCATGAGTGGCAATAGTACGAGCTTTCTGGTCGGGGCCTGCCTGCTGGTCGTGCTGGGCTGGCTGGCCGCCTGCGCCGAGGCCGGCATCTCCCGGGTCTCCCGGTTCCGCGCCGACGAGGCCGTGCGCAACGGCCGGCGCGGCGCGGTCCGGCTGCTCACGCTGGCCAGCGACTCGATCCGCTATCTCAACCTGGCCACCCTGATCCGGGTGGCCAGCGAGATGGCGGCCGCGGTCCTGGTCACCGTGGTCTGCGTGCGCACCCTGCAGCAGACCTGGCAGGCGATCCTGCTGGCCTTCGGGGTGATGGTGCTGGTCTCCTTCGTGGCGGTCGGCGTCTCCCCGCGCACCATCGGCCGCCAGCACCCGCTGACCACCGCGACCGCGGCCTCCTTCGTGCTGCTGCCGCTGGCCCGGATCCTCGGGCCGATCCCGCGCCTGCTGATCCTGCTGGGCAACGCGCTCACCCCCGGCAAGGGCTACCGGGAGGGCCCGTTCGCCTCCGAGGCCGAGCTGCGCGCGCTGGTCGACCTGGCCGAGAAGGACGACCTGATCGAGGACGACGAGCGCCGGATGGTGCACTCCGTCTTCGAGCTGGGCGACACCATCGTGCGCGAGGTGATGGTGCCGCGCACCGACCTGGTGATGATCGAGCGGCACAAGACGGTCCGGCAGGCGCTGACCCTGGCGCTGCGTTCGGGCTTCTCGCGGATCCCGGTGGTCGGTGACAACGAGGACGACGTGGTCGGCATCGTCTACCTCAAGGACCTGGTCCGGCGCACCCACGTGAACCCCGAGGCGGAGTCCGACCAGGTGGACACCGTGATGCGCTCGGCCGTCTTCATCCCGGACAGCAAGCCGGTCGACGACCTGCTGCGCGAGATGCAGCAGATGCGCTCCCACGTGGCGATCGTGATCGACGAGTACGGCGGCACGGCCGGGCTGGTCACCATCGAGGACATCCTGGAGGAGATCGTCGGCGAGATCACCGACGAGTACGACCGCGAGATCGCGCCGATCGAGGACCTCGGCGACGGCTCGTTCCGGATCACCGCCCGCCTGCTGGTCGAGGACCTCGGCGAGCTGTTCGGCATCGAGCTGGAGGACGAGGACGTCGAGACGGTCGGCGGCCTGCTCGCCAAGCACCTGGGCCGGGTGCCGATCCCCGGCTCGGCCTGCGAGATCCCGGCGCCCGAGGACGGCCCGGCCGGACTGAAGGCGATCCGGTTGACCGCCGAGAGCTCGGCCGGGCGGCGCAACCGGATCGGCACCGTGGTGGCCGCCCCGGTCGGGCCGGGCGGGTCGGACCAGCCGCCGGCGGGCGTGGATCTCGGCTGACGGTCCGTCAGCCGCTCCTGGCCCTGGCGACCACCACGGCGGCGTCCACGCCGGCAGGACGCTCAACCAGGTGATGGAGCGGCTGTGGGACCGGGGTTGACTCCGCCGTCACGTTCTTCAAGTCCTTCGAGCTGGTGGATCAGGGTCCTGAGCGTCGTGATCTCGTCGTGCAGGGCCTTCTTGCCGGCCTTGGTGAGCTGGACCCAGGTGCGGGCCCGCTTGCCCTCGTAACCCTTGTCGATCGTGACCAGGCCGGCCTTCTCCAGGACGCCGAGGTGTTGGGAGAGGTTGCCGGCGGTGAGGCCGAGTGTGCTGCGCAGGAAGGTGAACTCCACCCGCCGGGCCTCCTTGGCCACCGCGAGGATGCCCAGGCGGACGCGCTGGTGCACGACGTCGTCGAGGCTGCTGGTGGGGTGCTCGGTCATCCGGCCGACCGCCCCTGGGCCCGGTGCAGCAGGGCGAGGACGACGCCGCCGACCAGCAGCACGCCGCCTTCCAGTAGCAGGCTCGGGAGGAAGGACCACGGGGACGGGTCAGGACGGCTGTCAGAGCTGAGCATGGCGAGCAGGTACCCGCAGGTGACGGCGAGAAGCGGCCAGCTGCGCTCGATCCGGGCGAGCAGCAGCAACGCCAGACCGATCGTGCCGGCTGGGCTCAACACCGTGCGGGCGAACACGGAGATCGGCCCCGTCCCGTCCAGCTCGGCCAGGAAACCCGGGTGGGCCGCCGTCCACGCCTGGTCGGCGGCCATGAGCAAGGCGAGGGCGACACCCAGCACCAGGTACGGCTGGATCCGGGTACCCAGGCCGAGCTTGGCGGAACGACGGAGATAGAACCAGCTGATCGCGACATAGGCGAGCAGCAGCGCCACCGGCCAGTACCACATCGCAGGGGGCAGGGAGTTGACGCAGAGCCCGCCCAGGCCGCCGTTGGCCGCATCGCAGGGGCCCTGGCCGTACTCGACGATCGGAGCTGCGGCGAACCTCGCGGCGGCGAAGACCAGGAGCGGGAACCAGGCACCGCGTTGCTCACGGCGGACACGCTGGACCAGAGCCCCGGTCGTTGCCAGGAGGTGCCGGGGGTCACTTGAGGACGGAACGGGTTGAGTCGCCATGAGATCGAGGTTTGCATGGCAAACCAATTGTGTCTAGAGACCTGTCTGCGAAGTGCCCGAAGGGGCGAACGGCCGTGGTTGCCAGGGGGATCGGCGTTCGAGTAGGCCGAACGGGTGTAGTTCGGGTCTTCCGTCGCGTGGGATGGTCGCGCGGTGCTACCAATGGACCGCAGTGGGTGGCGCCGCGTTCAATTCCGGCCAAGGGGTGGCTGGTTGGCGGCTGCGTGCCCGGCGGATCTCACGATCGAGGGGTGCACCACATGGCGAGTCGACGTTCCACTGAGCACCGGCTGCTGACGCCCGAGGCCTTCGGCTGGCTGCTCAAGGACTGGCGGGAGCTGCGGAAGATGAAGACCGTGGAACTCGCGCGGACGATCCCGATCGATCCCTCGCTGCTCTCGCGGTTCGAGTCGGCGGAGCGGTTCCCGCGCGAGGACTACGTGGTGCGGCTGGACGAAGTCCTGGACGCCAAGCAGGCTTTGGTGCGGGCGTGGCACGACGTGGACTGGGATCGGGAGGTGGTGCACCCGGACTGGTTCAAGCTGTACGCGCGGCTGGAGGGGGCGGCCTCGTTGATCAGGGGGTATGACGTTGACCGGATCCGGGGTCTGTTGCAGACGCCCGGCTATGCGCGTGCCCTCTTCCGCTTCGCGCGGCCTGATGCCGACGACCGGGAGATCGAGAACGCCGTCGCGGCCCGGATGGCCCGGCGGAAGCGGTTCCTGACGCCGGACGGGCCGCAACTGATCTCCATCCTCGACGAGTCGGTGATCTGGCGGCCCGTCGGTGGCCCGATGGTGATGCATGAGCAACTGCAGCACCTCCTCGACGTCGGGGAGGCGTTCCCCAATGTCATCGTCCAGGTGGCTCCGTTCGGGCTTGGGGAGCGGACCGGGACCAGCGGCAGCCTGACCCTGCTGTCCCTGCCGGGGGCAGAGGAGTGGGCCTACTCGGAAACGATGAGCAAGGGCTACTTCGTTACCGATGAACAGACTCTGAGGGAGCGTTCGCGGTTCTATGATCGGCTGAGGGCGGAGTCGCTGTCCGTGTCGGAGTCCGCCCGCCTGATCCGCAGCGCGATGAGAGGGTTCCAGAACGTGACTATTCCCCGGCAGCAGCAGCCCGTTGCGTACTCGTACCGCAAGGCGGACTGGCGGACCAGCAGTTACAGCCAGGGTGACGGCGGCGAGTGCGTCGAGGTGGCGCTGAACCTGGCCGCCGCTGATGGCGTGGTGCCGGTGCGCGACAGCAAGGACCGGCAGGGGCCGGAGCTGGCGTTCGGCGCCGAGGCGTGGGCGGCGTTCACCCGTGGCGTTGCGGGTGGCCGGTTCGGGGAGGTCTGAGTGGACTGGCGGACCAGCAGTTACAGCGAGGGCGACGGTGGCGAGTGCGTCGAGGTGGCGCTGAACCTGGCTGCTGCCGATGGCGTGGTGCCGGTGCGCGACAGCAAGGACCGGCAGGGGCCGGAGCTGGCGTTCGGCGCTGAGGCGTGGGCGGCGTTCACCCGTGGCGTTGCGGGTGGGGAGTTCGGCATCGTCTGACGGGCCGTCAGGCGCTAGCCGTTCTGGAGCGCGTCGCGGCAGAGCGCGCCCGATCCGATGCAGAGCTGCGGCGTGCCCGCGTCGGCGGGCAGGGGCGGCGACGGGGTGCCGTTCGGGTAGTCGAGTGCGTGGTACTCGACGACGGTGTACGTGACGCCGTTCGCCGCCTTGGCCGTGGCCTGGTTGAGCGGGTCGATCTCGCCGTCGGGGTCGTGCCGCACGACCACGGGGTCGGTCGAGCCGATCACCGCCGCGAACCACTCCATCGCGTGGTCGTTGCCGCCGAGGTTCGAGGGACCGACCATCACCGGGGGATCGGCGGGAGACCTCGCGGGCAGGTCGAGGCAGCTGACACCGACATGCGGAGCGGGGGTGCCGCCGCTCTGGGAGGAGAGCAGGCAGGCGCTCCCGCTGTCGGGCAGCCAGGCCGCGTCCCCGTCGGCGTCCGTGAGCGGGCGCAGCACCATCAGGTCGGTGGTGGACTCCGGCAGGGTCACGTGGGGGCTGCCCGCGAATGACTTCAGCTGCTCGACGAATTGGTCGGCCTGCCCCGCGTCGCTCGGCCGGGTGGGCGTCACCGGGTAGCGCACCTGCGTCGCGGAAGTCGAGGGGTGCGGCGAGGGGGCTGCGGGAGCGTGCCCGGCAGGCCCGCCGCAGCCGCTCGCCAGGGCCGGGGTCAGGACGAGCAGTGCCGCTCCCGTGGCGCGGCTGATTCCGGTCCGCCGGTTCATCGGTTCCCCCTCGTTGGCAGATCGCTGCGTAGCCTCCCACGGCGACGACGAGAACGGGAGGGAATGGACCATCGTGGTTCGCCCCGGCTCGGCCGCCTATGCTCGGCGGCATGACTGACCTTGATCCCGAAGACCAGAAGCTGCTCACCCTCGCCCGCTCCGCCCGGGCCCGCAACGGCGTGGCCGAAGGCGCGGCCGTGCGTGACGAGACCGGCCGCACCTACGTCGCCGGGACCGTCGAGCTGGCCTCGCTGAAGCTGAGCGCGGTGCAGACGGCGGTGGCGATGGCGGTGGCCAGTGGCGCCAAGGGGCTGGAGGCGGCGGCCGTGGTGACGGCGGGGGAGACTCCGGCTGAGGCGGACCTGGCCGTGGTGCGTGATCTGGGCGGGGCCGGTGCGCCGCTGCTGCTGGCCGGGACGGACGGGGTGCTGCGGGTTCGCGTCGAGGCGTGAGTCGAGGCGTGACCCGCCGTGGCCTAAGTACGAAGAGCGGATAATCTCACCCCGAGGGGGTGGGGTGATGTTCGGCGTACTCGGGTTCTTCGCGGCGCTGCTGGCCGTGGTGATGGGGTTGGGCCGCTGGCACGAGAGCGGCTCGCCCTACTGGCTGGCCGGCTCGATCGCGCTGCTGGTGCTCACGCTGGTCGGCGCGCTGCAGTCGCGACGCAAGTGACACGGCTGGGAGCGGGGGTGGCCGGGGGCTCCCAGGCGATCAGGGACAATGGTCCTCATGAGCGACACCCCCTCCTCCCCGGCAAGCCCCTACCGTTCGGGCTTCGCGTGCTTCGTCGGCCGACCCAACGCGGGCAAGTCGACCCTGACCAACGCCCTGGTGGGAACCAAGGTCGCGATCACCTCCGACCGCCCGCAGACCACCCGGCACACCGTGCGCGGCATCGTGCACCGCCCGGACTCCCAGCTCGTGCTGGTGGACACCCCGGGCCTGCACAAGCCGCGCACCCTGCTCGGCGAGCGGCTCAACGACCTGGTTCGCAGCACCTGGGCCGAGGTGGACGTGATCGGCTTCTGCCTGCCCGCCGACCAGAAGCTCGGCCCCGGCGACAAGTTCATCGCCAAGGAACTGGCCGAGATCAAGAAGACCCCCAAGGTGGCCATCGTCACCAAGACCGACCTGGTCGACTCCAAGCGGCTGGCCGAGCAGCTGATCGCCATCGCCCAGCTCGGCGCCGAGCTGGGCATCGAGTGGGCGGAGATCATCCCGGTCTCGGCCACCGGTGACAAGCAGGTCGACCTGGTCGCCGAGCTGCTCACCAAGCTGCTGCCCGAGGGCCAGCCGCTCTACCCGGACGGCGACCTGACCGACGAGCCCGAGCAGATCATGGTCGCCGAGCTGATCCGGGAGGCCGCCCTGGAGGGTGTGCGCGACGAACTCCCGCACTCGCTGGCCGTGGTCGTCGAGGAGATGATCCCGCGCGAGGACCGGCCCGCCGACCGCCCGCTGCTGGACATCCACGCGAACGTCTACATCGAGCGGCAGAGCCAGAAGGCGATCGTGATCGGCGCCAAGGGTGCGCGGCTGAAGCACGTCGGGACGACCGCGCGCAAGCACATCGAGGCGCTGCTCGGCACCCCGGTCTACCTCGACCTGCACGTGAAGGTGGCCAAGGACTGGCAGCGCGACCCCAAGCAGCTGCGCAAGCTCGGCTTCTGACGCAGGCTCAGATCGCGCCGCCGGGCGGCCGCGGGCTCGTTCTCCGAGCCGGCGGCCGCCCGGCGGTTCTTACGGGCGTCAGCCGGGGGTGGCGACCCAGTCGCCACCCGGCGGCACCGCCGTTCCCTGGTGCAGGATCAGCGAGACCAACTCCCGCTGGCAGGCGGTCAGTCGCGGGTCGGCGCAGTACACCGTGCGGCCGTCCACGGTGATCGCGTAGTGGTAGCCGTCGGGCACCCCGTAGCCGGGGGACCGGGCGGCGCCCGCGACCGCCTCGCGGGCCAGCGCGTGCACGTGCGGCGCGTCCATCCGGGCTTCGGTGTCCAGCTCGGCCCGCAGGATCTGACCGGTCAAGCCGCCGCTCCTGGTCACCTGTATGCGCATGGTGGCCAGTCTGCTACCCACGGATGGCCGATGCTGGGATTTTGCTGAGAACGCATCGGCCGCGTGTCGTCGAGCGTGTGTGGTCCAGCGCGTGTCGTCCAGCGCCGGGGTGCCGTGCTCAGGTGGCCGAGAGGCCGACCCGCTTCCAGGCGCCGGCCACCGCCTCCGGCACCGGGCCCTCGCCGAAGCGGGTGCGGGCGGCGGTCACGGTGGCCCGGGCGAAGGCGGCGAAGTCGGCGTCCGGGCGCAGCTCGGGGCCGGTCACCGTGTCGTACCAGATCCGCCCGGCCCGCTCCCAGGCGGCGCCGCCGAGGTCGGCCGCGAGCAGCTGGAACGCCCGGTTGGGGATACCGGAGTTGATGTGCACCCCGCCCTCGTCCTCGTCCGTCTCGACGTAGCCGTCCATCGAGCCCGGCTGCGGGTCGCGCCCGAGCCGGGGGTCGTCGTAGGCGGTGCCGGGTGCCTTCAGCGAGCGCAGCGCCACCCCGCGCACCCCGGAGCCGAACAGGCCGGCGCCGATCAGCCAGTCGGCGTCGTCGGCTTGCTGGCCCAGCGCGTACTGCTTGGCCAGGGTGCCGAAGACGTCCGCCACCGACTCGTTGAGCGCTCCGGGCTGGCCGTGGTAGGCCAGCTTCGTGCTGTACTGCACCAGCCCGTGGGCGAGTTCGTGGCCGATCACGTCGGGGCAGCCGGTGAAGTCGCCGAAGATCGTGCCGTCGCCGTCGCCGAAGACCATCCGGCGGCCGTCCCAGAACGCGTTGTCGTACCCCGTGCCGTAGTGCACGGTGGCGTGCAGCGGCAGGCCCGCGCCATCCACCGAGCGGCGGCCGTAGACCTCCAGGAGCAGCGCGAGGGTGGCGCCGAGGCCGTCGTAGGCGCGGTTGACGGACGGGTCGGCGGTCGGCGGGCCGCCCTCGGTGCGCATCGCGCGGCCGGGGAGGTGCTCGGTGTGTTCGGCGTCGGCGATGGTCCGCCCCGGCCGGCCCGTCACCCCGGCCGCGGCGGCGGGTCCGGCAGCCGGTTGCTCGCCGGCCCGGCGTTCGCCGCCCCGTTGTTCGCCGCCCCGTTGTTCGCCGGCCTGTTGCTCGCCGTCCGGCGGCGGCGTGGCCTGGGCGGCGCGCGCCGCGCGCAGCGCGGCGTCCAGCTGACGCGAGCGCAGCGCGCCCTCGTGGCCGAGGCCGGCCAGCCGGTCCAGCAGATAGGGCGGCACGATGGTGCAGAGCGGTGAGATGGGCTGCGTCATGGCACTCAGGGTGAGGACTCCACGACCTGCTGTCACGCAGGCGCCGTCTCAAGGAGTGGAAATGTCGCGGCACTCGCTTCGGCATCGCCGGACCCTCGGCTACGCTGGCTCACATCATGCGTTACGGGCTGCTTCTTCTTAGCTGCCGCGGCGAGGGCCTGTAAGACCATCGGAGGCCGGCTCCCTCGCCGCGGAGTCTGTGCTGGGCGCATGCGTCGATCGCTGAGCGCCGCACGAGTCGGCCCGTCGGGTGAGCACCACCCCGACCAGCCCGCATCCGAAGAGAAGCCGAGAGTCTCACCACATGACTGAGCAGTCTTCCGTCGCCCGTGCCTACAGTGCTCGTCCCTTCGTCGAACTGCCGACCCCGATCACCGCGGCCGCCGTGCGTCAGCAGCCGTCCGGGATGCCCTTCGAGCGCTACGTACCGTTCGGCACCGTGGACCTGGCGGACCGCAGCTGGCCGAGCAAGCTGATCACCAAGGCGCCGCGCTGGCTCTCCACGGACCTGCGGGACGGCAACCAGGCGCTGATCGACCCGATGTCGCCGGCCCGCAAGCGCAAGATGTTCGACCTGCTGGTGAAGATGGGCTACAAGGAGATCGAGGTCGGTTTTCCCTCCTCCGGGGCAACCGACTTCGACTTCGTCCGCTCGCTGATCAACGAGGACGCGATCCCCGAGGACGTCACCATCTCGGTGCTGACCCAGGCCCGCGAGGACCTGATCGAGCGCACCGTGGAGTCCCTGGTCGGCGCCCCGCGGGCGACCGTGCACCTGTACAACGCCACCTCGCCGCTGTTCCGCCGGGTGGTCTTCAAGGGCAGCAAGGCCGACATCAAGCAGATCGCGGTGGACGGCACCCGGCTGGTCATGGAGTACGCGGAGAAGCTGCTGGGCTCCGGCGACAGCGCGACCGTCTTCGGCTACCAGTACTCGCCGGAGATCTTCATCGACACCGAGCTGGACTTCGCGCTGGAGGTCTGCGAGGGCGTGATGGACGTCTGGCAGCCCGGTGAGGGCCGCGAGATCATCCTGAACCTGCCCACCACGGTGGAGCGTTGCACGCCCAACGTGTACGCCGACATGATCGAGTGGATGTCGCGCAACCTGTCGCGCCGTCAGTTCATCGCGCTCTCCACCCACCCGCACAACGACCGCGGCACCGGGGTCGCCTCCGCCGAACTGGCCGTGATGGCCGGGGCCGACCGGGTCGAGGGCTGCCTGTTCGGGCAGGGCGAGCGGACCGGCAACCTGGACCTGGTCAACGTGGGGATGAACCTGTTCTCGCAGGGCGTCGACCCGATGATCGACTTCTCCAACATCGACGAGATCCGCCGTACCTACGAGTACTGCAACCAGATGAACGTCCCCGAGCGCCACCCCTACGCCGGCGACCTGGTCTACACCTCCTTCTCCGGCTCGCACCAGGACGCGATCAAGAAGGGCTTCGACGCCCTGGAGGCCGACGCCAAGGCGGCCGGCGTGCCGATGGGCGAGTACACCTGGGGCGTGCCCTACCTGCCGATCGACCCCAAGGACGTGGGCCGCAGCTACGAGGCCGTGATCCGGGTCAACAGCCAGTCCGGCAAGGGCGGCATCGCCTACGTGCTGAAGAACGACCACAAGCTGGACCTGCCGCGCCGGATGCAGATCGAGTTCTCCCGGATCATCCAGGCCAAGACCGACGCCGAGGGCGGCGAGGTCACCCCGGCCGACATCTGGGCGGTCTTCCAGGACGAGTACCTGCCCACCCCCGAGAACCCGTGGGGCCGGATCGCGCTGCGCGAGCAGCAGAGCCTGACCACCGAGGACGGCCGCGACGCGCTGGCGGTGCAGGCGCTGGTGGACGGCGCCGAGGTCGAGCTGACCGGCTCCGGCAACGGCCCGGTCTCCGCCTTCGCCGACGCGCTGGCCGGCGTCGGCGTGGACGTCCGGGTGCTGGACTACGCCGAGCACGCGCTGAGCGAGGGCGGCGACGCCCAGGCGGCCGCGTACGTCGAGTGCGCGGTGGACGGCCGGGTGCTGTGGGGCGTGGGCATCGACGGCAACACGGTGCGTGCCTCGCTGAAGGCGATCATCAGCGCCGTCAACCGGACGGCCCGGCACTGAGTCATTCCTTCGTGGCCTGCCGTCCGTACCGGGCGGCAGGCCACTGCCGTAGGGCGGCCGGTGGTCACTCCAGGCACAACACCCTCGGACCGCTGCACGGTTGGCTGACAATCTGGGCCGGCGAGGTCGAGATCGAGCGGCGCCCCGACCTCTACGAGCGCTGCGGTGGCCCGAAGGGCCAGGACGCTCTGCTGCCGGGCGGCACGTTCGTCCACCTGATCGTTCCTCGGCACGAACGCGTCTACATCCGCCAGATCACGGCGTGGTAGTCGACTCGCTGGGAACAGATGTGTCCTGGGCCACATTTTTTCCCTTCGGCACCCGTTCGGGGTGCTGACACCGTCCGGCAACCGTGGCACCATCGACGGACCGGAAACGAGGTCGGTGGGACGGCCGTCGCCTCCGGTCACGTGACCTGCCCGTTGTCGTGCAGGCCGTCTGCCAGGTCTGGGGAGTTGGCGCCGTGACGCAGTTGTGGGGTGTTCGCCCGCGGTGGCGGACGGATGTGCTCGGTGACTTCTTCTGCCCGGGGTGCGGCGGCGACCGCAACTACCGCCGCCAGCACGGTCGGCGGTGGCTGCGGCTGTTCGGTACCCCGGTGCTGCCGCTGGGCCCGGTGCTGGGCAGCGTGCAGTGCACCAACTGCCTTGGCCGGTACGGCCTGGAGAGCCTGGAGCAGCCCACCAGTGGGCGGCTGACCGGGCTGCTGCGGGACGCCCACTACACCATCGCGCTCGCCCTGCTGGCGGCCGGCGGGACGAACGCGGCCGCCGCCCGCACGGAGGCCGGCGAACTGGTCCGCGACGCCGGCTTCGAGGACTGTGGCGAGGCCCAACTGCTCGCGGCGCTGGCCGCGTTGCTCGGCCTGGACGCCGGCGAGCCGGTCGACCTGCAGGCCGACGGGGGCGGGCTGCTGGTCGAACTGCACGCCGCGCTGGAGCCGTTGGCCCCGCACCTGGCCCAGCAGGGCCGTGAGCGGCTGCTGCTGCAGGGCGCCAGGATCGCCCTGGCCGACGGTCGCTACCTGCCCCAGGAGCGCGCCGCGCTGACCGCCGTGGGCGGCTGCCTGCGGCTCGCCGAGGACGTGGTCGACCGGCTGCTGGAAGCGGCCACCCGCACCGCGCACTGAACCTTCTCCCTGGTGGGACCTGGACCTTCTCTCTGATGGGACCTGGCTGCCCGGGGCCGCCCGGTGCCCGGATGTCCGGGACCGGTGCGCCGTGCGGGACAATGGGGGAATGAGTCTGATCCGCGACGACGGCGTCGTGCTGCGCGCCCAGAAGCTCGGTGAGGCCGACCGGATCATCACCCTGCTCACCCGCCAGCACGGCAAGGTCAGAGCGGTGGCCCGCGGGGTCCGCAAGACCAAGTCCAAGTTCGGCGCCCGGCTCGAACCCTTCTCCCATGTGGACGTGCAGTTCTTCAGCCGGGGGAGTGAGCTGATCAGCCGCTCGCTGCCGCTCTGCACCCAGGTGGAGACCATCGCCCCCTACGGCGGCTCCATCGTCACCGACTACGGCCGCTACACCGCCGGCACCGCGATGCTGGAGACGGCGGAACGTTTCGCCGAGAACGAGGGCGAGCCGGCCGTCCAGCAGTACCTGCTGCTGATCGGCGCACTGCGCACGCTGGCCGCCGGCGCGCACGAGTCGCACCTGGTGCTGGATGCCTTCCTGCTGCGCTCGCTGGCCGTCAACGGCTACGGCGCCAGCTTCACCGACTGCGCCAAGTGCGGCCTGGACGGCCCCAACCGGTTCTTCTCGCTGCAGGCCGGTGGCGTGCTCTGCGCGGACTGCCGCGTGCCCGGTTGTGCCGTACCCTCCCCTGAGACACTGGTTCTGCTCGGCGCCCTGCTGTCCGGAGACTGGCGGACGGCGGACACGTGCGAACCGAGGTACTGGCGGGAGGGCAGCGGGCTGGTCGCCGCCTACCTGCAGTGGCACCTCGAGCGGGGCATCCGCTCGATGAGATACGTGGAGAAGTGAGCATGGCAGCGCGACGGCTCTTCGGTGGCAGCAAGCAGCGGACCTACCGCACCCCGGACCCGCATCCGAGCGGCGCCGTGCCGCCGAAGATCCCCGGTGAGCTGGTCCCCGAGCACGTCGCGATCGTGATGGACGGCAACGGCCGCTGGGCCAAGGAGCGCGGCCTGCCCCGCACCGAGGGCCACAAGGTCGGGGAGAGCGTGGTGCTCGACGTGCTGGCCGGCGCCATCGAGCTGGGCGTCAAGAACATCTCGCTCTACGCCTTCTCCACCGAGAACTGGAAGCGCTCCCCGGACGAGGTGAAGTTCCTGATGAACTTCAACCGGGACGTGATCCGCCGCCGCCGCGACGAGCTGGACGAGCTGGGCGTGCGGATCCGCTGGGCCGGCCGGATGCCCAAGCTCTGGAAGAGCGTGGTGCAGGAGCTCAAGGTGGCCGAGGAGCAGACCAAGGGCAACGACCTGGTCACCCTCTACATGTGCGTCAACTACGGCGGCCGGGCCGAGCTGACGGACGCGATGGCCGCGATCGCCGCCGACGTGGCGGCCGGCAGGCTGGACCCGAAGAAGGTCAACGAGAAGACCATCTCCAAGTACATGTACCACCCCGACATGCCGGACGTGGACCTGTTCCTGCGCCCCAGCGGCGAGCAGCGCACCTCCAACTTCTGGCTCTGGCAGTCGGCTTACGCGGAGTTCGTGTTCCAGGACGTGCTCTGGCCCGACTTCGACCGGCGCGACCTGTGGCGGGCCTGCGAGCAGTACGCGATGCGCGACCGCCGCTTCGGCGGCGCGCTGCCCAACGAGGTCCCGGAGGCGCCGGAGCTGCCGACCCAGCGCTGACGTCGCGTGATAACCCCTCGCGGTGGCAACGTCACGGCGGGGGGCTATCGTTCGTTCCACAACTGACGGGCCGTCGGATGAGCCGCGGCCCATCGTGGGGACGAACGGGGACGAGAGCCATGGCGGGCAGCCACTTCTCCATACAACCGGACCGGGTGACCGCGGTCGGCGGCGACTTCCACACCGCTTCCAACAGCTTGGGCGGCCAGATCGACACCTTCGCGGGCGCCGCCGAGAACGTCAACGACGCCTTCGGGGTGCTCTCGGAGTCCACGGCCTGTCTGCAGAAGTACGTCGCGATGACCCAGGCGACGGTGACCAGCCTGCGGCAGCTGCAGAGCCAGCTCCAGCAGTACTCGGACGGTCTGGACCAGACTGCGAAGCACTACCAGCAGACCGACCAGCACCACGCGAAGAAGCTGCGGGGGGTCTGACCATGGCGCAGCAGAGCACCGGCGATCAGAGCGGCCAGTCGGACACTCCGCCACCCCCGCCGATCGAGAAGAGCTTCGACATCTTCAATCCGGGCGGCGACCCGGGCGTGCTGCGGGCGTGCGCGAACGCCTGGCGGACCATGGCGACCGAGCTCAAGAGCACGCGGGACGGCCTGGACCAGCAGGTCAACGGCATGGACAGCGCCTGGACCGGCCAGGCCGCCCACTCGTTCCACAGCCACTGGGACAACACCCGCGGCCAGATCGACAAGGCGCTGCCGGACTTCGAGAACGTCGCCGCCCAGCTGGACCAGGCGGCCGACGCGATCGATTCGGTCAACAAGCAGATCAAGCAGGTCGAGGAGCAGATCGCGATCACAGCCGCGATCGGGATCGGCCTGTCCATCCTCTCCGCCGGCTTCTCGGATGTCGCGGCCGCGGCCGGCGCCGCCGCCGAGGCCGAAGAGGCCAGCGCGGCGGTGGTCCAGCTGGCGCGGGTGCTGAACGCGATCGAGAAGGTGCTGGAGGTGATCAAGGACGCGACGGAGGACAGCAAGCTGCTCGAGATCGCCGTCAACTTCGCGGGCAACCTGGCCGGCGATTACAGCGGCAACGTGCTGGGGCAGGCGCTGTCCGGACAGCAGGTCACCTGGGGCGCGGACTTCGAGTCTGCGGCGATCGACGCCGGGTTCAGCACCCTGCTCTCGACAGGCGCGGGTGCGCTCGCGGGCGACGGCAAACTGGGCAGTGTGCTGCAGGGCAACGGCCTGGCCGGGAACGTGGTGATGAACGGCGTCACCAGCGGCCTGGGCCAGGCGGGGACGGACTTCGTCGAGGGCAAGAGCCCGATCAGCATCGGTGAGGACGGCCTGACCTCCCTGGTCGGTGGTGCGCTGGCCGGTGGCGCCGTGCACAACGGGCGGAAGATCTACTCGCAGGGGGAGGAGAACGGGCCGCGCGACAGCGCCGTCAACGGCACCGTGTACGGCTTGGCGAATGCGGCCGAGAACGCCCTGACCGGTGAGCCCATGGATCACACGCCCTTCGATCCCGGATCGCCGCTGGTAGACCCCAAGGGAGCGATGAACCCCCGATGACTAGGGTGGTGTGGGTGGCCGCGCACGCGGGTGGTCACCCGTACCACTGAGGGGGGAGAGCCGTGTTCGAGGTCCGCAAGAGCATTCGCCGCTTCCGGGAGGACCCTGCCTGGGCGTACCAGCGGGCCGTGACGATCGAGTACCCGGACTGGAACCCGCTCGGGTACCCGTTCAGCGCCGGGTCCTTCCGCGACCGGCTGCACCATGTGCTGCGCGGTCAGGTGGCGGGCTATCCCGTCACGTTGGGCTATGTGGTGGTCTCCAGGCCGGGCGCGCCCTCGGGCAGTCACTCGTACGACTTCTCGATCGCCACACTGGAGCTCCCTCGCGCCTTCCCCGACACGGCCATGACGGAGTTCGACCTGGCGAGGCACGCCGGGAGCAAGGCAGTGCCGATCCCGCGCGCGTCTGTTGAGCAGCTGCCCCAACTGGCCGGCGGGCGCAAGGGCACGGTCAACCTGGTCAGCGTCGATGCGGAGTTCGGCAAGCTGCTGCTGACCGAGGAGATCGAGCGGCTGACCGTCGAGGCCGGGTGCGGTTGGCGGATCGATCGCTCCCGGCTGATCGGCTGGGTCCGCAAGCGTCGCAGCTACGAGGAACTGATCGGGCTCGCCGAGACCATGGCGGCCGTCACCGCCGCCTTCCCGCCCGCCGTCTGGCAGTGGCCGGCCTGACGTCCCCGCTGCCGGCTACTGCAGCGCGGCCGCCCGCTGCTTGGCCGTGCACTCCGCGCAGGTGCCGAAGATCTCCAGGGTGTGCGCGATGTCGCTGAACCCGTGCTCGGCCGCCACCGTGTTCGCCCAGCGCTCGACTGCCGGGCCCTCGACCTCCACCGTGCTGCCGCAGAGCCGGCAGACCAGGTGGTGGTGGTGCCCGCTGCTGCAGCGGCGGTAGACCGCCTCGCCGTCGGCGGTGCGCAGCACGTCCACCTCGCCGGCGTCGGCGAGCGACTGCAGCGTCCGGTAGACGGTGGTCAGGCCCACCGAGTCGCCCCGGTGCTTGAGCATGTCGTGCAGTTCCTGCGCGCTGCGGAAGTCCTCGATCTCGTCCAGCGCCGCGGAGACGGCGGCGCGCTGCCGGGTCGATCGGGCGCGTGGCGACGGGCCTGCGGTGGTCACCGGTGCTCCTCCAGGGGATCGGGTCGGGTCACACCTCATTGTGCCAGCCTCGCACTGTCGCACGGGTCGTCCTGACGAGCTGCTCGTGCGGGTTCCGGGATCGCGGCCGCGGTGCCACCCGGCGCGGAGCCGGTCGCGGCCAGGGCCGGGGGAGGAGGGTGCGTCGGCATGTCATGAAAATCATTGTCATCTTACTTGAGCGTACCTCGAAACGGGCGGCGCCGGCTGTTCGCCGGCTCGAACGCGCGCGGACGTTATCGATTTGAACCCCCCACCCGCCTGCCCGGTAACCTGAGGTATTCGGGTGCGCGCAACCAGCCGCGCCTTGACCGTGCCGTCGCACCGGGTGTGCGGCGTCGTCTGAAGAGAGCACTGTGGCCGCCGACAAGATCGACACGATCGTCAGCCTGAGCAAGCGCCGTGGCTTCGTCTACCCCTGCAGCGAGATCTACGGCGGCACCCGCGCCGCCTGGGACTACGGGCCACTGGGCGTGGAGCTCAAGGAGAACATCAAGCGCCAGTGGTGGCGCACGATGGTGCACGCTCGCGAGGACGTGGTCGGACTTGACTCCTCGGTGATCCTGGCCCGCGAGGTCTGGGAGGCCTCCGGCCACGTTGCCACCTTCAACGACCCGCTGACCGAGTGCACCTCCTGCCACAAGCGGTTCCGCGCGGACCACTTGGAGGAGGCATACGAGGCCAAGCACGGCAAGCTGCCCGCCAACGGCCTGGCCGACATCAACTGCCCGCACTGCGGCACCAAGGGCGCCTTCACGGAGCCCAAGGAGTTCTCGGGCATGCTGAAGACCCACCTGGGTGTCACCGAGGACGCGGGCGGCCTGGCCTACCTGCGCCCGGAGACGGCGCAGGGTATCTTCACCAACTTCAAGGCCGTGCAGACCACTTCGCGCCGCAAGCCGCCGTTCGGCATCGCCCAGGTCGGCAAGAGCTTCCGCAACGAGATCACCCCCGGCAACTTCATCTTCCGGACCCGCGAGTTCGAGCAGATGGAGATGGAGTTCTTCGTCAAGCCCGGCGAGGACGAGACCTGGCACGAGTACTGGCTGCAGCAGCGCTGGGACTGGTACACCGACCTGGGTCTGCGGACGGAGAACATGCGCTTCTTCGAGCACCCCAAGGAGAAGCTCTCGCACTACGCCAAGCGCACGGTGGACATCGAGTACCGCTTCAACTTCGGCGGCACCGAGTTCTCCGAGCTGGAGGGCATCGCCAACCGCACCGACTACGACCTGACGGTGCACAGCGAGCACTCCGGCCAGGACCTCAAGTACTTCGACCAGGAGTCCGGCGAGCGGTACTTCCCGTACGTCATCGAGCCGGCAGCGGGCCTGAACCGCGCCATGCTGGCGTTCCTGCTCGACGCCTACTTCGAGGACGAGGCCCCCAACGCCAAGGGCGTCATGGAGAAGCGCGTCGGCATGCGGCTCGACCCCCGGCTCGCCCCGGTCAAGGTCGCGGTGCTGCCGCTGTCGCGCAACAGCGACCTCTCGCCGAAGGCCCGGGGCCTGGCCGCCGACCTGCGCACCGCGTGGAACGTCGAGTTCGACGACGCGGGCGCGATCGGCAAGCGCTACCGCCGCCAGGACGAGATCGGCACGCCGTTCTGCGTCACGGTCGACTTCGACACCCTGGACGACAACGCGGTGACCATCCGCGAGCGCGACACCATGGCGCAGGAGCGGGTGTCGCTGGACCAGGTCAAGGCGTACCTGGGCGCGCGACTGATCGGCTGCTGAGCCTGTTGGACTGAACCGTCAGGGCCCGTACCGCCGCAATGGTACGGGCCCTGACGCCTGTTCAGGTGCTGACGCGTGTTCAGGCAGCCAACCGCGCGCGGGCTTCCATCAGTGCGAAGCCGAGCAGGTTGAGCCCGCGCCAGCGCTGCGGGTCGTCGGCGCCCAGGTCGTGGGCGGCCAGGCCGATGCCCCAGACGCGGTCCAGCGGGCTCGCCTCGACCACCACCCGGTTGCCGGTGTCGAGCAGGTAGTCGCGCAACGCCTGGTCCTGGCCGAACTTGGCGACGTTGCCCGCCACCACGAAGCCGAACCGCTCGGCGGCCCAGCGCTCCTCGTCGAATCCCTGGACCAGTCGGCCGAGCTTCTTCGCCTCGGCGGGAGTACGGGCGGCGAGGATTCGCCGCTCGGTGTCGGCGTCCTCGAAGAGGCGGGCCTTCTGTGCCATCATCCAGTGCTCGGCGCTGGCGTAGTCGATCCCGTCGATGGTGAACCGGCACGGCCACCACTGGCTGAGCGCTCCGGTGCCGACCGTTCCGTCGCGTTGCGGCTGGTGGCCCCAGAAGAACAGGTACTTGGGTCGAGTGCCGGCCGCGACCAGGGCGGCGAGCTCTTCGCGGGTGCGGGTGTCGGACGGGTGGGTCATCGGGCCATCGTCTCAGGACCCGGCGGCCCCGGGCGACGGAATTCGAGGGCAGGCGACGGAGTTCGAGGTCAGGTCAGGCCGCAGTCAGGCCGGCAGCCGGGCCGCCACCCGGAAGCCGCCCTCGGGCCTGGACCCGGCGCTGAACTGACCGTTCAGCAGGGCGACCCGCTCGCGCATGCCGACCAGCCCGAAGCCGGTCCCGGCCGTCGCGGTCGGGGCCGGGCGGGTGCCATGGCCGCCGTCCAGCACCTCGATGGCCAGCTCCGCCTCCCGGTAGTCCACCGACACCTGGCAGCGCCGGGAGCCCGAGTGCCGCACCGCGTTGGTCACCGACTCCTGGATGATCCGGAAGGCGGCCAGGTCGATCTCGGGCGGCAACGGGCGCCGCTGCCCGCGCCAGAGCACGTCGACCCGTAGGCCGGCGCCCGCCGTCCGCTCGGCGAGCCGGTCCACCTCCTCCAGGCCCGCCGGCGGCGTGGACTCCGCGTGGTCGGCGTCGGCTCGACGCAGCGCGCCCAGCATCCGGCGCAGCCCCGCGAGCGTCTCGCGACTGGTGAGCTCGATGGCACTGACCGCCTTGCGCGCACCGGCGGGCTGGGTCTCCACGACCCGGCTCGCCGCGCCCGCCTGGATCGCGATCACGCCGATGCTGTGCGCCACCATGTCGTGCAACTCGCGCGCGATCCGCAGCCGTTCGGCCGCCACCGCCCGCTCGGCCAGCCGCTCGCGGACCGCCGCGTCGTACACGCGGCGCAGCCTGATCGAGCTGCCGATCGCCCAGGCCGTGACGACCAGCGCGAGCACGGTCGACGCCTCGCCGATATCGTCGAACACCCATGGATTCAGGAACGGCAGATGCCCGTACCACGCGAGGAGCGCGCCGCCGGCCGCGAGCGCGGAGCCGCGAGGCGACCGGGTGGCCGCGAGGTAGCCCAGCAGGATGGCGGTGACCAGCAGGAACGGCCAACTCCGCAGCCGGAACGCCGCCAGCACGACGGGCTCGGCGAGCAGCACGCCGAGCACTGCCACCGGTTTGCGCCGCACCCAGCCGATCGGCAGGGCGAGGAGCACGGCCAACACAGCCCGGGCCGGGTAGCTGAGGTGAAGCGCGTGGTGGGTGGGGACGAACACCGGGACCACGGTGCGATTCAGCGTGCGCAGGATCAGCAGGGCGAAGGTGCCGACGGCGCACCACGCCAACGCCTGCCATGCGATCGGGTGTTCTCGCTGCCTGTCCATGCCGCGATGCTAGCCAGCGGTGCCGGTCGCCGGCGTCCGCCTGCGGGGTTACGCCCGTGGGCGGACGCAGTGGTCGAGCGGCAGGCGGTGGAGGTTGTGCTCCTCTGCCGGTAGGCGATTTCCGGTCACCAGTGCCGCGGGTCCGGCGGCGTGGGAGCCGGGCAGCGAGGGCGGCGGCAGGGCGCCCAGCCCGCTGCCACCACGCGCCGCTGGGGGATCCACGGTGAGCCCGCCCGGCCCTGCGCCTGCTGTGGCACCTATTGACGCGGCCGGTCCCATGGTGTGAATGTTGCACCGGCACTTCACACATGGACACATCAATTCACGCCCGGGTAACCCATGCGCCCTTGCGTAGACCGATGCTGACTGTCCATCAGCGTGCCGGTATCCATCGAACCTCCAGTGCACCACGTGTCACATGTCGGCAGAGTTGACATGATCATGACGCTCAGCATTTCGGGCTAGCGCACAGCGGGCCCCCGCCGTGCGCCCGGTGAGAGGAACCGCTTCGATGAACATCCGTAAGGCCGCCCTGGCGGCAGTGGCGGTCGGCGCGTTGGTCGCCGGCCCGGTCATCCTGCCGGCCGGCGCGGCACAGGCGCAGGGCACCGCAGGCAGCGCCAGCGCCCCCAGCGCCGCAAGTCCCAGGATCGGCACGGCGGCCAGCCTGCCCAGTCCCGAACTGGTCAACCGGGGCACCGCCCAGGTCTGCGCCGGCATCGCGCGGGGGCGCTGCCTGGCCCAGGTGGTCACCGTGGCCCACGGCTCGGCCAAGCCCCTGGTGACCAGCACGCCGGCGGGGTACGGGCCGGCCGACTTCGCCGCCGCGTACAACCTGCCGGCGGCAAACGTCGGCCCGGCCAACACCATCGCGATCCTTGACGAGGGCGCGTTCCCGACGCTCGAAGCCAACCTCAACGCCTACCGCACGCAGTACGGGCTGCCCGCGTGCACCACGGCCAACGGCTGCTTCAAGCAGGTCGGCGAGCACGGCGGGGCGCCGCTGGCTCCGGGCACGACCGCCGACGAGAAGAACTTCGACGAGCAGGTCGGCGTCGAGACCACGCTGGACGTCGACATGGCCTCCGCCGCCTGCCCGACGTGTCACATCCTCGAGATCACCGTCAACCGGGACATGACGACCAGTCAGGACCAGGCGGCCGAGGACTTCGGCGTGGCGATGAACACGGCGGCGTCGCTCGGGGCGTCGGCGGCCAGCGTCAGCTACCAGTTCGCGCCGGACGCGACACTCGACCTGGGGCAGGCGGCCCGCGACTTCTACCACCCGGGCATGGCGATCACCGCCTCCTCGGGTGACGGCGGTTACGAGGGCACGCCCTCCGGCTGGCCGCAGAACCTGCCGACCGTCACCTCCGTCGGCGGCACCGCCCTCTATCGCTCGCCCGGCGCCGGGCACAACGGCTACACCGAGGTGGCCTGGGACGGCTCCGGCAGCGGCTGCGCCGCCGAACTGCCGCCCGCGCTCGGCCAGCCCACCGGTGTCTCGGCCAACTGTGGTGGCCACCGCGCCGGTTCGGACGTCTCCGCGGACGCCGACCCGACCACCGGCGCGGCCGTCTACGACGACTACACCCCGTTCTCCGGCCAGCCGCAGAGCTGGCTCGCGGTGGGCGGCACCAGCCAGTCCAGCCCGTACATCGCCGGCCTGTACGCCCGTGGCGGCAACCTGGCCGCCGTCGAGGGGCCGAGCACCCTCTACGCCGCTCCGTCCTCGGCGTTCAACGACGTCACGCTCGGCCAGAACGCCCCGACGAACAGCGGCTGCACCGTGCTGTGCGTCTCCGGCTCCGGCTGGGACGGCCCGACCGGCCTGGGGACGCCCAACGGCCTGTCCGGCTTCTGACCCGCGCGTTCGCGGGAGCCGGAGCGAGCGGGCCCCGGGTGGGCGCCGGTACGAACCCGTACCGGCGCCCACCCGCCCGCAGCTGAGCAGGCGTCGCTACGGGACGGTGACGACGACCTTGCCCCGGATGTGCTTGCCCGCGAAGTCGGCCACGGCCTGCGAGGCGTCGGCGAACGGGTAGGTGGCGCCGGTCTCCACCCGCAACCGTCCGTCGGCCGCGCGGGCGGCCAGGTCCGCCAGGTCGCCGGGCTCGGGGGTGAAGCTGCCGATGTAGACGCCGGTGACTCCCCGGCCCAGGTCCTGCGGCCCGAAGAGGGGGGAGACCAGCCGGCCCCCGGTGCGGGCCGCGCGGGCGGTGTTGGAGAGCGCGTCACCGCGATTGACCAGGTCGACCACCACGTCCACCCCGTCGGGGGCCTGGCGCAGCGTCTGCTCCGCGACGTCGCCCGCCTTGTAGTCGACGGTGCCCTGCGCGCCGAGCCCGCGCACGTAGTCCGCGTCCTCGGCTGTCGCGGTGGCGATCACCTTGGAGCCGAGCGAGGCGGCGAGCTGGACCGCGTACAGGCCGATACCTCCCGTCGCACCGACCACCAGCACGCTCTCCCCTGCCGCGAGGCCGACCGCGCGCAGCAGGCAGGTGGCCGTCATCCCGGACTCGGGGATGGCCGCGGCGGTCGGAGCGGCGAGGCCGGCGGGCCGCTTGGCGAGGTGCGGGCCCACCGCGACCACGGTGTACTCGGCGACGGCCCCGGCTTGACCGGTGAAGGCGAGCACCGGGTCGCCCGGTGCGTAGGCCGTCACCCCCTGACCGAGTTCGGCGACGGTTCCGGCGGTGTCCATCCCCACGACGAGGGGGTGCTCGACGGGGTAGATGTCCTTCATCGCACCCGTGATCAGCGCGAGGTCCAGCGGATTGAGGGCGGCGGCCTCCACCTTGAGCAGCACCTCACCGGGACCCGCGACGGGCTTCGGGAGGTCGGTGACGACGACCCCGTCGAGCGTCGTGTACTCGCGGGCTACGAGAGCCTTCATCGGGGAACTCCAGTCGGGCGTCAGCGCGGAACAGGTCGCGTTCACTTCTACACCCTGGTGCCCCCGAACCCAGGTCAACGGCGTCGGCGGCGCGGCGGGGTCATCCGTTCCGGCGCCGACGGTCACTCCCAGGTCGCGGACGGGCCCCACACCTCGGTGAGCAGAGCGTTGACCAGCTCGGCCCTGTCGCGGTGCGGGTAGTGGTCCGCGCCGCTCACCCGGACGGCCCGCGCACCGATCCGCTCCGCGACGAACTCCCCGCACGCCATCATCGCTTCGCCGATGAAACGGCGGTAGTCCGGATGCGCGGTCTCCCAGGTGCCGTTGACCACCACCTTCGGCCAACTCGCCGCGGCCAGCGGCGCCAAGTCGATCTCCGCGTCCCAGGCGACGCGCTCGGCCATCGCCGAGCGCGCCGCGCGGAGCCGGCGCGGGGTGAACTCGGGGACCGGGAGTCCGTAGTCCTCGGTCGAGTACCGCAGGTATTCCTCGGGGCTCATCGGGGCGCGTTCGGTGCCGAAGGCCGCCCTGATCTCCTGCAACGCGGCCGCCACCACTGGGTGCTGCTGCGCGACCCGCAGCACCGGCGGCTCGATCAGCACCAGCGAGTGGACGGCCTCGGGCTTTCGCGCGGCGGCGATCATGGCACCCGCAGTGCCGTAGGAGTACCCGACCAGATGCGCACCCGCGCCCAGCAACTCCACGACATCGTCGGCGTCCACCTGGTAGTCGCAGCGATCGATGTCCGGGCTGTCGCCGTAGCCGCGCCGGTCCATCAGCTCGACGCGGAACGCCTGCGCCAGCGGCCGCTGTTCGGCGAAGCACTCGGTGCCCCACGTCATCGTCCCGTGGACCAGTACCGCGCGCGGCACCTGCCGCTTCGACTCGTTCCAGACCGTCACATGAACCGGTTCGCGTCCCATGGGTCTCATGTTATGAGAGGTCAGGGCATCGAAGCCAGGTCGACGGCCGCCTGCTACCGTCCCCGCATGATGAAGCGTGTGCCATTCACCGGTGGCGAGAAGGAGAGTCTGCAGGTCGCCCTCGACCGGCATCGCGATGCGGTGCTGTGGAAGCTGGACGGTCTCGACGACGAGCAGGTGCGGCGGCCGATGACGCCGTCGGGGACGAACCTGCTGGGGCTGGTCAAGCATCTCGGGGGCGCCGAACTCGGGTGGTTCTGCGAGGCGTTCGGGCGCGAGACCGGGCCGTTGCCGTTCGACTTCGAGGTCGACGAGACGTCCGACATGCGGGTGGAGCCGGACGAATCCACGGCGGACATCCTGGCGTTCTACGCCCGGGCCCGGGCCGCCGCCGACCAGGTGATCGGCGAGTTGGAGCTGGACGACCTCGGCAAGGCGTGGTTCGGCGACGCGGTGTCCCTGCGCTGGGTGCTGATCCACATGACGACGGAGACGGCACGGCACGCGGGCCACCTGGACATCCTGCGCGAGCTGATCGACGGCCGGACGGGCGACCACAACCGGAGCTGACGGCACTCCACCACCCGGGACCTCAGCTCAGCGGCCGGCAGAGCAGCGCGTCCGGCACCCCCTGGGAGACCCACTTCCAGGTGTAGGCGACGCCCGCGAGGTACTCGCCGTCCGCGCACTGCCCCTTGTAGTCCCCCGGGGCCCAGTCGCTGCCGCCGGACCCGCCGGTGCTCGGCCGGTTGTCGCCGTGGTCGAACCAGACGTCCCGCCCGCCGGTCGGCAGTGCGTGCGCGGCGGGCGCGCAGAGCAGCGCGGACATCGCGCCGCCTCGGACGCTGTAGCCCACCGCGAAGTCCCCGTCGGGGCACTGCAGTTTGTTGTAGCCGGAAGCCCAGTCGCCGTCGGTGACATACCGCTCGTCGGTGACCACCACGTCCGGCGCCCCGCTCTTCACGGGCTCGCCGGCGTCCGTGCACAGGCCGCGGCTGCTGCTGCGGCCCAGGCCCACCAGCCGCTCGGTGTCGGGGCAGGCGGCCTTGCGGGCGCCGGAGTCCCAGTCGGGCAGCGCGAGCATGGTGGCCGAGACGTCGTAGTCGGCGTGGTCGAGGTCGAGCAGGTTCCAGTGGTTCACGTCCGGCGCCGGACCGGTCAGGCTCGGCGCGGTGAGCAGCTTGTTCCAGTCGGCGGCGCGCCAGTCGCCGGGATCCTCGACGCTCAGCTGCCGACCGCCGGCGTCGTACGAGAGCATCGCCCAGTTGTCCATCGGTGCACCGGAGTTGTCGGTCCAGCCGACCAGCGGCCAGATCGCGAAGTCGGTGTCGTTCGCGGCCAGGATGCCGGTGAACTCGTCGAACCAGGCCTGCTCCTTGGCGTCCGTGGCGCCGCGGCCGGCCGCGCCGAACTCGCTCACCCAGACCGGCGCGGTGAAGTGCTGGCCCGCCTGGGTGACGAACAGCGCTTCCTGGTTCACCACTTGGGCGAGCTGAGCGGGCGTGAAGTCCTCGTAACGCGGGTCGTTGGTCGCGCCCAGGCCGCTGCCGGCACCGGAGTTGGCGGGGCCGGTGTAGGCGTAGAAGTGCGCCGAGTAGACCAGCTTGTCCGACTCGATCAGGGTGTTGGAGAGGGTGGCGACCGGCGTCAGCATCGGCCGCCCGTGCGGCAGGCCGTTCAGCGGGATGCCGTACCAGTTGATGCCCTCCATGATGATCAGCAGGTCCGGATCGGCCTGCAGGATCTGGTTCCCGGCCTCCTCGAAGGCGGCGTTCTCGTCGTGGGCGTCGCCCCAGCCCCAGTTGGGGTCGTCGGTGACGTCGCGGCGCACCTCGTTGCGCAGGTCGGCGCCGACCACGCGCTTGTTGGACTGGTAGCGCCGCACCATGAACAGCCAGTCGGCCTCCCACTGCTGGGTGCTCTGACCGCTGTTCCAGCGCTCGTTGCCGTCCAGTCCGCAGCACCAACGAGCCGTGGTGGTGTGGTTGTTGAGGATCACCGCGAAGCCGTCGGCGGTCAGCGCGGCCACCACGGCGTCGTAGACCTGCAGTGGGGTGTCGCCGCTCAGCTGCGGGTTGGCGGCCACGGCCGCGTCGGGCACCGGCGTGCTGTCGTGGACCAGCGCGTTGGAGAACGGCAGCCGGATGCTGTTGATGCCCAGGCTGTGGAACCCGGCCAGGATGGTGCCGATCGGCGCCCGGTCCAGGCCCAGCGGCAGGTTGTTCGACGGTTCGCCGTGCGCGTTGTTCGCCGGGTCGTCGACCGCCCCGCTGCCGGTCCAAGTGCCCTGCGCGCCCTCCCAGTTGCCGGACTGCAGCTTGAACCGCCGCCCGGTGGCGTCGACGACGTACCGGCCCTTGGTGCTCAGCGGGCCGGTCCAGGAGGCCGCGAGCTGGGCGCCGGTCAGAACTCTCGGGCGGGCGGCGGCCGTTGTCGCGCCGGCCTGGCCGGAGCCGGTGCCAGCCGACCAGGCGAGCAGCGAGAGCAGGGCGGCGCCGGCTGCCACGGCGCGGGTCGCGAAGGTCTTCATCGTCCGTCCAGGAGTGGTGGGGAGAGGGCCACGTGCTCGAAGAACGGCGATGCCGTCGGCTCATGATGGCGGGTCGTCGTCGTGGACGGAACAACCTGAGCGGACGTCTGGATGACTATTCAGTAACATTGCACGGAGGCTTTGCGCGTCAGCAGGTCACCGGGTCCGCCGCCCCAGCGCCAACGCGTAGCGGTCGATCGCCGCGGCGAACGCGGCGGCCTGCACCGTACCGGCCGCCGCGGCGTCCGGCGCGCCCCGGTGGCGCAGCAGCACTTCCAGCTCCCCGTTCGCCTGCCGGGTGACCAGGCAGTCCCAGGCGCCGGAACCGGACAGCCGGGCGTGCAGCCGGTGTCGGCCGGCCTGCTGCGGCAGTTCGGCGGCGGCGATCGTGGCGGCCAGGTCGTCGAGGCTCTCCGTGCCCAGCGGGTATTCGCGGTCGAGCAGTGGCTCGCTCCCGGCGCCGAGCGCGAAGAGCCGCAGCACCCGTGGAGCGGTCAGCCGGCACCGCCACAGTTCGTACGCCGTCACCAGGGCGATCCGCACCACGGTCGCCACCGGATCCGGTTCGGCCTCCTCGGGCGCGCGCCAGCTGAGCCGCTCCACCACGCGGGGCAGTGCCGGCAGCGCTAGCCAACGGCCGTCCGGCGTCACCCGGGAGGGGGCGAACCCCTCGACCAGCCGGGCCAGCCCCGCCAGCGGGTCGGCGCCCAGGAACCACCAGCCGCCGGGGTCCTGGATGTAGAGCCGCCCGTGCGCGTCGACGCCCAGCAGCGACCCGTCGGCCGAGCCCACCGGGAAGACGGCCGCGCCGACCAGACTCGAGAGCAGCGTGTAGGCCGCCCGCGCGTACTGCCCCTCACGCGGGTCGATGACGCAGCCGCGCGCCACCACGTCGACTCCCGGACCGACCGGACGCAGCGTCAGTGCCGCGTACTTGCGGATGAGTTGCTGCGCGGCCGGGAAGAGCTGCCAGGCGCCGGTGGCCGAGGGCCCCGGGGTCGCCATGGTCTCGATCAGCCAGCGTCGGGCCGTCGAGGCGGGGTCGTACCACGTCGTCCAGCCGCCGTCCGCGAGAGCGGTGCGCAGGACGCCGGGCAACTCCGTGTGGTGCCGGTCGCTCATGAAAGGAGGATCTCCACGCCCAGCACCTCGAGCAGCGCGGTGCAGGAGAGGCACGGCGCGATGACCTGCCCGTGCTGCGGGTCGCCCTCGTCGCGCACGGCGCGGGAGATGATCTGGCTGCCGGCGAAGTGCGGGACGGCCTGCGCGATGGTGCAGACGGTGCCGTCCGCCCGCTCGTCGTCGATCCGCCAGAACTGGTCGGCGACCAGCAGGGATTCGGCGCAGTAGCCGATGAACGGCTCCCGCTTGGAGGGCGGCAGCGACGTCAGGAAGGCCGCGATGGTCGGGTGCAGGTTCGGCTCGCCGTCGCCGGACAGGCTGGTCGCGCTCACCAGCGTGTCGCCGACCACCAGCGAGGAGGCGACGGTCGGCACCTCCGGCGGTCCGATGGGTTCGCCGTCCAGGCCCACCGGGGACTCCGGGCTGTTCCCGCTACCGACGAAGAAGTCCTCGGCGTCCCGCAGCACGCCCCCCGACAACCTGGTCTCGAAGGCCTCCCAGGCGTCCTCGCCGAGGTAGTAGCCCCCGGTGTGGTGCAGGTAGAAGAACCTGCCCCGGGGGGTGATCAGCACGGTCCCGTCCTCGGACGTCTCGTAGCCGACCGGGAAGAGCGCCTCGCCGAGCGACTCCGCCAGCTCGTTGATGTCCTCCGCGTCGCCGTCGTAGCCGGGCGTCGGCTGCAGGATCATGGAGACCCCGGAGCCGCCCGGGTAGATGAGCGTCAGATCACCGAAGGTGTGCAGGAACTGCGCGGCCGCCCGGGACGGTGCCAGCGGGCTGCCCTGCTCCTCGGCGTCCTCGACCAGCAGGGCGATCAGCTGCTCGGCGCGCGCGCCGATGTCCCGGCCGGGATACCAGCCGTGCGAGGTGAGCCAGTCTTCGGTCTCGCGGCCGGTGGGCGGCGGAGCCATGGAGAGCGTTCCGATCTGTGGGTCTACTTGATGGGGTTGACGCCGAGGCGGGGCAACAGGTGCGTGCAGGTCCCGCAGGGTGGTTTGTACTCCCCGTGTTTCTCGCCGGGACCTCTGCTGTCACCGATCTGCCTGGTATGCATATTGCCACCGGACAGGGCCGCTTTGGCCTCCTCCACCGTCGTGATCTTCGTGCCGTCCGGATCCAGCTGGTGCAGGCGGTCGCTGAGCAGCGAGACTTCGGCGCACTTGCCGTGTCCCGCGCCGAGCGGGTCGATCTTCCCGGCCTTCTGGTCCTGCTCGATCTCGTCCAGCACCTTCGCCACCATCGGGTGGGTCGTCGGCTTCTCCTGCAGGCCGTTCTTCTTGGTGCTGGTGTGGGACGTGATGGTGTCCCCGTGTTCGAAGCTGCCGGCGCAGCCTGTCGTCACCCGGTACTCGCCGGGGCCGGGCGCCACCTTGGTGTTCCGCGGCGCCCTCGCGGCGTCGGCCAAGGTGGCCGACTCGTCGCGCAGCACCGTCTTGCGGGCCTCGCTGTCCAGGCCCGTGACGGAGAGGGCCGGCCCGCGGTGGCCCTTCATGTCGCCCGCGGTCTTGCCGTGCCAGTCCGGCTGGGGGTCGAGCTTGACCCCCTTGGGCTGGGGGCTGCTACCGCTGCCGCCCTCGCCGCCGGGGTGCCCGCCCCCGTCGCCGCCGCCCGGGTGGCCGCCGCCCTCGCCGCCCGGGTGCTCGCCGCCCTGGCCGGGCACCTTCGGATCCTTGACGGTGTCGTGCTTGCCGTCGTCAAGGATCTTGGTGAGGTGCGTCGCGTGCTCGGCGTCCGTCTTGGTGGTGTTCTCCACCACCTTCTTGGCGCCGTTCGCGGTGTCGCTGTACAGCCCGTGAACGGCCTTGCCGGTGTCGTCGGTGAGCGCCTTGCCCAGCTTCTTGGCGCCGCCTTCGAGGGCCTGGACGATCGCGTTGGTCATACGAACGTCACAGTCGCCATTTTGGTCCGCAGTTCGTCGGCGTGACCGGCCACCGTCTGGGCGTGCTGGCTCATCGTCTCCGCGTGCTGGATCAGCACGGCCGGGTCGACCATCATGTGCGTGCCGGCGCCGTCGCCGCCGGGCTTCACACCGAGCGCGTCGGCGGCGGCCGAGTAGACCAGGCCGCTGACCGCCCGGCCGACCACGTCGACCAGCGGGTCGATCGCCTTCTCGATCACCTCGCCCAGGATGTGCTGGACCACCTGCTGCTCCAGGTAGTCGATGGCGGCTTCGGCGGCCTTGATGATCCCCGCCTCGGCGACCTCGGCCAGGCCGAAGGTGACCACGGCCGCGGCCTGGTCGGCGACGAAGGAGACCGCCAGCCCGATCAGTTCGGCGATCGCGGTGCCCTTCAGCCCGACGATCACGTCCGCGGCCACGTCCAGCGCGTCGGCCACCACATGGCAGGCGTTGATCAGTTCGGTCATGTGATTGCTGGACATGTGCGACCAGGCCGAGACCAGGGCCTCGTAGGACTGGCCCTGGTAGGCCTCGGACATCTGTTGCACGGTGGCCGTCGAGGCCTGGTGGGTACTGTCCACCTTGTCCGCGAAGTCCCGGATGTGCGTGGCCAGATCACGTACCTGGTCCTCATTGACGTTCGGCCAGTTGATCCCGATGAACTGGAGGAACGACACCACCTCGTCAGGCAGCTCGATCGCCATGACGCCCCCTCATGAATTGCTCGGCACAGGGACGGTAACAGTCGCTCGAACTTCGTGGCCACACCGGGGCGGCGAGGACGGTCCGTTTCAGCCGCTCGACGTACGAGTCGGGTCTCAGGCCGCCAGCAGCAGAGCGGGCCGGCTCAGCAGCGGCCGGCCCGCGGAAGCCCGCCCGCGCAGCGCGAGTCCGCGCAGCGCGAGCCCTACGCAGAGCGCCGCCAGCGGCAGCTCGGCGCCCGCCGCCATGGCGAGCGCGGACAGCAGGGCACCGGGCTCGCCCGCCGTGCCGATGTCCCACCCGGCGTCGGCCAGCAGCAGGACGGCGGCCAGCGCCGCGATCGGGCGGTGCAGGCGGTGGTCGGTGCGCAGCAGCCAGGCCGCGCCGAGCAGCGCGGCGGCCTCGGCGAGGTCCAGCGCGACCCAGCCCGCCGCGTGGCGCAGCGTCAGCGCCAGCACCACGATCCACGGCAGCAGCGCCAGGCCGGCGCCGCCGAGCAGGACGACGAGCAGGTGCCTGATCCTGGTGTCCATCGCGATTCCCCCCGCACTCCGTGTCTCAGGCTCGGTGTCTCAGGACGCCCGGGACGGCCGCAGCCGCTCCCGATGTCCGTCCGGCCAACTGGCCACCACACCCGCCAACGGCCCCGGCGCGGTGGCCAACCAGAAGCCGCCGTCCAGCTCGCGCGGCTCGGCCGGGCGCCAGAGCGGCCGCAGCCGGCCGCCGGCGAAGACGACGGCCGGCAGCCGCCCGGCCGCGTCCAGCCGCCCCCAGGCGAAGCCGGTCGGCCGCTGCCCGTCGACCACCGCGCGGCGGGCGCCGCGCAGCAGTTGGCCGCCGAGCGTGCTGGCCACCACCACGTCGAGCAGCTCGCCGTGCTCGTAGACCTCCAGTGCCGGGCGGCCGCCACGGCTGACGGTCAGCCGGGCCGACCAGGGGCCGGCCACCGGCCAGGTCAAGGCGGTCGGCCGGGCGCCCGCCGCCTGCCGGACCTCGCGTGTCGCGTCCATCCGTGCCACCCCGTTCATCACGCCCGCCACTTGGCTCGCCGCCGTCCGCTGTCCGGCATCCGTTTTCCGACAGCCTCCAGCCTGCCGATTCCGGCCGCCTGGGTCGCTGGCGTGGGGGCCCGTCTTGGGGGTGTACCTGGCTACACCCCCGGCCTGCACCCTGCTGCACTGACCGCGCCTGGAGTGTCCCCTTAAGCTGTGCGACGTGATCGGGACCGGTGGGCTGCGCCAACTGCGCGAGGGGATCCGCCGGGGGACGGCGCACCCGAGCCTGGCCTGGCTCTCCGAGCACGACAACGGACCGGAGGCCGAGCCCAGCACCCGTCCCACCGAGCGCCCCGCGCGCACCCCGCACGTCGCGCCCTGGTCCGCCAAGGCCGCCCGCGAGGTGCGGCTGGTCGCGGCCGGCCTGCCGTTCCTACTGCCGCTGGTGACGGTGGTCACCGTCAGCAAGCTGGCAGTCGCGGTCAGTTGCCTGCTGCCCGTCATCCTGCCCGCGCTGACCCGGGCCCAGCGCGGCCGCTTCCGGGCGCTGGGCGACCTGGAGATCCGCCCGCACCCGCCGGTCGCCTCGCCCGGTGCCCCGGTGCTGTGGCGCCTGCTGGCCTGGTGCAGCTCGGAGTCGACCTGGCGCCAGGTCGGCTACCACCTGCTGATCGGCCCGGTGTTGGCCCTGGCCGGCCTGGTCGCGCTGCTGGCCCTCGGGGCCGGCGGCACCATGGCCACCGTGCTGCTCTGGCACGCGCTGATCCCGCGCGGCAGCGCGGTCCGCGCCAGCTTTGCGCTCGACGTGCTGCTCACCGTGGTCGGGCTGGCGCTGCTCCCCGCCGGCCCCTGGCTGGCCGTGCGGGTGGCCCGGATCGACCGGCGCGCCGCCCGTGCGCTGCTCGGGCCCAGCCGGGCACGCGAGTTGGAGCGCCGGGTGGAGGACCTGGCGGAGAGCCGGGCCGGTGTGGTGGACGCCGCCGACGCCGAGCGCCGCCGGATCGAACGGGACCTGCACGACGGTGCGCAGCAGCGCCTGGTCTCGCTCGCGATGAACCTGGGCCTGGCCCGCAAGACGCTCAAGGACGTCTCCCCGGAGGCGATGCGGGTGATCGTCGAGGCGCACGAGGAGGCCCAGGCGGCGATCGCCGAGCTGCGCGACCTGGTCCGGGGCCTGCACCCGGTGGTGCTGGAGGACCGCGGCCTGGACGCCGCGCTCTCCGGCATCGCGGCTCGCGCCCCGCTGCCGGTGCGGCTGGCGGTCGACCTGCCGGCCCCGATGGCGCCCACCGTCGAGGCGGTCGCCTACTTCGTCGTCTCCGAGGCGCTGGCCAACGTCGCCAAGCACGCCAGGGCCTCCCGCGTCGACCTGTCGGTCCGTCAGCAGGACGGGCGGCTGTGCATCGTGATCCGCGACGACGGCGTGGGCGGCGCCGACGCGTCCCGCGGGACCGGCCTGACCGGGCTGCGCAAACGCGCCGCCTCGGTGGACGGCACCCTGACCATCAGCAGCCCCTTCGGGGGCCCCACCCTCATCACTGTGGAGTTGCCGTGCGAGCTGTGATCGCCGAGGACTCGGTCCTGCTGCGGGTCGGCCTGGTCAAGGTCCTGGAGGCGGTGGGCTACGAGGTGGTCGCCGCCGTCGGGGACGCCGAGGCGCTACTGGCCGCCGTCGAGGAACACCAGCCGCAGGTGGTCGTCACGGACGTGCGGATGCCTCCGAGCTTCACCGACGAGGGCGTGCGGGCGGCGCTGCTCATACGCCGGCAGTGGCCGCAGGTGGCGATGCTGCTGCTCTCCCAGTACGTGGAGGAGCGGTACGCCGCCGACCTGCTCTCCTCCAACACCAGCGGGGTGGGCTATCTGCTCAAGGAGCGGGTGGCCAATGTGGACGACTTCGTCGACGCGCTGCAGCGGGTGGCCGCCGGCGGCACGGCGCTGGACCCCGAGGTGGTCGCCCAGCTGCTGGTCCGCCGCCACCGCGATCCGCTGGAGAAGCTGACCCCGCGCGAGCGGGACGTGCTCAAGCTGATGGCGGAGGGCCACTCCAACGCGGCGATCGCCGAGGCGCTGGTGGTCAGCGACAGCGCGGTGGCCAAGCACATCAGCAGCATCTTCACCAAGCTGGACCTGCCGGCCGCCGACGCCACCCACCGCCGGGTGCTGGCCGTGCTGCGCTTCCTCGGGGAGGGCTAGCGGTGGCCTGGCTGAGCGGCGCGGCGCGACCCGGCCGGGAGCGCCGGATCTGGCGGTCCATCGGGACACTGTCCGGGGTGCTGGTGGTCCTGGTCGGCGCCGGGCAGACCTGGAGCGGCTTGGTGCGGCAGAGCGCGGTCCGGCCGGCGAGCTACCCGAGCGGCGTCACCGCGCTGGAGCTGGACGTGCAGAACGCCAGCGTCTCCGTGACGGCGACCGACAAGGACCACGTGACGGTCCAGCAGGTCGAGCACTGGACGGTCAGCCGACCGGTGGTCACCCGCACGGTGGTCGACAACACCCTGCGGATCTCGGCCCGCTGCCCGCAGGTGCTCGGGATCAGCGAGCCGTCCTGCTCCGTCGGGCTGGACATCGGGGCTCCGCTCGCCACCGCCGTCACGCTGACCAGCAGCTCGGGCGACACCAGGATCCGGGGCCTGGCCGGCGACCTGAGCCTGCGCAGCTACTCCGGCTCGATCCAGCTGGACGACGTCTCCGGCCGGATCGCCGCGCGGCTGACCAGCGGCTCGATCAGCGGCACGAACATCTCCTCGGCCGAGGTGCAGGCCGCGGTCACCTCGGGCTCGGTGGACCTTGGCTTCGCGGCGCCGCCCCGCAGTACCGCGCTGAACTGCTCCTCGGGCTCGCTCACCGTGCGGCTGCCGCCGGGCAGCACCTACCGCCTCAACGTGGCCGGGCCCTCCGACGTGAATCCGGCGCTGAACGACCCGACCTCGCCGAACTCGATCGTCGCCACCTGCGGCTCGGGGCACACCGGCCTGGGCTACACCTCGGGCTGACCGGCCCCGGTCGGGCGGCAGAAAGAGGGCCCGCGCGGCGGTGGGGGACAATGGAGAGTCCCGTCCACCCGCTCCCGCCGAGGACCGCCCGCGCATGACCGTCACGCCCGAAGCACCCGCAGCCGCTCCCGAAGCCTCCGCCGGCGAGTTCGCGCCGCTGTCGATCGGCCCGCTCCAGGTCTGGCCGCCGGTGGTGCTCGCGCCGATGGCGGGGATCACCAACGCTCCGTTCCGCACGCTCTGTCGCGAGCAGTCGGGCGGCAAGGGCCTGTTCGTCTCCGAGATGATCACCACCCGGGCGCTGGTCGAGCGCAACGCCAAGACCATGCAGCTGATCCACTTCGATGCGAGCGAGCAGCCGCGCTCGATCCAGCTGTACGGCGTGGACCCGGCCACCGTCGGCAAGGCCGCCCGCATGATCGCGGAGGAGGACCTGGCCGACCACATCGACCTCAACTTCGGCTGCCCGGTCCCCAAGGTGACCCGCAAGGGCGGCGGCTCGGCGCTGCCCTACAAGCGCAACCTGCTGCGCGAGCTGCTGCGCGAGGCGGTGGCGGGCGCGGGCGGGCTGCCGGTCACCATGAAGATGCGCAAGGGCATCGACGAGGACCACCTCACCTACCTGGACGCCGGCCGGATCGGCGCGGAGGAGGGCGTCTCGGCGATCGCCCTGCACGGCCGCACCGCCTCCCAGCACTACGGTGGCACCGCGGACTGGTCGGCGATCGCCCGGCTGCGCGAGGCGGTCCCCGCGCAGGTGCCGGTGCTCGGCAACGGCGACATCTGGTCGGCGCCGGACGCGGTGCGGATGATGCGCGAGACCGGCTGCGACGGCGTGGTGGTCGGCCGCGGCTGCCTGGGCCGGCCGTGGCTCTTCAAGGACCTGGTCGCGGTCTTCGAAGGCGTCACCGACCCGGTCCGCCCGAGCTTCGCCGAGGTGGGCGCCACCATGCTGCGCCACGCCGAGCTGCTGGGCCGGTGGATGAAGGACGAGCAGCGCGGCGTCGTCGACTTCCGCAAGCACGTCGCCTGGTACACCAAGGGCTTCTCGGTCGGCTCCCAGCTGCGGGTCAAGCTGGCGATGGCAGGCTCGCTCGACGAGCTGGCCGGGCTGCTCGCCGAGGTCGAGCAGGAGCAGCGCTGGCCGGCCGGCGCCGACGGCCCGCGCGGGCGCACCAGCGGCAACGGCCGGGTGGTCCTGCCGGAAGGCTGGTTGGACGATCCGTACGACTGCGCCGTACCGAGCATTGACGCCGAATCGGACAGCTCCGGCGGCTGATTCATCCAGAGCGGCGAAAACGCCCGCTCGGGGCCCTGGGACGAGGTGTCCTGGCCCTCTTGGCCGATCTGGCCAAGAGGGCTCCCTTTTGGCAGATCGTCATCACTGAGAGCACACGAAACGGCGCGTTGGGCGACGAATGGACGAGTTTCGATACGTACGATGAGCGAGTCGCGTCCGTGACTCTTGCCACACCAAAGAGTGACTGACGGCGCGTCAGGGGCATGGAAAGTGCCACGGCGTCCAAATCGCTTCCCGAACGGGCGCTCGGGCCGATCCGTCCCTTGGCTGCAGGAAATCAAGCCGGGGAAACACGGTGGACCATCCACCACTACCCTCTGTCCGGCCCAGGCGATCTTCGCGTGTCCGTGTCTTCAATACTTGAACGATCGCTAGCGTCATCCGGACGATTTCGGCAACAGAGGTGAACGCCTTCACAAGCATTTGATCCCGAGGGTCGGTACCGGTCCTCAGGATCGGACGGCCTATCGACGGCGCGCAATCGCCTTCGAAATGGGTATGTTCTCCGGCGTCAGGCAACCCCGTGCGAGGAGACCGACCCGTGGCGGCGACGCAGAAGTTTGTTTACTCCTTCACCGAAGGAAACAGGGACCTCAAGGACCTGCTGGGTGGCAAGGGCGCGAACCTGGCCGAGATGACCAACCTCGGGCTCCCGGTGCCCCCCGGATTCACCCTCACCACCGAGGCCTGCAAGGTCTTCCTGGAGACCGGCGCGGAGCCCGCCTCGCTCAACCAGGAGGTCGGCGAGCACCTGTCCGCGCTCGAGGCGCAGATGGGCAAGAAGCTCGGCCAGGCCGACAACCCGCTGCTGGTCTCGGTCCGCTCCGGGGCCAAGTTCTCCATGCCCGGCATGATGGACACCGTCCTGAACATCGGCCTGTCCGACGCCTCGGTGGCCGGCCTCGCGGCCCAGTCCGGCAACGAGCGGTTCGCCTGGGACTCCTACCGGCGCCTGGTCCAGATGTTCGGCAAGACCGTGCTCGGCGTGGACGGCGAGCTCTTCGAGGACGCCCTGGAGCAGGCCAAGCACGCCAAGGGCACCGTCAACGACCTGGACCTGGACGCTTCCGACCTCCAGGTACTGGTCGAGACCTTCAAGGCCATCGTGCAGCGCGAGACCGGGCGGGCCTTCCCGCAGGACCCGCGCGAGCAGATGGACCTGGCCATCCACGCCGTCTTCCACTCCTGGAACGGCGACCGGGCCCGGCTCTACCGCCGCCAGGAGCGGATCCCGAACGACCTGGGCACCGCGGTCAACGTCTGCACCATGGTCTTCGGCAACCTCGGCGAGGACTCCGGCACCGGCGTCGCCTTCACCCGCGACCCCTCCACCGGCGCGGTCGGCGTCTACGGCGACTACCTCTCCAACGCCCAGGGCGAGGACGTGGTGGCCGGCATCCGCAACACCCTGACGCTCGCGGACCTGGAGCAGCTGGACAAGAAGTCCTACGACGAGCTGATGGCGATCATGCACAAGCTCGAGCTGCACTACCGCGACCTGTGCGACATCGAGTTCACCATCGAGCGCGGCAAGCTCTGGATGCTGCAGACCCGGATCGGCAAGCGCACCGCCGCGGCCGCCTTCCGGATCGCCGTCCAGCTGGTCGACCAGGGCCTGATCGACCTGGACGAGGCGCTGCACCGGGTGACCGGCGGCCAGCTGGCCCAGCTGATGTTCCCGCGCTTCGCCCCGCAGCCTGACTCCAAGCAGATCGCCTGGGGCCTGGCCGCCTCGCCCGGCGCCGCGATCGGCAAGGTGGTCTTCGACTCCTACACCGCCGTCAAGTGGTCGCGCTCCGGCGAGAAGGTCATCCTGGTCCGCCGCGAGACCAACCCGGACGACCTGGACGGCATGATCGCCGCCGAGGGCATCCTGACCTCGCGCGGTGGCAAGACCTCGCACGCCGCCGTGGTGGCCCGCGGCATGGGCAAGACCTGCGTCTGCGGCGCCGAGGACCTCGAGGTCGACACCAAGCGCCGCAAGATGACCACCTCCGACGGTCTGGTGATCGAGGAGGGCGAGGTCGTCTCCATCGACGGCGCCTCCGGCAAGGTCTACATCGGCGAGGTGCCGGTGCTGCCGTCCCCGGTGGTCGAGTACTTCGAGGGCACCCTGCACGCCGGCGCCGACATCCAGGGCGGCCTGGTGCAGGCCGTGCACCGGCTGATGTCGCACGCCGACGTACGCCGCCGGCTGGCCGTGCGGGCCAACGCCGACAACGCCGAGGACGCCAACCGGGCCCGCCGCTACGGCGCCCAGGGCATCGGCCTGTGCCGCACCGAGCACATGTTCCTCGGTGAGGAGCGCCGCAAGGAGGTCGAGCACCTGATCCTGGCGGACAACGACAAGGACCGGGAGCAGGCGCTCTCCACCCTGCTGCCGCTGCAGAAGGGCGACTTCGTCGAGCTCTTCCAGTCGATGGACGGACTGCCCGTCACGGTCCGCCTGCTGGACCCGCCGCTGCACGAGTTCCTGCCCGACATCACCGAGCTGTCGGTGCGCGTCGCGCTCGCCGAGGCCCGCAAGGACCCGAACGAGAACGACCTGCGCCTGCTCCAGGCGGTGCACAAGCTGCACGAGCAGAACCCGATGCTGGGCCTGCGCGGTGTGCGCCTGGGCCTGGTCATCCCCGGCCTGTTCGGCATGCAGGTGCGGGCGATCGCCGAGGCGGCCGCCGAGCGCAAGCTGGCCGGCGGTGACCCGCGCCCCGAGGTGATGATCCCGCTGGTCGGCACCGTCCAGGAGCTGGAGATCGTCCGGGACGAGTGTGAGCGGGTGCTCGCCGAGGTCGCCGTTTCGACCGGCGTCAAGCTGGACATCAAGCTCGGTACCATGATCGAACTTCCGCGGGCCGCCGTGACGGCCGGTCAGATCGCCGAGGCGGCCGAGTTCTTCTCCTTCGGAACGAACGACCTCACCCAGACGGTCTGGGGCTTCTCCCGGGACGACGTGGAGGCCTCGTTCTTCACGGCCTACCTGGAGAAGGGCATCTTCGGGGTCTCCCCGTTCGAGACCATCGACCGCGACGGCGTCGGCGCGCTGGTCAAGCACGCCGTCAAGGAGGGCCGGGCCACCCGTCCCGACCTGAAGCTCGGCGTCTGCGGCGAGCACGGCGGCGACCCGGAGTCGGTGCACTTCTTCCACGAGGCGGGCCTGGACTACGTCTCCTGCTCGCCGTTCCGGATCCCGGTGGCGCGCCTGGAAGCCGGCCGCGCCGCCCTCGAGACTGCGGGCAGCGACTCTCGCTGACCCGTGCCCCCCTCCAGCGGGGAGGGGCGTCCGGCGGTGCTCGGCGCAGGAGAACCGCCGGACGTACTGAGGCCGGGGCGGGAACGGACAATGGCGTCCGTTCCCGCCCCGGCCTCGCGCCGTTATGCATGCTGAAAGTACTTTCCAAATTGGAAAGTAGGTGCCATCCTGGAAAAGAAGTCCACACCCAGGGGGAGCACCATGACCAGCGATTCCGTCCTTCATTCCGCCGAGCCCGCCGAGCCAGCTGATTCTGCCCGGGCCCTCGATCCCGCCGAGGCCCTCGCGCTCGCCGAGCGCGCGAACGTCGCCGCCCACCGACCGCGGCTGCTGCCCGGCTGGTACGGGCCGACTTTCGGCGCGATCCTGGCGGGTTACGGCACGCTCATCGGGATCTCCCGCGCCTACCACCTCACCTGGCTGCTGCCCGCCGGCATCCTGCTCTTCGCCGCCCTGATGGGCCTGGTGGCCAGGCTCGGCATGCGCAGCACCGGCGTGGTCGGCCGGCTCGACGACAACCGGGCCTGGCGCGGCTTCATCCGGGGCGGCACGGCGGCGGTCGTCGCGGTGGCGGGCGTGGTCGGTCTGGCCTGCTGGCCGATCGGCGGCCAGCTGGCGGCCTGCGCCGGGGCGGGAGTCGGCGGCGGCTTCGGCTTCTGGGCGCTGATGCTGCTGGCCAACCGGCGGGTCCGCGGGGAGCGGGCCGCCGCGTGAACACCGTCGATCCGCTGCTCCAGCTGCCGACCCGGTTGACCCTGCTCGCCTTCCTCTGCGGCTGCACCGAGGCCGAGTTCGGCGTGGTGCGGGACTACTGCGAGGTCTCCGACTCGGTGCTCAGCAAGGCGGCGAGCGCGCTCGAGGCGGCCGGCTACCTGACGGTCAAGAAGGGCTACGTCGGCAAGCGCCCGCGCACCTGGCTCGCCGCCACCCGCACCGGACGCACCGCCCTGACCTCCCACCTCGCCGCGCTGCAGGCGCTGGCCGCCGTCGCCACGGCCGCCGGCGCGGCGACGGCCGAGCAGCGGGGGACCCCCTGACTCCTGGTCAGGGGTCCTCGGCCGGCGCGAATCATGAAACACGCCCAGGTCCTGTCGTCAAACCCCCTTCTGCTCGGCGACGCCATGCACGCACTCTCGCCGCACCGGGCGCAGGCCCGAGTACGCCCAGTACGAGGGCCCGCGCCCGGCACGCCGAGAGCACGCACCTGACGCCGCCAAGCCGCCCTGCGGGCGAACGAAGGGGGTTTGACGGCAGGACCTAGCCGATCCGCTGCCGCGCCCAGCTCAGCCGGTGGTACGGCCCGTGCGGGCCGGTGGCGAGCAGGGTGCGCAGCTCCCGCAGCACGGTCGCCGCGTCGGTGCGCAGCTGGTGGGGGGTGGCCCGGACCACCGGTAGTCGGGCCGCCGCCAGCCGGTTGCCCCGGGTCAGGGTGCGCTCGTAGTCCGCCGGGCGCAGGTGCCAGGCCCGCGAGTCGATCTCCAGCGCCACGCAGGCCTGCGGCCAGAACGCGTCCGGGATCGCCAGGAACCGTCCGTCCAGCATCAGCACCGGATTCCACAGCGGTTCCGGCAGGCCGCCGCGCCGTAGGAGTTCGCGGGCCTCGCTCTCCGCGATCGAGTAGATGCCGCAGGTCAGCTCGTCGGCCACCTGCTGCACGTGCGGCAGTGCCGCGGTGGTCGACGGTCCGCCGAGCAGCCGGGTGAGCAGATCGGCGCGCTCGCACAACCGCCGCTGCGTCGCCTCCGCGCAGAGCGCCCGGAACTGTCTACCGCTGGTCAGATGCGGTGCCACGTCGGCCAGCGCCCGCCCGACGCCCACGCTCCACAGGCCGTCGTCCCGTTCGAAGCCGGCCGGTAGTCCGCTGGCTCTGGCCGGGGCCCGGTGCACCCGGACGAAGTCCCGGCTCGCCACCCGCCGCCCCGCCGGGATCAGCACGTCGACCACCTCGATGTCCGACGGGTGCCCGGCGCCGGTCAGCCCGGCATCGGCCAGCACGGCCAGGCCGGTGAGCAGGACGGCGCCCGGGCGTGGCCGCTCGCCCTTGGGCGCGGCGTAGCTGAGCGCCGCGCGCAGGCGCTGATGCGCGGTCAGCCGCCCGCTCTGCAGGCAGATCACCCGCGGGAGCACCCGCTGCCAGGGCCCACCCGGGCGCAGTCGATGCGCGATGGTCCCGGACGGGACCCCGTGCTCGATCAGCTGCGCGCGGGTGACGATGTGCTGCTGGTCGGCGCCGAGCAGCCGGACGGAATCGAGGGGAGTCATGGCGGGGTGGTGCCCAGCCGAACCGTGGGTATGCGAAATATCCCCCTCAGGGGGTCATCTCCACCACGTGTTGACTCGGGCGCCGGCCACGCTCCAGTCGTGCTCCAGTCGTGCTCCAGCGACGGTCGGGTCAGGGTCAGGCCGGGATCAGCGCGCCGGCGTGTCTGACGCACTCCTGGTCGAGCTCGCGGCCCATGCCCCGGTCCAGCCGCCGCTCGGGCGCGCTCGGCGCGATCGCGGCGGCGATCCGCAGCTCGATGATGTCCCGCACGGCGGGCCACTCCTCGGCCAGGATCGAGTAGAACGCGGTGCTGCGCACCACCCCGTCCAGCCCGCGGCTGTGGGCCCGCCGCACGCCTTCCGAGGTGGCCCCGAGCCGCTCGATCGCCGCGCGCGAGCGCAGGTTGCGGGCGTCGGCGCGCATCGAGATCCGCTGCACGCCCCAGGTCTCGAAGGCGTGCCGGAGCATCAGCAGCTTGGCCTCGGTGTTGATGCCGGTGCCCTGGGCGTGCGCGGAGAGCCAGGTGCGGCCGATCTCGGCGGCGTCCGGCACGGCGGTGGCCGGGTCGCCGATCGGGCCCGAGGGCAGCGGCGGCCAGACCACCGGGCCCTGCCAGTAGTCCAGTTCCAGGAACCGGGTGGAGCCGACCACCAGGCCGTCGGCCGCCCGCACGCTGGCGAAGACCAGCGACCGGCCGGCCGCCATGTCGCGCTGCGCGGTGGCGATGAACTCGCGGGCGCCGTCCAGGCCCTGCGGGACGGCGGTGAAGCCGAACGAGGTCCGATCCGCGGCGGCGGCCGCGGCCAGCCCTTCGGTGTGCTGCTCGGAAAGGGGCTCCAGCCGAACGGTGCGGCCGGTGAGGGTGACAGGTGCTGGCACGGAACCTTCGGTCCTTCGGCGGTCGGAGGGACCCTCGCGCCCAGGGTGCGGGCGTTCGGGCTGGGCAGATCGCCCCGGCCGGGGGCTCCGCCGCTCCTCGGGTACGCCGGAGCTCGGTCGTACGACGGGGGAGGGGCGGCCCGGAACGGGCAGCGCGGTGCCGGAGCGGGCACGGTTCTCATGGACCGGTCCGGCGGGGAGTTGCGGGGGGACAGTGTGCGTCCGCGAGATGGCCGAAGAAGGAACGAAGGCGCGAAGGGAAGCAGGCGGCCAAGTGAAGGCAAGGTGCGAATCAGGGGGCTGGCCGCACATGGATCGGGCCGCGGCCCACGGCGTGACGGACGACGTGGCGACGACGCGATGATGCGAGGCAGCGAGAGGACGATACCCGGCTTGGCCCCGTGCGTCACTTCGCGGCACGCGGGTGGGGGACGCGAGTGTCCCGATGCTACGCCCGGCGCCGCGTCGAGGACCAGTCCTCGACCCCGATTCGCCGTGCTGACCTGCGCCGACGGCCCCGGGCGCTCGAGCCGCGGACGAGCGGCGCGGGTGGTCGCAGGTGAGAGGATTCGAGTGCGTTCCGGTCGGCGGGAATGTCAGTGCCGTGCGGCACGCTGGTGCTGTTGCCGGACCGGTACGGCCGGACAGGTAGGACCGACGACGAGAAACGGTTGGGTGCGCGGTGCGTGATCCCGAGGAGCTGTACGAGCTTGAGCCGCAGGGCGTGGCAGCGGTGGCGGCTGCCAAGGCCGCCGCGACCTCCACGGCCGAGGCCGGCCTGGTGCTGCTCTACCACTTCGAGGGCTTCATGGACGCGGGCGAGGCCGGCGGCCAGGTGATGGCCCATCTGCTGGCCGAGGGCAGCCCGCAGGTGGTCGCCCGGTTCGACCACGACCGCCTGGTGGACTACCGCGCACGCCGCCCCGCGATGACCTTCGACCGGGAGAGCTGGGTCTCCTACGAGCCGCCGCAGATCCTGCTCCAGCTGGTCACGGACGCCGCCGGCGCGCCGTTCCTGGTGCTCACCGGCCCGGAGCCGGACGTCGAGTGGGACGCCTTCGCGGCCGCCGTCGGCAAGCTGGCGGAGCGGTTGGGCGTGCGCCTGGCGGTGGATTTCCACGGCATCCCGATGGGCGTGCCGCACACCCGTCCGGTCGGCCTGACCCCGCACGGCAACCGGCTGGACCTGGCCGGCGGGTACCCGCAGTGGTTCGAGAAGGCGCAGGTGCCGGGCAGCGCCCAGGCACTGGTCGAGTACCGGCTGGCCGAGGCGGGCCGCGACGTGCTCGGCTTCGCGGTGCACGTGCCGCACTACGTGGCGCGGTCGGCCTATCCGGCCGCCGCCGTGCTGATCCTGGAGGCCGTCCAGTCCGCCACCGGCCTGGTGCTGCCCGGCAACGAGCTGCGTGAGCACGTCGGCGAGGTCTACGCCGACATCGAGGAGCAGCTGGCCCAGGGCGACGACGAGCTGCGTTCGGCGATCCGCGGCATGGAGGGCCAGTACGACGCGGTGGCCGGCGCCGAGGGCCGCGAGAGCCTGCTCGCCGAGGCCGCCGACCTGCCCTCGGCCGAAGAGTTGGGGCGCCGCTTCGAGGAGTTCCTGGCAGAGCACGAGCGCGGGGCGGAGTAGCGTGCCGCCGGGGGGTGGGGGTCGATGCGTGGGGTGACGCGGGGCACCGGATTGGTGACGGTACTGGCAGCGCCGCTGGCGCTCATCGTCGGCTGCTCGGGCGGCGCGACGCCGGGGGAGCGGGCGGCGTCTCGGCCCAGCGTCTCGGCCTCGCCCAGTGCGGCCGCGTTACCGACCGGCCCGTACGCGGCGCTCGGTGACTCCTACACCGCCGGCTTACAGGTCGACCCGACCAGCGGCGGTCCCAAGGGCTGTGGCCGCTCGGCGGCGAACTACCCCTCGCTGGTGGCGGCAGGGCTGAAGCTAGCGCCCGGCCGGTTCACCGACGTCAGCTGTTCCAGCGCCACCACGGCCGATCTGACGGACGCCCAGCGGGTGACCGGCGGCCCCAACCCGCCGCAGCTGGACGCGCTGACCGCGGACACCCGGCTGGTCACGGTCGGTATCGGCGGCAATGACGCGGACTTCATGACGGTGGTCAAGCAGTGCGCCGAGGACGGGCTGGCGAACACGGCGCTCAAGTGGGTCGACCCCGACAAGGCCAGCAACGCGCCCTGCCAGGCCGCGTATACCGCCGCCGACGGCAGTGACAAGCTGACCGGCGTGCTGGACACCGTCGGGCAGCGGGTGGCGGCGGTGCTGGCCGAGGTCACGCGGCGGGCGCCGCGGGCCAAGGTGTACGTGGTCGGGTACCCGGCGCTGCTGCCGGCCGACCCGGCCACCTGCGCCCCGGTGCTGGGCAACACCGTGACCCCCGGCGACCTGTCCTTCCTCGCCACGCAGGAGCAGCGGCTGAACGAGGTGCTGCGCCAGCGGGCGACGGCGGCCAGCGCGGGCTACGTGGACACCTATGCCCCCTCGCTCGGCCACGACATGTGCGCCGGGCCGGACGCCCGGTGGATCGAGCCGCCGTTCCCCGCCCACGGGCGGGCACCGCTGCACCCGAACGCCGCCGGGCAGCAGGGGATGGCCGCGGCGGTGCTGCGGGCCGTCCGGGGCGGCTGAGGGGCCGCTGAGGGGCGACTGACTGGCGGCTGACGGACCGTCGGCGGAGCGGGCCGGAGGGTCAGGCCGCCGCCCGTCGTCTGACCCGCAGCGCGAAGCCCGGCCCCGCCCCGCGCGGCGCCCGGGCTTCGGCGTGCGGCCCGCTACGGCTCCTCCGACTCCTTGACCGGCCGGCGCTCCCTGCGCGTTTCAGTGGGCAGCGTGTTCGCGGCGGACGGTGGCGGCCTGCTCGGTGTGGCCCAGGGCTTCCAGGGCGGCGGCGTGGACGGTCGGGAAGTCGGGCAGGCCGGGGAAGAGGTGGTCGCCGCTCAGTTCCCCGGGTGCCAGCAGCCGGGAAGCGCGCAGGGCGGAGCCGCTCGCCTCCAGCGCGTCGGGGAGTTCCACTCCCGCTCGCAGTCGCACCAGGGCGAACGCCTTCAAACCGTGGGCGCAGTCGGCGAGGCAGGCCCGCCGGTCGGCCTGGGCGAAGCGGGTGAGTGCCTGGGTGCCCTGACGCGTCATCAGGAGCGCCTGGTCCAACCGGCCGTCCTGGGCGAGCCGCAGGCCGAGCAGGACCATGCCGCGCGCGATTTCGGGCCGGTGGGCGGCCCGGTCGTCGTTGACGGCGGTGCGCAGGGCACCGAGGGCGAGGGCGGTCACCCGCAGTGCCTCCGGTGCTCGCCCGGCCTCGACCAGGTGCAGGCCGTACATCGCCACACAGCTGTGCAGCCGGGCGAATTCGGCCTTCGACCCGGCGGCCGCGGCCGCGGTGCGCACTGCGGTCTCCTCGGCCAGCGGCTGGAAGGACGCCGCCACCCGGCCCGCGCGGACGAGCCGCTGACCGGCGGTCCGCAGGGCCTCGGCCAGCCGCTGCCGGTGCGCGGCCTGGTCCGCCGCGACCAGTCGTCGGCGCACGGCCAGCTCCTCCTCGGTCGCTGCCAGCGCTTCTTCGTGCTCGCGGCGCCAGGCGTGCCAGTGGCCGAGGGTGAAGAGCGCGGTCGCGAAGTCGGGCAGGTGGGCGGGATTGCCCTGGGCCAGCGGGCGGAACAGGCTCACCGCCCGCTGCGCGGGCGCGAGCCCGTCGAACGGGCTGCCGTCGGCGTCGCTGCCGTCCAGCTGGGAGAGGCGGATGCTGAGGTTGGTCAGCGACTTGGCCAGGCCCGGCAGGTGGAGCAACGGGTCGGCGGCGGCCAGCTCCTCGCGGATCGCCAGTGCCTCCCGGGTCGCCGCCAGCGCGTCCGGCCGCCGCTGCAGCCGGGCGAACAGGTTGCCCAGGTTGTCCCAGGCCACCGCCAGTTGGGCGCGATGGGCGGCGGGGTTGACCCGGGCCAGCCGCTGCTGGAGGGCCACCGCCTCCTCGCAGGCGGGCAGCGCCTCGTCGAGCCGCTGCGCGTTCATCAGCCGCAGGCCGCGGTTGATCACGGTCATCGCCAGGTCCGGCAGGTGCCGGTCCGGGTCGGCCTGCGACAGCCGGCGGTAGAGGTCCGCGGCCCGCTCGCCGGCCGCCAGCCCCTCCTCGGTCCGGCCGGACTCGGAGAGGCTGTTGCTCAGACCGGTCAGTGCCGTGGCCAGCTCCGGCAGGTACCGTTCGGGGTCGGCCGCCGCCAACTGCTCGTAGGTGCCCACCGATTCCACCGTCGGCGGCACCGACTCGGCGGCCCCGCCGGTGCGCAGCAGCTGGAGCCCCAGGTTGTTCAGGGCCCTGGCGAGATCCGGCAGCTGTCCGGCGGGGTCGGCCCCGGCGAGTTGTCGGTGCAGCGCGACGGCCTCCTCCAGCGGTGCCCGAGCCTCCTGGTAGCGGCCCGCGCTGTTCGCCGCGGCGGCCAGGCTGTTGAGCGCCGTCGCCAGGTCCGCCAGGTGTCCGGGATCGCTCGCGGCGAGGTCCCGGTAGAGCGCGACGGACTCCCGCGCCGGGGCCAGGGCCTCGGTGAGCAGGCCGGCGTTGCCGTACCGCCCGGCGAGGATCCTCAACAGCTCCGCCCGCTCCGCGGGGGCGACCGTTGTGGTGGCGAACCGGTGCTGGATCAGCCGCCTGGTGAACACCGCGACGGCGAGGTCGAGTTCGACGTGGCGCTGGTGCGGCAGGCACGGCCGGATCCGCTCCAGGACGGTGCCCGGCAACTCGTCCAGCTCGCACAGGCGCAGCAGCGCGGCGCCCCCGGCAGCCGGCGCCAGTGCGGGGCGGGCGAGCAGCAGCGGCACCAGCTGGGTGTGCAGCAGGTGCGGCCAGCGGTGGGCGGCCTCGATCACCATGGTGAGCACCTGCCGGGTCAGGGCGGGCGGCGTGCCGTCGGCGGGCTGGTCGAGCAGCAGCGCCGGGGCACCCGCGGCCCAGGAGTCGGTCGCGTGGTAGCCGGTCGACTCCTCGCGGCCGGGCAGCGTGAGGGCGAGGAAGTCCTCGGCCAGCCGGTCGGGCGACAGGGCCTCGAAGACCAGGCCGGGGTCCTGCGGCGGGTAGCAGCGGGCGTGGTCGGCCACGGCCGCCGCCACGCTCGCCGGGTCAGCCCTGGGGAGCGCATCGGTACGGGTGAGCGCCGCGGCCGCCTCGGCGGCCGGCAGCGGGCGGGTGAGGGTGGCGAGGTAGACCGCGCGGCGCAGCGCTCCCTCGCCGGTGCGCAGCGGACCGCGCGTCCCGTCGTGCGAGGCGCGCCAGTGGTCGTGCTCGCGGTCCAGCAGGTACGAGGAGAGCGCTGCCTGGTCCCGGCCGGCCGGCGGCAGCACGCCGCGGCGCGCCGCGTCCACGTCCACCAGTGCTTTCATGTGCACGGCCAGGGTCAGCGCGAACTGCGGGTCGTCGAGTCCGTCGGGCACGCCCAGGCCGGCGGGGTCCGGCAGGTCGAGCGCCCCGCCGAAGCTGTCCCGGGCCGAGGCGTAGATCCCGCCGCGCACCCGGGCGTCGTCCGGCAGCGGCGCCAGCGGGACGGCAGCGGCGTCGAAGATGTCGAGCTTGGCCAACTGGTGGGCCAGGCCCTGCCACCAGTCGCCCGCCGGGCGGGACAGCAGCAGGACCCGCAGCCGGTCGCGGGCCGCCTCCCGGTGCTGGCGCACCAGGGTGAGCAGGTCCGCCAGCGGCCAGCGCTCCGCGTAGTCGACCACCAGCACCAGGCCGGGATGACGCACCGTCAGACTCTGGTCCCCGCCGCCGGCCGAGGCCACCTCGCTGCGGTGCCGCGCCTGCGCCACCGTCCATCCGGCCCGCACCGAGCACGCGGCGAACTCGGCGGCCAGCCGGGTCTTGCCCCGCCCGCCCTCGGCGTGCAGCAGACGCACCGTCAGGCCCGGCGACGGGTCGTCGCGCCAGGCGGCCAGCAGCTCCAGCTCCGGTCGCGGGAAGAACGGGACGACCTGGTGCCGGGCCGTCAGCAGCCGGCTGGGGACCCGTGCCAGGCCGGGCGCGGGAGCGGTCGGGCGCCCGAGCGGGAAAGGCTCGACCCGGTAGGGCGGCTCGGCACGGTAGATGTAGTTGTACTGGTCGCCGTGCTGGACCGCGTTCACCCGACCGCCCGAGGCGGTGATGTTCTGGGTGAAGACGATGCCCTGCGGCGCCGGGCCCTGGCTCACGCGGTGGCCCCGCCCTCCGCCCGGCGCGGGGTATCCATGAACCGGTTGTGCTGATCGCCGCCCTGCACCACGTTGACGATCGCGTGGCCGGAGGCCGTGACGTTCTGCGTCATGCCGGGGGCGGCGGCCGGCAGGCGGTCGCGGACCAGGTCGATCAGCTCCTGGAGGTCCTCGACGGCCTGCGGGTCCTCGCGCAGCAGGGCCAGCAGCCGGCGCCGCCAGGGCGCGACCAGCTCCGAGCGGGCCGCGTCGGCCTCCCCGCCCGTCACCAGGGCCGCGTCGTTGTCCAGTTGGCGCTCGACCTCGCCGAGGTCGTGGCCGCGCCGGTGGAACAGCCTGGCCGTCCAGCCCCGGGTGGCCTGCCAGGCGTCGGTGCCCATCGCGGCCGCCACGGTGGTGGCGCCGGTCAAGGCCAGGGTTTCGACGAGCTGTTGTGCTTCGTGCAGGTCGGACATCAGGCCCCCTCGGTCAGTCCAGGGATGGTTGCGACACTGCGAATCATCGCGCTCCGGCGCCCGGATCGCAGGCGTTCGCCGAGTCCGGTGCCCCGGCACCGGTCCTGACCGTCCAGCGCGAGGGGCAGGCCCAGAGCGGGAGTTCGGGTGCCCCCGCGCAGCCGGTCGAGGGCCGCCAGGGCCGGTGGTTCAGGCGGCCGCGGCCCGCGCGACGGACCCGGTGGGCAGGTCGCGGTAGCGGCGCAGCGGCGAGAACCAGAGGATCAGCGCCGCCAGTGGCAGCGCCGCGCAGGTCAGCCACATCGCGGGCAGGACACCGAGCCCGCCGGCCAGAGCACCGCCGAGCAGGGCGCCGAGCGGGATCAGGCTGTAGTTGAGGAACGCGCTGCTGGCGCTGATCCGACCGAGCAGTTCGGCGGGGACGTAGCCCTGGGTGAAGGTGGCGCGCAGCACGTTGCCCGCCACCACGCCGCCCGACACGGCGGCCCCGCCGACCAGGTAGCAGAGCACGCCGGCGCCGTTGCCGGTCAGCGGGATGAGCAGGACCAGCGAGGGCAGCCCGAGCAGGAAGAGCAGCATCGCGCGGGCCGTGCCGATCGCCGCGCCGACCCGGCGGGCCACCAGGGCGCCCAGCACGCCGCCGACGCTCGCGGCGCCGATCAGGGTGCCGAGCGCGCTCGCCGGCAGGTGGGCGCGGTCCAGCAGGAAGACCACCTGGATCGACTGGTAGGCGGTCAGCGCCAGGTTGGCGGTGGCGCCGTAGAGCAGGAAGCTGCGCAGCCAGCGGTCCCGGACGACGATCCGCAGGCCCTCGCCGACCTCGGCGAGCAGGGTCCGCCGCTCGCGCTCGACCGCCGGGGGCAACTGCTCGCGCTGCTTGATCGAGGCGGTGCAGAGCAGCGAGACCGCGAAGGTCAGGGTGTTCGCCAGCAGGCTGTCGACCGCGCCGAAGAGCTGCGCGAGGGTGCCGCCCGAGCCCAGGCCGACGATCTGGGCGGCCGAGGCGCTGCCCTGCAGCTTGGCGTTTCCCTCGGCGCGGTCGGGTTCGGTCACCAGACTGGGCAGGTAGGCGGTGTAGGCGGTCTGGAAGAAGACGGTGCTGGTGCCCGCGAGGAGTGCCACGACCAGCAGTTGGAGGTAGCTCAACAGGCCCAGCGCGGCGGCGATCGGGATGGTCAGGTAGAGCAGCAGCGAGGCGGCGGCGGAGGCCAGCATCACGGCCCGGCGGCTCATCCGGTCCACCCAGGCGCCGACCGGCAGGCCGATCAGCAGCCAGGGGAGCCAGGTGGCAGCGGGCAGCGTGCTGACCAGGAAGGCGCCGGCGTGCAGGCGGGTGACGGCGATCAGCGGTAACGCGAGGCCGGTCACCGAGGCGCCGTACTTGCCGGCCACCTCGCCGACGAAGAGCAGCCGGAAGTCGCGGTGGCGGCGCAGCAGGCTGCGGCGCGGCTCGGCCTGGGCGGTGGACGGGGCAGCGGGGGCGGTCGAGAGCTTCACTCGGACTCCTCGGCGGGCAGCGGCAGTACGGGCAGGACCTGGAGCTGGATCAGGACGGGCTGCGCCTCGGCAGGCACCGGCGCCTCGGGATCGGGGACGTGCCGCTGGATCACCGCCATCAGCTCGGCGCCGAGCGCCCGGAGCTGATCCGGCGTCATCCGCACGTCGCCCCAGTCGGACATGTTCCCGGCGCCGACCCAGTCGCCGGTGGGGCGCACGGCGAGCGCCCGGGCGGCCCGCTGGAAGGTCCGCTCCAGGTAGTGCCGGCGGTAGACGTCCATCGCCTCACGGGTCTGCAGGTCCTCCTGCAGCTCGCCGGTGTTGAGCACCAGGGTGCGGTCCTTGCGCCGCCACCAGCGCTCGCGCTTGGTGCCGCGCCCCTCCTCCTCCTCGATGTAGCCGTGCTCGGCGAGGTGGCGCAGGTGCCAGCTGACCGTCCCGGTGTTCTCGCCGAGTTGCTCGGCGAGCCGGGCCGAGGTGCTCGGGCCGTGGTCGCCGAGCAGGTCCAGGATCCGCATCCGCAGCGGGTGGGCCAGCGCCCGCAGGCTGCGCGGATCGACGGTCCGGGAGGAGGGAGGGTGCTCGTTGCTCATGCGGAGGACTCTAACGTGCAGAGGACTCTCTGCATAGAGAAGTCTGCAGAGAATTCTCTGCAACATCGCCATGCGCGCTGCGCCCGAACCGTCATGGCGGCGGCGTACGGTGACTGCTATATGAGCGACGATCGATACGATGTGCCCCAATACGACGTCCCCCAATACGACGTGCCCCGCTACGACATGCCCTGCTACGACGAGGCCGCCCAGACCCGCTGGGTGCCCGAGCCCGACAAGCGGCCGGGGCGCACCGCCTTCCAGCGCGACCGCGCCCGCGTGCTGCACTCCGCCGCGCTGCGCCGGCTGGCCGGCACCACCCAGGTGGTCGCCCCCATGCGCAGCGACTTCCCCCGCACCCGGCTCACCCACTCGCTCGAATGCGCCCAGGTGGGGCGGGAGTTGGGTGCCGCGCTGGGTTGCGACCCGGATCTGGTGGAGACCGCCTGCCTGGCCCACGACATCGGCCACCCGCCGTTCGGCCACACCGGCGAGCAGGCGTTGGACCAGGCCGCCGAGGCCTGCGGCGGCTTCGAGGGCAACGCCCAGTCGCTGCGCATCCTGACCAGGCTGGAGCCCAAGCGCTTCGCCCCGTCGGACGAGGCGCCCGCCCGGCTGGCCCCGTGGCCGGGTCGCAGCGTGGGCCTCAACCTGACCCGGGCCGCGCTGGACGCCGCCACCAAGTACCCCTGGGCGCGCGGCGGCCACCCCAGCGAACCGAAGTCCGCCAAGTTCGGCGTCTACGGCGACGACCTGCCGGTCTTCCGCTGGCTCCGGCAGGGCACCCCGCAGGGCCGCAAGTGCTTCGAGGCCACCGTGATGGACTGGTCCGACGACGTCGCCTACTCCACCCACGACGTCGAGGACGGCCTGTACGCGGGGCACATCCACCCGGCCGCGCTGCGTAGCCCGAGCGAGCGGGCCGAACTGTTCAAGGTCGCCGAACGGTACGCACCGCTGGCCGAGCCCGAGGAGTTCGGCGCGGCCCTGGACCGGCTGCAGGCCCAGGAGTGGTGGCCCGGCGGCTACGACGGCTCGCCACGCGACCGGGCCGGCCTCAAGGACCTCACCAGCCAGCTGATCGGCCGGTTCTGCCTGGCCGCCGAGCAGGCCACCCGGGCCCGCTACGGCCCAGGGCCGCTGACCCGGTACGCCGCCGAGCTGGTGGTCCCCACCGAGGTCCGGCTGGAGTGCGCGGTGCTCAAGGCGGTCGCGGTCCGCTATGTGATGCAGCGCGACGAGCAGGCCCAGCTGCGAGCCCGGCAACGAATCGTGATCGCGGAGCTGGCCGAGCTGCTGGCGGCCGGCGACCCGGCCGAGCTGGACCCGGTCTTCGCCGCCCAGTACGCCGAGGCCACTGACGACCGCGCGGCACTGCGGGCGGTGATCGATCAGATCGCCACCCTGACCGACGCTTCGGCGCTGGCCTGGCACGGCCGGTTGGTTTCCGGGTCGAAGCCGTAGACTTCCGGGGTGGCGGGACGGATCAGGGATGAAGATGTGCAGGCGGTGCGCAGCGCGCTGCCCATCGACGTGGTCGTCGGCGATTATGTACAGCTGACCAACGGGGGCGGCGGTCAGCTGAAGGGCGTCTGCCCGTTCCACGACGAGAAGTCCGCCTCCTTCTACGTCAGTCCGAGCAAGGGCGTCTTCCACTGCTTCGGCTGCCAGGAGAGCGGCGACACGATCTCCTTCCTGATGAAGATCGAGCACTTCTCCTTCGCCGAGGCCGTGGAGCGGATGGCCGCCCAGGCCAACATCACGCTCCGCTACGAGGAGGGCGGCTACTCCTCGCGCGGGCAGCAGGGCGAGCGGACCCGGCTGGTCGAGGCGCACAAGGTGGCCGCCGCCTGGTACCGGGAGCAGCTGGAGACGCCCGAGGGCGAGATCGGCCGCGCCTTCCTCGCCGAGCGCGGGTTCGACGCCGAGGCCGCCGCCCACTTCGGCGTCGGCTACGCGCCGGCCGGCTGGGAGCACCTGGTCCGCTACCTGCGCGGCAAGGGCTTCACCGACAAGGAGATCCTCCAGGGCGGTCTGGCCTCGCAGGGCCAGCGCGGTGGGTTGATCGACCGCTTCCGCGGCCGGCTGGTCTGGCCGATCCGGGACGCGGCCGGCGAGGTGGTCGGCTTCGGCGCGCGCCGGCTGCGCGAGGACGACAACGGGCCCAAGTACCTCAACACGCCCGAGACGCCGATCTACAAGAAGTCGCACGTGCTCTACGGCATCGACCTCGCCAAGAAGGAGATCGCCAAGACCGGGCGCGCGGTGGTGGTCGAGGGCTACACGGATGTGATGGCCTGTCACCTGGCCGGTGTCACCACGGCGGTGGCCACCTGCGGCACCGCCTTCGCCGAGGACCACATCAAGATCATTCGTCGGCTGCTGATGGACACCTCCTCCTACCGGGGCGAGACCGTCTTCACCTTCGACGGCGACGCGGCCGGCCAGAAGGCCGCACTGCGCGCCTTCGAGGACGACCAGAAGTTCGCCGCCCGCACCTCGATCGCGATCACCCCCGGCGGCATGGACCCCTGCGAACTGCGCCTGGCCCAGGGCGATGACGCGGTGCGCGAGCTGATCGCCAACCCGGTGCCGCTCTTCGAGTTCGCGCTGCGCAGCACCGTCGCCCGGCATCGAGTGGACGCGGCCGAGGGCCGGGCCGCCGCGCTGGAGGAGGCGGCGCCGATCGTCGCCAAGATCAAGGACCCGTCGATCCGGCACGAGTACGCCGTCCAACTCGCCGGCCTGCTCGGCATCCTGGACGAGCAGTTCGTGGTCCGCCGGGTCGGCCAGATCGCCCGCTGGCAGCGCGACTCCCCGCAGCAGGGCCGCTCGGCGCAGCCGCGCCGGATCGAGCCGCAGCAGCAGGCGCCGGTCGCCCGCCCCGCGTTCCGGCTCGATCCGAACGACCGATCCCTGATCGTCGAGCGTGAACTGCTCAAACTGGCGCTGCAAAATCCGGAGTTGGTCAGCCCCGCGTTCGACCAGTACGGCGAGGACGAGTTCCCGACCCCGCCGTACGCGGCGGTCCGCCGGGCCATCGGCAAGGCCGGCGGCACCGGCTACGGCGCCGCCGTGCCGAACTTCATCGACCTGGTCCAGGAGGCCGCCGAGAACGAGCAGGTCCGCTTGCTGGTCACCGAGTTGACGGTCGAGCCGATCCGCACCCGGCGCAAGCCGGACGCCATCTACGCGGGGGACTTCCTGGTCAACCTGCGCCGGGCCGCCGTCAAGCGCCGGGTCGACGAGGTCCGTGCCCAGCTCCAGCGCCTCGGAAACCGGGCCACGGCCGAGCAGTTGGCCCCGGTGCAGCAGGAGCTGTGGGCGCTGCAGCAGTACGACGACAACCTGAAGACCCGCGGCACTGCCGGGCTGTAGCGCCCAGGTGTGGCGTACCCCACACTGAAAGGGTCTCAGTCCCTCGGTGTTCGGGCGTGCGCGCCCGTGGAGGTGGGCCCCTTTGGAGATCGTCAGAGCGCCCGAGGACGCACCGCCCGCCGCGGCGCCGGAGCCTGCCGAGCTCGAGCTGGACGACCCCGGGGCAGTCGACCCCGAAGCGGTCGGCCCCCCGCCCGAGGAACTCGACGCCGCGGCCCCGCTGGTCCTGCTGGACGAGCCGAGCGGACCGGCCGCCGACCTGTTCCGCCAGTACCTGCGCGAGATCGGGCGGATCCGGCTGCTCACCGCCGCCGAGGAGGTGGAGCTGGCCCGGCAGGTCGAGGCGGGCCTCTTCGCCGAGCAGTACCTGAGCGAGCACGGCCTGCCGGAGGACCGGCTGGCGGACGATCTCGACCAGCTGGTGGTGCTCGGTCGGATCGCCAAGCGCCGGCTGATCGAGGCCAACCTGCGCCTGGTGGTCTCGGTCGCCAAGCGCTTCGTCGGCCGCGGGCTGACCATGCTCGACCTGGTCCAGGAGGGCAACCTCGGCCTGATCCGGGCGGTCGAGAAGTTCGACTACACCCGCGGCTACAAGTTCTCCACCTACGCGACCTGGTGGATCCGGCAGGCGATGAGCCGGGCCCTGGCCGACCAGGCCCGCACCATCCGGGTGCCGGTGCACGTGGTGGAGCTGATCAACCGGGTGCTGCGGGTACAGCGCCGACTGCTCCAGGAGCGCGGCAGCGAACCCACCGCGGCCGAGGTCGGGCTGGTCCTGGAGCTGACCGAGACCCGGGTGCGCGAGGTGTTGCGGCTGGCCCAGGAGCCGGTCTCGCTGCACACCCCTATCGGCGCGGAGGAGGACGTGGCGCTCGGCGACCTGATCGAGGACGCCGACGCCGCCTCGCCGGTCGAGAGCGCCGCCTTCCTGCTGCTGCGCGAGCACCTGGAGGCGGTGCTGGCCACCCTCGGCGAGCGCGAGCGCAAGGTGGTCGAACTGCGCTACGGGCTCGCCGACGGGCGGCCGCGCACCCTGGAGGAGATCGGCTCGCTCTTCGGGGTGACCCGGGAGCGGATCCGCCAGATCGAGTCCAAGACCCTGGCCAAGCTGCGCGACCACGCCTTCGCCGACCAGCTGCGCGGCTACCTCGACTGACCGGCAGACTGGCGGAGCTGACGGTGCGTCAGTGGTGGAAGGCGCTCTTCGGCTCGACCCCGCGGTCCTGCAACGGCCCCGGCTGGCCCTGCAGTTCGGGCAGCAGGTGGGTCAGGTCGGAGAGCAGCAGGTCCGCCAGGTCGGTGGTGAAACCGTTGCGGCAGACCACCCGCAGCACCGACAGATCGGTGCGGTTGTCCGGGAAGGTGTAGGCGGGCACCTGCCAGCCGCGCTCGCGCAGCCGCCGGGAGACGTCGAAGACGTCGAAGGCGGTCACGTGGTCGGCCACCGTGAAGGCGAAGACCGGCAGCTGGTCACCCCGGGTGATCAGCCGGAACGCGCCCAACTTCTCGATCCCGGCGGCCAGGTGGCGGGCCACGGTGCGGCAGGACTGCTGCACCGCGCGGTAGCCCTCGCGGCCCAGCCGCAGGAAGGTGTAGTACTGCGCGACCACCTCGGCGCCGGGGCGGGAGAAGTTGAGCGCGAAGGTCGGCATGTCGCCGCCCAGGTAGTTGACCTTGAAGACCAGCTCCTGCGGCAGCGCGTCCTGGTCCCGCCACAGCGCCCAGCCGACGCCGGGGTAGACCAGGCCGTACTTGTGGCCCGAGGTGTTGATCGAGGCGACCCGGGGCAGCCGGAAGTCCCAGACCAGCTCGGGATCGAGGAACGGCGCCACCATCGCGCCCGAGGCGCCGTCCACGTGCACCGGGATGTCCAGACCGGTGCGCTGCTGCAGGTCGTCCAGTGCCGCGCAGATCTCGGCGACCGGCTCGTAGGAGCCGTCGAAGGTGGAGCCCAGCACGGCCACCACGCCGATGGTGTTCTCGTCGCAGAGCGCCAGCGCGGATTCGGCGTCCAGGTGGTACCGCTCACCCTCCATCGGCGCGAGCCGGCACTCCACCTCCCAGAAGTTGGCGAACTTCTCCCAGCAGACCTGGACGTTGGCGCCCATCACGATGTTGGGCCGGGCCCCGGCGTCGTAGCGTGCCTGGTTGCGGCGCATCCAGCGGCGCTTGAGCGCCAGGCCGGCCAGCATGCAGGCCTCGCTGGAGCCGGTGGTGGAGCAGCCCACCGCCTCGTTCGGATCCGGCGCGTGCCACAGGTCGGACAGGATCGCCACGCAGCGCCGCTCCAGCTCGGCGGTCTGCGGGTACTCGTCCTTGTCGATCATGTTCTTGTCGGCGCACTCGAGCATCAGCCGGTCCGCCTCGGGCTCCATCTGGGTGGTCACGAAGGTGGCCAGATTGAGCTTGGCGTTGCCGTCCAGCATCAGCTCGTCGTGGATCAGCTGGTAGGCGATCCGCGGCGCCAGCGGCGCGTGGTGCAGCCGGTGCTTGGGCGGGGCCATGCGCATCGCCCCGAGCGGATCGGCCTCACCCAGCAGGGCGTTGACGGTCAGTCGGTGATCCGCGCTCGTGCCGTGGTGCAGCGCCATGCCTCAGAACCCTTCGACGAGAAGCCAGGGCTTCCACGCTAGGCCATCTCGGCGATCTCCGGATGCGTCTGGTCACGGACCACGCCGTACTGTCGGCGAATCGCGGCGCCGAACGGCTGATCCGGGTCGGGTTCGATGGTCTGCACCTCGGGCAGCCGCCACTGCGGCGGCTCGGGCGTGCCGGCCAGTGCCCAGGCGGCCTGCCGGGCCGCACCGCGGGCCGCGTGGTCGCCGGGCGGTGGGATCAGGACGGGGATCCCGAAGATCAGCGGGGCGATCTCGCGCACCGCCGCGAGCCGGCCGACCGTGCCGAGCAGCACCACCCGATTCACCTGCACACCGCGGGCGCGCAGCGCGTCCAGCGCGTCCGCGATGTTGCAGAGCATGCCCTCCACGGCCGCGCGGGCCAGGTGTTCGGGCGTCATCGACTCGGCCCGAAGGCCGGTCAGGGTGCCGGCGGCGTTCGGCAGTTGGGGCGTGCGTTCACCCGCCAGGTAGGGCAGCAGCACCATCCCGTAGGCGCCGGGCGAGGAGCGCAGCGCCAGCTCGCTCAGGCCCTCCAGGTCACGGCCGAGCAGGTTGGCCGTCGAACGCAGCACCTGCGCCGCGTTGAGCGTGCCGACCATCGGCAGGTGGTGTCCGGTGGCGTCGGCGAAGGAGGAGACGATGCCGGTCGGGTCCACCACCGGCTGGTCGTGCACCGCGAAGATGGTCCCGAAGGAGCCGAGCGAGACCACCGCGTCGCCCGGCACCAGGCCCAGCCCCAGCGCGGCGGCCATGTTGTCGCCGGTGCCGGCCGAGATCAGCAGGCCCTCGGGAGTGTGTCCGGCGGGCTCGTTCGGGCCGAGCACCTCGGGCAGCCGCAGCAGTTCGTGCCCGAGCGCCAGCTTGACCAGGTCCTGCCGGTACTCGCCGGTGATCGGCGACCAGTAGCCGGTGCCCGAGGCGTCGCCGCGGTCGGTGGTGCGCCGCTGCGGGTGGCCGAGCAGCTGCCAGACCAGCCAGTCGTGCGGCAGCAGCACCTCGGCGATCCGGCGGGCGTTGGCCGGCTCGAACTCGGCCAGCCAGCGCAGCTTGGCGATGGTGTAGGTGGCGGCGGGCACCGCGCCGATCGCCTCGGTCCAGGCGGCCGGGCCGCCGAGGGCGTCCACCAGCGCGGCCGCGGCGCCCGAGGAACGCGGGTCGGTCCAGAGCATCGCCGGGCGGACCAGCACCCCGCCCGCGTCCAGCCCGATCATGCTGTGCTGCTGGGCGGCGACCCCGATGGCCCGCACGCCTTCGAGCAGACCGCCGGTGGCCGCCTCGCCCAGCGAGTGCAGCCAGGACTGCGGGTCCGCCTCGGTGGCGCGGCTCTGCGAGGCCTCGGAGGCCGGATGCGGTGCCTTGCCCGAGCGCAGCACGGCCCCGGTGTCCGCGTCACACGCGACGATCCGGGTGCGAAGGGTAGAGCTGTCGATGCCCGCGACGATGGCCATGGGAGAGATCATGCCGCAGGCCGGGCCGCTCGCCCGGTCGCGCGCGGCAAGTGTTGCCCACTCGGTACCGCTGTTACCCACCGGTATCTTTCGGTGCCCGCCAGTGACCGGCCTGCCAGTGATCGGCCCGGCTCGGATCGGCCCGGTTGGCGTGAGCGTCGCCGCCGGCGCGGGCCGGCGGGTGGACCGGAACTACGGGCGCACCGTCCCCCAGCTGTCGTCCTCGCTCCGCTTGCGGCTCAGGTACGGGACCCGGTCGGAGAGCGCGTGCGGCAGCTTCTCGCCCACCTTCCCGGTGACCGCGTCCACCGCCCGGCCCGCCGCCGAGCCGGCCGAGTCCTTCGCCCGCTGGGTGGCGTCGCGCACCACCGGGTGCTCGGCGACCTTGCGCGCGCCGGCGGCGATCTGCTCGTAACGCTGCCGGCCGGCCCGGGCTCCCAGGACGTAGCCGGCCGCGGCCCCCGCGACGAACGACAGCTTCCACATCTTCGGCCTCCACCCTCTTCATGCGGCGCTTGCCGCGATGCCCTACCCGTCCAGCCGCGCGGCGAACCGCCCGGCGCATCCCTCAGCATCCCCGGCCGGAGCACGCCCGGCGCGTCGGGCGCGCCGAGCGGGGCGGGGCGCGGCGTTGCCCGCCCGGGAAAGCGATTGGCGGACCACCCCCCTGGATGCGCTAATGTATGTCCCGCAGCGAGCACCTGACAGGGTGCGCCGCGACAACTCAATCCCGCATAGCTCAATTGGCAGAGCAGCCGACTGTTAATCGGCAGGTTATTGGTTCGAGTCCAATTGCGGGAGCGCAGGTGAGTGGGCCGGGACCAACCGGCACACGATGCCTGGCACAGTGATCCCCCATAGCTCAATTGGCAGAGCAGCCGACTGTTAATCGGCAGGTTATTGGTTCGAGTCCAATTGGGGGAGCAGGCTTCGACGCCCTCCGGTCCGCCGGGGGGCGTTCGTCGTTCCCGGCGCCGCCCGCCGACCGGCCCGCCCCGGGGGCTCGGGCGGACCGGGCTTACTGCCCGGTGGCCTGCTGGAAGAGCGCGGCGACCCGGTTGTCGAAGGTCACGCTGTAGGAGACGTCCGGGGTGTCGCCGCCCTGCTGGTAGCCGCCGATCACGCCGACCACCGTGTCGTCCTCGGTGAGCCAGGGGCTGCCGCTGGTCCCGTCCGAGAAGCCGCCGCAGTCGAACCGCTCCTGGGTGGCGCTGCGCGCGGTGGTCCGGGTGGTGCAGGTGATCGGCTCCTCGTGGTCGTTCGGGTAGCCCGTGACGGTCACCGCCAGCCCGAAGCCGCGGTTCACCCCGAGCGGGTTGCCGCCCACCACGTCCTCGATCTGCCGGCCGCCGGCCGGGTCGACGGTGAGGAAGGCCACGTCGTACTCGGGGTCGGCGTTGGCGCTCCAGCGGTGGTCGACCACCACCCGGTCCACCGTCCAACTGCCGAGCGGGGCGGCGCCGTCGCGGTAGCCGGGGGCGAAGCTCAGGCCGGTGACCGGCGAGCCGTCAGTGGCGGTGACGCAGTGCGCGGCGGTGACCAGCAGGTCGCGTCCGGGGCTGTCCACCACGCTGGCGGTGCAGGAGCGGCTGGCGCCCTGGTCGAACAGCAGCACGCCGACCCGGGCGGAGTGGCTGTCCGGCGGGGCGATGGCGGCGCTCAGCCCTGGCGCCGGGTGCTCGGACCCCTGCGACGAGGCACAGCCCGCGGCGGCCAGCAAACCCGCCATGGCCGTGCCGAGCGCCAGCGCGCCTCGCAGCCGCTGCGGCCCGGCCATCCGGTGTACCTCCAGGTCAGCTCCGGGCGGGGTCGCACCGGACGTCGGCCCCAAGATCTACCAGGCCAGAGCCGCCCGACGCCAGGCTGAACCCGGGGTGAGCCGGGGTGCTCAGCCGGTGGCGCGGTCGTACAGGGCCTGCACGGCGGCGCCGAAGTAGCTGCTGTACGAGACGTCCGGGGTGTCGCCGCCCTGCTGGTAGCCGCCGATCACGCCGACCACCGTCCCGGTCCGGGTGATCGGGTCGAGGTCGGTCACCCACGGGCTGCCGCTGGTGCCGCCGGTGTAGTCGGGGCAGGCGATCCGCAGCTGGGTCGGGCTCTGCTGGGTGGTGGTGTTCACGCAGGTGATCGGCACGTCCGCGCTGCTCGGATAGCCGGTCAGCTTCACCCGCAGCTGGTAGCCCTTGCCGATGCCCAACTTGTTGGCGCCGAGCACCTGCTGCACCTGCTTGCCGCCCTGCGGCTGGACGACCGCGAAGGCCACGTCCAGGTCAGGGTTGCCGCTCTGCGCCCAGCTCTGGTCCACGGTGATCGCGGCCAGCGGCCAGACCCCGCTGGGGGCGTCCCCGCCGCGGTAGCCGGGGACGAAGACCAGGTCGGCCCGCTGCCCGACGCCCGGGTCGTAGACACAGTGCGCGGCGGTGATGATCAGGTTCTGGCCGGCGCTGTCCACCACGCTGGCGGTGCAGAAGTGGTCGCCCGAGGCGTCGTTGGTGAAGACCGCGCCGACCAGCCCGTTGAGCGCGGTGGGTGAGGCGGTCCTGGTCGTGCCCTTGTGCCGGTCGAAGGCGCCCAGGAAGCGGTGCCGGTTCCATCCCGAGCCGCTCGCACCGGCGGTGCTCGTCGCACCGGGCGAGGGGGTGAGGAAGAGCGCGCTGCTCGACGGTCCGCCGGAGGAGCCGCAGCCGCTCGCCGTGATCGGGACCACCAGCGCGGCCGCCAGACCGAGCGCCACCCTACGCGCCGTCATGCGACTCCCTCCGCAGCCTGCGGGCCGCCCGATCGCCGCCCCGACTTCACCCGGGCGGCAGCGGCCTGACACCTGGCAGCCTACGGGCCCCGGCGGTTCACGGACGGCAGGACCGGGCCCGGGAGCGCACTCGTGGTGCGCACCCGGCGCGCACCACGGCTGATCGACCGGATATGCTGCCCGAGGCGGCCCTGCGGGGCCGTCTGTGCTGCGATGGACCACCACTGTGGTGGTGGTGCCGACGCGGAGTCGGGGCGGTAGCTCAGCCGGTTAGAGCAGGGGACTCATAATCCCTGGGTCGTGGGTTCGAGTCCCACCCGCCCTACTCAAGATCCTGCCGGATCATCAGAGTAATCCTGGCTCTGACCTGCGAGAACACCCCGGTCTCTGCCGCAGATCCTAGAGCAGTCAGCCGGCCTGTGGCCGCGTGCCACGCCGAGATTCACCCGCTCCGGGGACAGCCGGGGACAACCGGAGGCGTCGCGGCGCAGGCGTACCGTCACCGCCACCGCCCACCCACAGCGGCCTCAGCTCAGCCGTTCGGTGAGCCAGTGGGCGCCGCGCAGCAGGGCGGCCCGGCGACGCTGGCGCCGGGAGTTGAACCGGGCCTGCGCCGGGATCCGGCCCGGCGGGGTGGCGGCCAGATCGGCCAACCGGGCGCCGGCCCGGGCCAGTTCGGAGAGCAGTCGACGCCGCCGGGCGGGGTCGGTGCTGTGGATCAGCGCGGCGTGCAGGCCCTCGATCTCGGCGACGGCCGCGGCCAGCCGCAGCGCGTCGGTGTTGGTGGACGCTCGGTCCCCTCGGTCCCCCCGGTACATCGTCAGCGTCGTTCCTCTCGCAGGTCGGACAGGTCAGCCGTAGGTGAGGCCGGCGCAGATGTCGGCGTCGGCAGGGCGGGTGTTCTGGGCGATCCCGCTCGGCACCGCGCCGGGCGAGGGGCCGGGTGACGGGCCGTGCGACGGTGCGTCGGCCGTTGGTGCGCCGGTCGCGCTCGCCGTCGCCGTCCCCGTCGGTTCGGCCGAGGCGACGGCGGTGGCGTAGTCGGTGCCGAGCGTGAGGGTCAGTGCGGTGCTCTCGGTGTCGGCGCGGACGTCGGCGCCGGGGAAGTACCGGGCGAGTTGTTCGGCATCGGCCTGCCTGCCCGGCGGGTAGCCGATGCTGGTGACGGCGTGGTCGATCCCGCCCAACCCCGCCGTGACGTCCTGGTATCCCTTCGCCAGCAGGTCGTGGGCGGCCCGGACGGCCAGGCCCACGGTGGCGGTGCCGTTCTGCACCGTGATCGGCACCGTCGGATCGGTGGGCCGGACCGGGCTCACGGCGCTGGGAGTGGCGACCTGACGGGTGCTCCGGCCATCCAGTGTGCGGTCCTGGCGTAGCAGCGTCCACAGCGTATCCGCGTCGGGGTGGACCAGGGAGACCCGGTCGCCGGCATACTGCCACGGCACGGTGACGAAGTTGATGTCGCGCAACGTGATGGTGTGCAGCGACTGGGCGAACGAGGCCAGCTTCATCGCGGTGCCCAGGCCGGCGTCCACGGTGAGCGCCCTGGTCGCCGCGTCGGCCAGCGGGAGCAGCGTGGTCAGGTTGAACCCCTGGCTCTGCACCTTCTGGATCAGCGCGGAGAGGAAGGCCTGCTGACGCTTCATCCGGCCGATGTCCGAACCGTCCCCGATCCCGTGCCGCGCCCGCACGAAGGCCAACGCCTGTGCCCCGGCGACGGTCTGACGCCCCTTCCGGAGCCGGATGCCGAACCCGTCCACGTCGTTCGGCACGCAGACCGGGACGCCGCCGATCGCCGTGGTGATGGCGGCGAAGCCCTTGAAGTCCACCACGATGGTGTGGTCGACCCGCAGGCCGGTCAGCGCCTCCACGGTGTTCTGCGCGCAGGCCGGGTTGCCGCCCGGGTAACCGCCGATGGCGAAGGCGGAGTTGAACATCTCGCCGTGCTGCTCGACGGTCCACCTGCCGCTGGGCAGCAGGCAGGGCGGGATGTCCACCAGCGCGTCGCGCGGGATCGAGACCCCGACGGCGTGCCGGTGGTCGGCGTAGACGTGCAGCAGGATCGCGGTGTCCGAGTTGCCCGGGCCGATGTCACCGCCGGCCAGGTCCTCGTTGCCCGCCGCCCGGCTGTCCGAGCCCAGCAGCAGGACGTTGACCGGCGTCGACCCCGAACCGTCGCCCGGTCCGGCCGGTGGGCGGCTGGCGGAGATCCCGCTGCTGTCGAAGATGCTGAGGTTGCCGTTGAGGTGCTCGTAGAAGAGAAAGCCGGCGCCGGCCGTGGTCAGCACCAGCGAGGCGGCGGTCAGTCCGGCGATCCGCGCGACACGGCGGCGGCGCGAGCGCGGCGCGGAGCGGCCCGGGCCTAAGCTGAGGTGTTCCCGCACCCGCCGACCGCCTGGGGCGGAGCGGGCGCGCTGTCTGCCGAGGCGGTCCTCGGGTTCGGTCATCAGGCGTTCTCCGGGTCGCCGGGAGCCGGGCTGGCTGCTCGATAGGACGGCTCGGTCGGGTGACCGGTTGCACAGTTGCGCAATCTAGCAAGTATTGGCCATACTGCCCAGCTTGGCAACGCCGCCAGAAGGGTGGGCGGCGGCGGCCGGGTGGTGGACCCCCGGCCGCCGGCCGATCGCGACGGTGACCGACCGTCAGAAGGTGGGCGCCGCCGCGCCGTCCGGATCGGTGCGCGGCGGGTACTGCGGCGCGGAACCGGAGAGGTACTCGGGCTGACCGCCCGTCTGGTAGCCCGGGATCGGCGGCGGGACCATGGCCTGACCGCCCGTCGGGTAGCCGCTCTGGGCGGGGTAGGCGCCTTGCGGAGGGTAGCCGCCCTGGGGAGGGTATCCGCCTTGGACCGGGTAGCCGCTCTGGGCGGGCGGTGCACCGAAGCCACCGCCCGGGTAGCCGGGTGCGGCTGGGGGGAAGCCGCCGGAGGGCTGCTCCGCCGCGCCGCCGGGCAGGGGCGTCGCGGGCCCGCCGGTCGGGCCGGTGCCGGTCGGGTCGGTGGGGTTCGCGGTCGGCAGTGCGGGCTGCGTCCCGGTGCCGCCCGGCTGCGCGCCGCCGCCGGGCGTCCCGGTCGCCGTCCCGTGCACGGTCGGCGCCCCGTACGGCACCGGCGTGCCGTTCGAGGTCCCGGGGCTCTGCTGGCCCGGCAGCGAGGCCCCCGCCTCGCCGGCGTTGTCGAGGGCCGGCTTCGGCGGCGCGATGGTGCCCGTCGGCTCCGGCTCCGGCTCCAGCTCGGTGCGCCCGGCCGCGTCGCTCAGCTTGATCAGCAGCGCGGTGAGCAGCCAGTTCGCCAGTGTCGTGGAGCCACCGGCGGCCAGGAAGGGCAGTTCCTTGCCGGTCAGCGGGATCAGCCCGGTGACACCGCCGACCACCACGAAGACCTGCAGCGCCACCACGCTCGACAGGCCGGCGGCCAGCAGCTTGCCGAACGGGTCGGTCAGGGTCAGCGCCGTCTTCAGGCCGCGCTGGAAGAAGATCACGTAGACCAGCAGCACCGCCGTCACCCCGGCCAGGCCCAGCTCCTCGCCGACCGTGGTGAAGATGAAGTCGCTGCGCCCGGCGAAGCCGATCAGCCACGGGTGGCCCTGGCCGAGCCCGGTGCCCAGGATGTGCCCGCTGCCGAAGCTGAACAGCGCCTGCGCCTGCTGGGTCGAGGTGCCCGGTGGGGGCGAGCCGTTCGGGAGCAGCTTGAAGGCGCCCATCGGGTTCAGCCAGGCCTCGACCCGGCCGTGCACGTGCGGTTCCAGGGTGCCCACCACGGCCGCGCCGCCGACCGCCAGGATCACCCCGATCACCACCCAGCTGGTGCGTTCGGTGGCCACGTAGAGCATCACGATGAAGACGCCGAAGAAGATCAGCGAGGTGCCCAGGTCGCGTTCGAAGATCAGCACCAGCAGGCTGATCACCCAGATCGCCAGCACCGGCGCCGCGTTGCGGCCGCGCGGCAGGCTCAGGCCCCAGACCTTGCGGCCGACCAGGGCCAGCGCGTCCCGGCTGACCATCAGGTAGCCGGCGAAGAAGATGCAGATCGCGATCTTGACGAACTCGTCCGGCTCGACGGTGATGCCCGGCAGGTGGATCCACCGCTTGGCGCCGTAGTCGGCGTCGGACGAGCCGAAGGCCGGCGCGATCAGCAGCACCAGGGCGCCGACCATCAGGATGTAGAGGTAGCGCTGGAAGAACCGGTGGTGCTTGATGACGGCGATCAGGGCGAGCGCGACCGGCAGCGCGATGAAGAGCCACTGCACCTGGGCCGGCGCCGAGGGGAAGCGTTGGAAGGAGGCCGAGTACGCGATCGCGTAGGACTCGTCGAGCCGGTTGAGCAGCACCAGGCCGAAGCCGCTGAGCAGCACCGCACAGGGCAGGATCAACGGGTCGGCGTACCGCGCGAAGCGCCGCATCACCAGGTTCGCGGCGATGATCAGCGCACCGAACGCCACCCCGTAGACCAGCAGGCCCGGGGGGAGCTTGTTGTTCATCGCCTCGTCGGCGTCGATGTAGGCGGCGAGGCAGACCACGTACGCGAAGCCGAGCAGTGCCAGCTCGATGTTGCGACGCCGGTCGGCTCCCCGCTGGCCCTCGGTCCGCTGGCTGCCTATCACACGAACTCCCCACCGGCGTGGCACTCTGGACCGCCGAATTCTCGCACGTCCTGAGCATTCCCCGGCCCACCGGCCGGCTCAGGCCCACGGCCGGGGGAGCGCGGGGGTGATCCCGTGGCGCCCCGAGGCGGCGCGGTTAGACTGAGCGCCTTCGCGAACAGGGAGAGGGCGGTCCAGGATGACGGGCGTCAGCGGGGCCGACGATCCGTCCCCCGAACTGCTGCAGCAGGCGGCGGCCTCCTTCGGACTGCTCGCCTCCACCATGCGGCTGCACATCGTCTGGGTGCTCAGCCAGGGCGAGGCCGATGTGGGCACGCTGGCCGAGCGGGTCGGCGGCACGCTGCAGGCGGTCAGCCAGCACCTGGCCAAGCTCAAGCTGGCCGGCATGGTCTCCAACCGTCGCGAGGGCCGGCGCCAGGTCTACGGCGTCGACGACTCGCAGGTGGCGACACTGGTGCGGCTCATGGTCGAGAAGCTCGACCCGGGCGAGGGGGCGGCCGGACCGGCCGGCGCGGCGGGCGGCGACCTGCTCCACTTCCGGAGCAGCGGTGCCTGAGCGCGGGGCGCGCCTGCTGCCGCTGCCAGGTGGCCGAGCCGTCCGCGCACCGGCCGCCGGCCCCGCCACCGAGCCGGACCCGGTGGACCCGGCCCGGCTGAGCCGGCTCGAAGCGCTGCGCGCGGTGCGCGCGACCCCGCGCGGCCTCACCGAGTCCGAGGCCGAGGCCCGGATCGCCGAATGCGGCGAGAACATCGTGCTGCCGCTGCCCGAGCCGGGCCCCCTCCGTCGCCTGCGCACCGCGTTCGGCGACCCCTTCACCGCGCTGCTCGCGGGCCTGACGGTGATCTGCGCGCTGAGCGGCTCCTGGGGCAGCGCGGCGATAATCGCGATCCTGGTGCTGGGCGCCGGCCTGCTGCGGCTGCGGGGCGAGCGCCGCTCGGCCGCCGCGCTGCGCGCGTTGCGGGCGCTGGCGCCGAGCACCGCGACGGTGCTGCGCCGGGCGGGGCAGAGCGACCTGCCGATCGCCCGGGAGGTCCCGGCCGAGCAACTGGTCCCCGGTGACGTGGTCAGACTGGCGGGCGGCGACGCCGTCCCGGCCGACCTGCGGCTGCTGCGGGCCGAGGGGCTGACGGTGGATCAGTCGGCGCTCACCGGGGAGAGCACCCCGGTGTCGCGCGCGGCCCTGGACCTGCCGCCCACCGCACCACCCAGCGGACCCTTCGACGAGCCGCAGCTCTGCTTCGCGGGCAGCACGGTGATCACCGGCGGCGCCACCGCCGTGGTGCTGGCCACCGGCGCCGCCACCCGGTTCGGCGCCGCGCACGCGCCGGGCCCGCTGAGCGCAGTGGTTCCTGGTCCGGGGGGCCGCTCGGTGGTCGAGCGCGGGGTGCGTCGCGCGGTGCTGACACTGATCGTCTTCATGCTCGCGGTGGTCCCGCTGACCATCGGCACCGACGCCCTGCTGCACGGCTGGAGCAGCGCCCTGCTGCCGTTCGCGGTGGCCGCGGCGGTCGGGCTCACCCCGGAGCTGCTGCCGCTGGTGGTCAGCACGGTGCTGGCCAGCGGTGGCCACCGGCTGGCCAAGGCCGGGATGCCGGTGCGCGCGCTGCCGGCGGTCAGCGAGCTGGGGGCCCTCGACCTGCTCTGCCTGGACAAGACCGGCACGCTGACCACCGGCGAGCTGGTGGTGGCCGGAGCGCTGGACCCGTTCGGCCGCCCGGCCCAGGAGCCGCTGCGCTGGGCGGGCTTGGTCGGCGAGGCCGGGCTGCTGGACGACGACCCCGGGCTGCTCGACCCGCTGGACGAGGCACTGCTGACCGCCGCGGACGCCGCCGGGCTGCTGACCGACCCGCTGCCCACGGTGGTCGAGGTGATCCCCTTCGACCCGGTGCGCCGCCGCTCGGGCGCGGTGTTGCGCGGGCCGGGCAGCGGGCGGGTGCTGGTGGTCAAGGGCGCACCGGAGGCGGTGCTGGAGCGCTGCGACACGCTGGCCGGGGGCGCCGCGCTGGACCGGGCGGCGCGCGCGGCGCTGGCCCGGCTGGTCGAGGAGCGGACCGGGCAGGGGCTGCGGCTGATCGCGGTGGCCCGGGCGGAGCGCGAGCCGCGGCTCGGCCCCCACCGGGCGCAGGACGAGGAGGGGCTGACCCTGCTCGGCTTCGTCGAGCTGCTCGACGAGCCGGAGGACTCCGCCGAGGCGGCGCTGGCCGTGCTGCGTCGCTCCGGCATCGCGCTCACCGTGCTGACCGGAGACCACCCGCGCACCGCGCTGCGGTTGGCGCAGCGGCTGGGCCTGACCCCCGGGCGGGTGCTGCTCGGCGCGGAGCTGGCCGCGCTCGACCCCGGGAGCATCGCGGCGGCCGGCGCCGCGGGCGCGGTCTTCGCCCGCTGCACCCCCGAGCAGAAGGCGCAGGTGGTGCGGGCGCTACGGGCGGCCGGGCAGTGCGTCGGCTTCCTCGGCGACGGGGTGAACGACGTCTCCGCGCTGCGGGCCGCCGACGTCGGGATCGCCACCGCGGGCGCGGTCGGCGCGGCCCGGGAATGGGCGGACCTGCTGCTCGGCGAACGCGACCTGACCCGGCTCGGCCGGGCCGTCGCGGTGGGTCGGGAGGCCACCGCCCGGGTCGGGGCGTACCTGCGGATCGCGCTCTCCTGCAACCTGGGCAACGTGCTCTCGATGCTGGCCGGCGGGGTGCTGCTGCCCTTCCTGCCGATGCAGCCGGCCCAGGTGCTGCTGCAGAACCTCTGCTTCGACGCCGCGCAGCTCTCCTTCGCGGTCAGCGGTCGCTCGGCCGGACCCGGCGGCCGCCCGGCCCGGCTGCGCTGGGGCGCGCTGGCCGGGTTCGCGGTCGGCTTCGGGTTGCTCAACTCGTTCTCGGACATCGCGATGTTCGAGGCGATGCGCCAGGTGACCCACGGTTTCACGGCGCCGAACTCGGCTGCGATGTTCCACACCGCCTGGTTCACCGAGAACCTGGTCACCCAGGCGATGGCGTTGCCGGTGCTGTACCGGCTGAGCCGCCCCCGGCTGCGGCCGCCGCGCCCGGTCTGGTGGGCGGCGGGCCTGCTCGCACTGGTCGGCCTGCTGCTGCCGCCGAGCGCGCTGGGCGAGCGGCTCGGCTTCGAGGAGCTGCCACCGGCCGCCTACGGCTCGCTGGCGCTGGTGGTGGCCGGCTACGCGGCGCTGCTCGGCGTCGGGCGCTGGCTCTGGTGGCGGTTCAGTGAACGCGCCGAGCGGCGGGCGGCCCCAGCGGCGGTACCGGCGCGCGCGTAGCGGTCGGCGCGCGCGTCAGACAGACCCTAGCCGCCCGCGCCGACCAGCATCCGGTGCAGCAGGTCGCGCAGGACGCCGCGCTCCTCGGGGCCCAGGGCGGCCAGCGGCTCGCGCGCGAAGTTCAGCGACTCGCGCAGTTCGGCGGAGGCGGCCTGGCCCTGCTCGGTGGCGGCGACCAGCTTGACCCGGCGGTCCTGCGGGTCGCTCTCCCGGGTGACGAAGCCGCGGGCCTCCAGCCGGTCCACGATGCCGGTGATGTTCGACGGCTCGCAGCTGAGCGTCTGGGCGATGTGCCGCATCGGCATCGGGCCGCGCCGCAGCAGCGCCAGCACCTTGGCCTGGGCGCCGGTGAGGGAGCGGGCGGCGGCGGCCTCCTCGTACTCCCGATGGAAGATCGCGACCAGGCCGGCCATGAGGTCCACCACCTCACGGGTCAGCGCGTCCTCAGGGATCAGCTCGTCGTTCGGCATACTCCGAGTCTACCTGAATATTTGACAACCTGAACCTTTCATGTCCATCGTTGCTTCATCACCTCAACCTTTCAGGTGGAACCCGGAGCAGGCAGCAGACCGCAGGCCCGCAGGAGCAAGGAGCGCAGTGATGGCAGAGCAGCCGGTACCCGCCACGGCCCGTGAGTGGCACCTCAAGGCCCGACCGAACGGCTGGCCCGTTGCGACCGACGTCGCGCTGGTCGAGGCCCCGGTCCGGCTGCCGGAGCCGGGCGAGATCCTGGTCCGCAACGCCTACCTCTCGGTCGACCCGTACATGCGCGGGCGGATGAACGACGTCAAGTCCTACGCCCCGCCGTACCAGCTGGACCGCCCGATGGACGGCGGCGCGGTCGGCTACGTGGCGGCCTCCGCCGCCGAGGGCTTCGAGGTCGGCGACGCGGTGCTGCACGGCCAGGGCTGGCGCGAGTACGCGACGGTCCAGGCGGCGCACGCCGTGAAGGTGGACGCGTCCAAGGCGCCGCTCTCCTACTTCCTGGGCGTGCTCGGCATGCCGGGTCTGACCGCCTACGCGGGCCTGGTCTCGGTCGCCGGGATCAAGCCCGGCGACGTGGTCTTCGTCTCCGGTGCGGCCGGCGCGGTCGGCTCGCTGGTCGGCCAGATCGCCCGGCTCAAGGGCGCCTCCCGGGTGGTCGGTTCGGCCGGTTCGGCGGCCAAGGTGGCCAAGCTGGTGGACGACTACGGCTTCGACGCGGCCTTCAACTACAAGGAGGGGCCGGTCCGCGAGCAGCTCGCCAAGGCTGCTCCCGAGGGCATCGACGTCTACTTCGACAACGTCGGCGGCGAGCACCTGGAGGCCGCGATCGGTGCCCTGGGCGTGCACGGCCGGGCGGTGCTCTGCGGCGCGATCGCCCAGTACAACGAGACCGCGCCGTCGCCCGGCCCGCGCAACCTGGTGCAGGCGATCGGCAAGCGGCTGCGCATCGAGGGCATGCTGGTGGGCGACCACGCCGCGCTGCAGCCGCAGTTCACCGCCGAGGTGGCCGGCTGGCTGACGGACGGCGGTCTGCGGTACGACGAGACGTCCGTCGAGGGCATCGAGCGGATGATGGACGCGTTCCTCGGCCTGATGCGCGGTGAGAACACCGGCAAGATGGTCGTCCGACTGGCCTCCTGACCCGTCGTCAGACCGCGCGCCCCGCTCGACCCGCCAGGGTCGGCCGGGGCGCGCGGCGTTGTCGCACGCGACCCCGCGCGGCCTGTTTCCGCCGGTTCCGACGGAGCGTCAGACGTCCCCGGGTGCAGCGCGATAGCGTGACGACACCGCTGTAGCGCCGGCTGATGGGGCCGTTCGGGGGAGAGATCCCGATCAGGGGTAGACCTGTCCCCGGAACTGACTACCATGGTTGCAGCTTGTCCGTTTTGCTCAACTAAGTGACTTAATGTCGGTTGACCTGAGTTACTTATGAGTCAGAGTCGGGCAGGAGTTGGCCAAGTGGCGCCCAGGACCAACCGGCCACCGGCACGAGGCAGCTGGGGAAGGCGACCCTCGTCCACAGCCTGGAGGTCCCGGTGACGACACGTGGAGTCCTGTACATCCACTCCGCGCCCCGCGCGCTGTGCCCGCACGTCGAATGGGCGGTGGCGGGCGTGCTCAACGTCCGCGTCAGCCTCGACTGGATCCGCCAACCGGCCGCCCCGGGCCAGTGGCGTTCCGAGTTCTCCTGGCAGGGGGAGGTGGGCACCGCCTCCAAGCTGGCCTCCGCGCTGCGCGGCTGGCAGCTGATGCGTTACGAGGTGACCAGCGAGCCCTGCGCCGGTGCGGAGGGCGAGCGCTTCAGCAGCACCCCCGCGCTCGGCATCTTCCACGCCGTCACCGGCATCCACGGCGACATCCTGATCCCCGAGGACCGGCTGCGCGCGGTGCTGCTGCGGGCCCGCAGCGAGGGCACCGACCTGGAGGCGGAGCTGGCCCGGCTGCTCGGCAAGCCCTGGGACGACGAGTTGGAACCGTTCCGCTACGCGGGCGAGGGCGCGCCGGTGCGCTGGCTGCACCAGGTGGTCTGAAGTCGCCAAAAAGGGCCCCATGACGGGGCCCCTTCTTGACTGACGGCTGGTCAGACGCTGCGGAAGGCCAGCACCACGTTGTGGCCGCCGAAGCCGAAGGAGTTGTTCAGCGCGGCGATCCGACCCGCGGGCAGCTCGCGCGGCTCGAAGCGCACGATGTCCGCGTCCACGTCGTTGTCCAGGTCGTCGACGTTGATGGTCGGCGGGGCCTGCCGGGTGTACAGCGCCAGCACGGTGGCGACCGTCTCGATGCCGCCGGCGCCGCCCAGCAGGTGGCCGGTCATCGACTTGGTGGAGGAGACCGCGACGTGGTCCAGGTGCTCGCCGAGCTCCTTGCGCAGCGCCTTGATCTCCGCGACGTCGCCCAGCGGGGTGGAGGTGGCGTGCGCGTTCACGTGCACCACCTCGGCCTTGTCCAGGTCGCTGGTGGCGAACAGGTGGGCCAGCGCCCGGGCGATGCCCGAGCCGGTCGGCTCCGGCTGCGCGATGTGGTGGGCGTCCGAGGACAGGCCCTGGCCGACCGCCTCGCAGTAGACCCGGGCGCCGCGCGCGGCCGCGTGCTCGGCCGACTCCAGCACCACGACACCCGCGCCCTCGCCGAGCACGAAGCCGTCGCGGGCCTTGTCGAAGGGGCGCGAGGCGCGCTGCGGCTCGTCGTTGTTCTTGGACATCGCCATCATGTTGGCGAAGGCGACGATCGGCAGCGGGTGGATCGCCGCCTCGGTGCCGCCGGCCACCACCACGTCGGCGCGGCCGGTACGGATCATCTCGATCGCGTAGCCGATCGCCTCCGCGCCGGAGGCGCAGGCCGAGACGGGGGTGTGCACGCCGGCCTGGGCACCGACCTCGATGCCCACGTTGGCGGAGGGGCTGTTGGGCATGAGCATCGGCACGGTGTGCGGGGACACCTTGCGGACGCCCTTCTCCTTCAGCACGTCGTACTGGTCGAGCAGGGTGGTCACACCGCCGATGCCGGAGGCGATCACGGTGCCCAGCCGCTCGGGGGCCAGGGTGGAGGCCTCGTTGGTGGCGGCCACCTGGAAGCCGGCGTCGGCCCAGGCCTCACGGGCGGCGATCAGCGCGAACTGGGCCGAGCGGTCGAGCTTGCGGGCCAGCGGCTTGGGCAGCACCTCGCCCGGGTCCACCGCGGTGCGCGCGGCGATCCGGACCGGCAGGTCGGCGGCCCACTCCTCGGTCAGCGCGGAAACCCCGGAACGGCCGGCGAGCAGTCCCTCCCAGGTGGTGGCGGCGTCGCCGCCCAGCGGCGTGAAGGCGCCGATACCCGTGACTACCACGGTGCGGTTTTCAGCGGTCACTGGTTCTTCTTCTCTCACGTGTGCGGGGGAGGGGTTGCCGGCCGGGCAGGGGTTCCGGATGGGCGGAGGGTTCCGGATGGGGGCGGCGTGGAAGGGGCCGCCCCCACCCGGAGGGGATCAGGCGTTGGCGAGGATGTAGTCCACCGCGTCGCCGACGGTCTTGAGGTTCTTGACCTCGTCGTCCGGGATCTTGACCTCGAAGCGCTCCTCGGCGGCGACGACGACCTCGACCATGGAGAGCGAGTCGACGTCCAGGTCGTCGGTGAAGGACTTGTCGAGCTCGACGTCCTCGGTCGGGATCCCGGCGATCTCGTTGACGATCTCCGCGAGACCTTCCAGGACCTCTTCCTTGCTAGCCATCTTGGCTACTCCTCTGGGAGTGGTAGGTGACGCCGCGCGGGATGCTCGACGCCGACTGACGGTACGTAAGGCGCTATGTGTGCCTATGGGAGGGTAACGACTGCCGCGGCGTAGACCAGACCCGCCCCGAACCCGATGATCAGAGCCAGGTCGCCGCTCTTGGCCTCGCCGCCCTCCAGCATCCGCTCCATGGCGAGCGGGATGGAGGCCGCCGAGGTGTTGCCGGTCTCGGCGATGTCGCGGGCGACGGGCACCGATTCCGGCAGCTTCAGGGCCTTGATCATGGCATCCGTGATCCGCATGTTGGCCTGGTGCGGGATGAAGGCGCCGAGCTGGTCCGCCGTCACCCCGGCGGCGTCCAGCGCCTGTTGGGCCACCTTGGCCATCTCCCACACCGCCCAGCGGAAGACCGGCTGGCCGTCCATCCGCAGGGCCGGCCACTTCGGGCCCTCGGCGGCGTGCTCGGTCAGGCCGTTGACCCCGTCCGCCTTGGCGAACGCGGTGTCCCAGGCCTCGGTCTGGGTGATGACGTCCTTCTGCGAGGCGTCCGAACCCCAGATGACCTTGCCGATGCCAGGCGTGTCGGAGGGGCCGACCACGGCCGCGCCCGCGCCGTCACCGAAGATGAACGAGGTGGAGCGGTCGTGCTTGTCGGTGAGGTCGCTGAGCCGCTCCACGCCGATCACCAGCACGTACTCCGCGCTGCCGGCCCGGATCATGCCGTCGGCCAGGTTCAGCCCGTAGCCGAAGCCGGCACAGGCGGCCGAGATGTCGAAGGCCGGGGCGGTGCCGCAGCCCAGCCGCAGCGCGATCTCGGTGGCGATGGCCGGCGTCTGCTTGAGGTGCGTCACGGTGGCCACGATCACGCCGCCGATCTGGGCCGGGTCGATGCCGGCCTGCGCGATCGCCTTGCCGGCGGCCTGCACCGACATCTCGGCGACGGTCTCCTCGGGGCCGGCCCAGCGGCGCTCGGTGATGCCGCTGCGGGTGCGGATCCACTCGTCGGACGAGTCGATCCAGGTCAGCACCTCTTCGTTGGGGATCACCCGGACCGGGCGGTAGCCACCGACGCCGCGGATGCGGGAGAAGGCGGCTCCCGTGGCCGGACGGATCTGCGGGACCGATGTCATGCGGCGTTCTCCTCACCGGCGTGCTCCGCCACCAGGGCGGCGGCCTTCTCCAGGTCGGCCGGCGTCTTCAGGGCCAGCGTCGCGACGCCCTTGACGTTGCGCTTGATCAGGCCGGTCAGCGTGCCGCCGGGCGAGAGCTCGATCACGCAGGTCGCGCCGAGCTGCTCGATGGTCTCCATGCACAGGTCCCAGCGGACCGGGTTGGAGACCTGGCTGACCAGGCGGGCCAGTACCTCGGTGCCGGTGGCGACGACCTCGCCGTCCCGGTTCGAGAGGTAGGCCACGGCCGGGTCGGCCACGGTCAGGGTGGGCGCCAGCTCGGCCAGCCGGGCCACGCCCGGGGCCATGTGCTCGGTGTGGAAGGCGCCGGCCACCTTCAGCGCGACCAGCTTGGCCCGGGCCGGCGGGTCGGCCTTGAGGGCCGCCAGCTGGTCCAGCGTGCCGGCCGCGACGATCTGGCCGCCGCCGTTGTTGTTCGCCGCGGTCAGGCCGTGCTCGGCCAGCTTGGCCGCGACCTCCTCGGGGTCGCCGCCGAGCAGCGCGGTCATGCCGGTCTCGGTGACCGCGGCGGCCGCGGCCATCGCCCGGCCGCGCTCGCCGACGAAGGTCAGTGCGTCGGTGGCGCTCAGCACGCCCGCGAGCGTCGCCGCGGTGATCTCGCCGACGCTGTGTCCGGCGACGGCGCCGATCAGCTTGCGGGCGACCTCCTCGTCCGGGAAGAGCGCACCGGCGGTCACCAGACCGGCTGCCACCAGCAGCGGCTGGGCGACGGCGGTGTCCTTGATCTCATCGGCGTCGGCGTTGGTCCCGTAGTGGACCAGGTCGAGGCCTGCCACTTCGGACCATGCGGTCAACCGCTCGGTCACCCCGGGTACGTCGAGCCACGGGGTGAGGAAGCCGGGAGTCTGGGCACCCTGTCCAGGGGCGACGATAACGAGCACGGTTCAACCCTCTCTCGCCAGGCGCCCGAGGGCGGGTAGGCGACGGTAACGAAGAAAAGGACCTCGGATTGTGGGGTCTCTACAGGCTGTCTGAGTCAGTCCCCGGTCGACTCGAGCCGACCCAGCGCCAGGGCGATGCGCAGCGTGAACGCCGAACGCACATCCGAGGGAGCATAGCCCGTGACGTCAGTCACACGACGAAGCCGGTAGCGCACGGTGTTCGGGTGGACGAAGAGCATCCGAGCGGCGCCCTCCAGCGAGGAGGCCTGCTCCAGGTAGACACTCAGCGTTTCCAGCAGTGCCGAGCCGGCCTCGTCCAGCGGTGTGTAGATCTCCTCCACCAACTGACGGCGTGCCACCTGGTCGCCCGCCAGCGCGCGCTCGGGCAGCAGATCGTCGGCGAGCACCGGCCGCGGCGCGTCCGGCCAGGCCGCGCAGGCCCGCAGGCCGGCCGCCGCGGCGTGCGCGGAGCGGGTGGCCGAGAGCAGGTCGCCGACGCTCGGGCCGACCACCACCGGGCCGGGCGCGAACTGGCCGATCAGCGCCCGGGCGGCGTGCACCGGCTCCTTGTCACCGCCGACCACCACCACCAGGCGCTTGCCGAGCACCCCGGTGAGCACGTGCAGCCGCGCGTACCGGGCGGCCCGCCGGATCGCCTCCACCACCGCCTCGCTGTCCCCGTCCGGGGCGCTGCCCATCACCACCCGGACCTGGCTGGGCTGCCCCCACCCCAGCGCGGCGGCCCGCGACAGCACGCCCTCGTCGGCGTCGCCGGAGAGCAGGGAGTTCACCACCAGGGCTTCGAGCCGGGCATCCCAGGCGCCGCGCGCCTCGGCCGCCTGGGCGTAGACCTGGGCGGTGGCGAAGGCGATCTCGCGGGCGTAGACCAGCACCGACTCGCGCATCCCGTCCTCGTCGCCGGGCGCCGCGACCTCCGGGATCGCCTCCTCCATCACCTCGATGGTGGTGCGGATCAGCTCCACGGTCTGGCGCAGCGTGATCGCCCGGGTCAGCTCGCGCGGGGCGGTGCCGAAGACGTCGGTGCTGATCGCCTGCGGGGCCTCGGGGTGGCGGTACCACTCGGTGAAGGCGGCGATACCGGCCTGGGCGACCAGGCCGATCCAGGAGCGGTGCTCGGGCGGCATCCGGCGGTACCAGCCGAGCTGGTCGTCCATCCGCGTGATGGCCGCGGTGGCCAGCTTTCCGGCCGATTTCTCCAACCGCTTGAGGGTGGCGGCGCGCAGTTCGGCGCGCTCGGCCGCGAGCCGGCGTTCCACGGCGGTCGCGCCCGAGCCGGCGGTCCGTCTCACGGGGCGCTTGGCGGGCTGGTTCTGGTCGTCGGCGGTCGGAGCTGTGGGGGCTGGCACAGGGACAAGACTGCCTCACCGCGCGCCCGCTTCGCGCCCACCCCCGTGGCCGAGCGCCGGTGGCCCCGGTCACACCGGCTACGGTGGGTCAGGTGACCGACCCTGCGCGCCCCCGGGCCGACCTGCGCCGTACCGCTGAACGCTATCGCTCCGCGCCCGCGCCCGGCGTGCAGACCCGGCACGCCTTCTCCTTCGCCGGGCACTACGACCCGAAGAACGTGCACTTCGGCCCGCTGCTGGCGTGCAACGAGGAGACGCTGGCGCCGGGCGCCGGCTTCGAGGCGCACGGGCACCGGGACGTGGAGATCCTCACCTGGGTACTGGAGGGCGCGCTGGCCCACCGGGACGGCGACGGACACGCGGGCGTGGTGCGCCCCGGGATGGTCCAGCACCTGAGCGCCGGGCGCGGGGTCAGCCACACCGAGCGCAACGTCGGCGGGGCCGAGGTCCCGGTCCGGTTCGTCCAGATGTGGCTCCAGCCGGACGTCTTCGGCACCGAGCCGGCCTACGGGCTGCGCCGGGTGACGCCGGGTGGCGACGGATTGACGCTGCTCGCCTCCGGGCTGCCACGGGACGCCGACACCGAGGCGCTGCGGCTGCGCCGTTCGGACGCCGCGCTCCACCTGGTCACCGCCGACCCCGGCCAGCTGCTCCCCGACCTGCCCGAGGCCCCCTACCGCTACGCCCACCTGACCGCGGGCGCGCTCGGCTACCGCACCGTCCCCGGCCCGCGCGGGGTGGGCCGCTCGCTGGAACCGGGGGACAGCGTGCGGATCACCGGCGAGGCCTTCACCGCCCCGGTGGCCGGTCCGGACGGCGCCCAACTGCTGCTCTGGGAGCTGCACTCGGACCTGAAGCTCGGCTAGCCGCACTCGGACCTAGCCGCGCAGCTCCGCCAGCACCGCGTCGGTGAAGACCGGCCAGGCCTCGGCCGCCCACGGCCCGAAGTCCCGGTCGGCCAGTGCCACGCAGGCCACGCCGGCCTGCGGGTCCACCCACAGGAACGTGCCGGACTGCCCGAAGTGGCCGAAGGTCTGCGGCGAGCTGGTGGCGCCGGTCCAGTGCGGGGCCTTGTGGTCGCGGATCTCGAAGCCCAGGCCCCAGTCGTTGGGCTTCTGGTGCCCGTAACCCGGCAGCACCCCGGTCAGGCCGGGGAAGGCCACCTCGCGGGTGGCGGTGGCCAGCGTCGAGGGGTCCAGCAGCCGCGGGGCCTGCAGCTCGGCGGCGAACCTGGCCAGGTCGGCCGCGGTGGAGAGGCCGCCCGCGCCGGCCGGGCTGCGGTGCACGGCCTCGATCGTGGTGTCGGCCATGCCCAGCGGTTGGAAGACCGCCTCGGCCGCGTACCGCTCGAACGGGATCCCGGCCGCCTTGGCCAGGGTCTCGGCGAGCACGTGGAACCCGGCGTTGGAGTACAGCCGCCGGGTGCCGGGCTGGGCCATCGGGCGGTTGTCGTCGAAGGCCAGCCCCGAGGTGTGGGCGAGCAGGTGACGGACCGTCGAGCCCTCGGGGCCGGCCGGGTCGTCCAGCTCGAAGACACCCTCCTCGACGGCGACCAGCGCCGCGTAGGCGGTCAGCGGTTTGGTCACCGACGCCAGCTGGAAGCGGTGGTGCTGCGGTCCGTGCGCGCCCAGCAACGCGCCGTCCGCGCCCCGCACCACCGCCACGGCCGCCGTGCCGACCGGCCAGTCCTCGATCATCCGCAAGCTCTGCATGCCAGGAACTCTAGTGCGACCCTGGTCAGTGCTTGCTTGGAGTGCACTCCAACTCGATAGCGTCGTATCCGTCACGCCGCACCACCTCCGGGGGAACCGCTCATGAGCGCCGTACCAGCCGAGCAGGCCACCGAGCCCGCCGCCGCGCACGCCGACAGGACGCTGCGCCACAGCATCAGCGAGGTGTCCGCCCGCACCGGGCTGACCACCCACACGCTGCGCTGGTACGAGCGGATCGGCCTGCTCGACCCCATCGACCGCTCGCACGCCGGGCGCCGGCTCTACAGCGACCGCGACCTGGAGCGGCTGGCCTTCCTCGGCCGGCTGCGCCTGACCGGGATGCCGGTGGCGGACATGCTCCGCTACGTGGAGCTGGTCCGGGCGGGCGACCACACCGTCGAAGGACGGCGTGACCTGCTGGTCGCCCATCGCGACGAGGTCCGGCAGAAGATCGCCGACCTGCACGCCACGCTCGCGGTGCTCGACCGCAAGATCGACCTCTACTCAGGGAAGAAGCAGAACACATGACCACCAGCCAGTCTTCGTCCAAGCTCCCCACCGTCCGGCTCGGCAGCGACGGCCCGCTCGTCGGCGTCCAGGGCCTGGGCTGCATGGGCATGAGCGAGTTCTACGGTCCGACCGACACCGCCGAGGCGCTGGCCACGCTGGACGCCGCGCTGGAGGCCGGGGTCACCCTCTTCGACACCGCCGACATCTACGGATCGGGCCAGAACGAGGAGCTGATCGGCCCGTTCGTCCGGGCCAACCGCGACCGGGTGGTGCTGGCCACCAAGTTCGCCGTCGAGCGCAAGGCCGACGACCCGCACCACCGCGGCGTGCGCAACGACCCCGCCTACATCCGCAGCGCGGTGGACGCCTCGCTGCGCCGCCTGGGCATCGAGGTGATCGACCTCTACTACATGCACCGCCGCGACCCGCAGGTCCCGCTGGCCGAGTCGGTGGGCGCGATGGCCGAGCTGGTCCAGGCCGGCAAGGTGCGCCACCTGGGCCTGTCCGAGGTGACCGGCGCCGAGCTGCGCGAGGCGCACGCGGTCCACCCGATCGCCGCCGTGCAGCAGGAGTGGTCGCTCTTCTCCCGTGACGTGGAGCAGAGCGTGGTCGGCGCGGCCGCCGAGCTGGGCGTCGGTTTCGTGCCCTACTCGCCGCTCGGCCGCGGCTTCCTGACCGGCAGCTTCGCCAGTGCCACCGAGCTGGCGGCCGACGACTACCGTCGCCACCAGCCGCGCTTCACCGGCGACAACGCGGCCGCCAACGCCGAGCTGGTCGCCTCGATCCAGCGGATCGCGGCCGAGCGCGAGGCGACGGCGGCCCAGATCGCGCTCGCCTGGGTCCACCAGCGCGCCGAGGTGCACAAGCTGACGGTGGTGCCGATCCCCGGCACCCGCAAGCGCAGCCGCCTGGCCGAGAACACGGCCGCCGCCACGCTGCGCCTGACCGGGACCGAACTCGGCGTCCTGGACGCGCTGGCCGACGCGGTCGCGGGCACCCGCTACCCGGACATGAACTTCACGGCCACCGCCCGCGAGTAGGCCAGTACGCTGCTGCGGTGACCGAGAAGCTGACGGAGCACTACCGATCCGTGCTGGACCCGCTGCTGGCCCCGGGGGAGCGGCTGCTGGATGTGGCCTCGGCCTATCCGGTGGCCGGGACCTCGGGGGTGGGGATCGGCCCGACCGCCGAGATCGGCAACGCGGTCTCGCACCTGGGGTCGGTGACCGGGGGAGCGGGCAGTGTCGCCGCCGGCTTCCCGGTGCGGATCCCGGAGGTGCGCAAAGTGCTGGTGGTCACCGACCGGCGGGTCGCCTACGTCGGTGCGGCGGCCGGCCCGCAGGCGGTGGCCAGGGTCGCCTGGCAGGCCCCCAGGGCGCTGGTGACGCGGGTCGAACGCCGGCCGCGGCTGCAGATCATGGCCCGGTTCCGGCTGCACTTCGCGGACGGCTCCGCGGTCGCGATCCTGACGCCCCGCCGGGAGACGATCGACGGGCTGGCGGCGGCGCTGGCCACCCAGGCCGTCGCCGAGCCGCCGCAGGACGCCCGGCCCGAGGACGCCCGGCCTCAGCGGCAGTGGACCTGGCCGCCCGAGGACGCCAGGCCGTTCCTCTGACCCGGCGCCAGCTGAATCGGTCTCAGCTGACCCGGCGCCAGGTGAACCGGCGTCAGCCGGCCCGGTAGACCACGTCCTGGTAGTCGCCCAGCGCGATCGCCGCGAAGTTGTACAGGCTGGTGGTGCCCGGGACGAAGTAGCCCACGTGCCCCGCGGCGCCGGCCGAGGAGATCTGCTCGGCGCCGAAGTCCGCGGCGGTCGGGTCGGCCCCGTGCCCCAGGCCCCCGACCTGCAGGTAGGGCACGTCGCCGATCCAGTCGCTGGGGTTGCGGGTGGCCCAGAGGTGGACGCCGGTGCCCAGCTCGTCCGCGTTCTGCACGCCCATGCCGGGGCTGCCGAGCACCACCATGTCGGTGGTCGCGCCGTGCAGTTCGGGCGCCACGGTGCCGCAGACCACCGTGCCGTAGGAGTGGCAGAGCAGGGTCGGCGGGGCGACCGGCGCGCTGGTCTGCTTCAGGCCGTCGAGCAGTCGGGCCAGCCGCGGCGCGCCGGCGTCGGCCAGCCGCGAGGTGACCGCGTCCGGGCCCAGGCCCACGGGAGTGACGTAGCCGGTCCAGGCGATCACCGCGGTGCGCACGTTCGGGGCCTGGTGCTGCTCCTCGGCCTGCAGCGCGCGGGCCATGCCGGCGGGGGAGCGCAGCGGGTCGTCCGCCCGGTCGTGGTGGCCCAGGTCGGTGTCCGAGCCGGGCACGATCACCGAGACCCGCTGGGCGCTCGCCAGGTCGCCGAAGACCTCGGTGACCAGGCCGCGGCCGCGCGGGTCGAAGGCCAGGATCTGCCGGCCGGGGCGCAGCAGGGCCTGGCAGTCGTTGGCCCGCGAGACGGCGAGCGCGTGGGTGGTGGGGTCGACCTTGTGGTCGGCCGCCACCGCCTTGGCCCGGGCCACCTCGGCGGCCAGGGCCAGCGCGTTGGCCTGGTAGCGCAGCCGCGGCGGGGCGCCGTCCAGGTTGCCCACCACCAGCGGGTAGGCGTGCGCCAGCCGGTCCTGCTGGGCGGGGGTGAGCGAGCCGAAGAAGGCCGTCACGGTGGCCGCGGTGGCGGTGGCCGGGTCGGGCAGCGGGCGGCCCAGCGAGTGGTCGCGCACCCAGGCGTCCGAGCCGGCCGGCGGGCTGGTGATCGCCACCTGCTCGTTGGAGGCCGCCGCGGTGGCAGCCGCGCCGCCGGCGTCGGCCAGCACCGCGCAGGCCGCGAAAGCGCCGATCAGGATGCGCTTCAGCCGCCTGCGCTGCATCTAGTCAACTCCTGGGGGGTGCTACCACGGACAACGTTCAGTTGGCCAGCGTATTAGGTCCCGGGGAGCGGTGGAGCCGGTCCAAACTGTGGGTTGGGTCACAGTGACCGGTGCCGGGTCGTCTCGTCACCGGCGCCAGTCGCCGGTCAATGCCGGTGCCAGCTGGTCCAGATGACGCTCGATCAGGGCGATCATGGCCTCCGGCCCGTCGTCCCGCGAGGCCTGGCTGTCCGGGTCGGTCCGCTCGGCGGACCAGGCCAGGTGGGCGGAGCGGATCACCGCGCCGAAGACCGCCGCCAGCAGCCGCGGCCGCAGGTCGACGGCCGGATCCAGGCCCTCGCGGGCGGCCAGGATCTCGACCACCCGCCGCTCCTGGTCGGCTGAGCGGCGCAGGTGGGCGGCGAGCAGGGTCGGGGTGGACTCGATCAGCTGGAGCAGCTCCAGTGCCGCGGTGACCCCGCGCCCGCCGTGCGCGTGTGCGGCGCTCAGGTCGCGCCAGGACTCGCAGATCGCCGCGCGCATCGCGGTCAGCGGGTTCTCCGCGGCGGGGCGGGCCCGCAGCCGGCCGACGAAGTACTCCTCGGCATCGGCCAGCACCGCGAGCGCGGCCTCCTCCTTGTTGGCGAAGTAGCGGAAGAAGGTGCGCTGCGAGACGTCCACCGCCGCGGCGATCTCGTCCACGGTGGTGGCGGCGTAGCCCTGGCTGAGGAAGAGCCGGTGCGCGGCGTCCACCAGGGCGTCCCGGGTGCGTTGCTTCTTGCGTTCGCGCAGGCCCGTGGGGGCGCCGGGAGGCGCCGGGTTCGGCACGGCGGCGAGGGAGGCCATGCGGACACGATAGCGCGCGGGCGCCGACCGGCCCGGGGGCCGCACGCCAGGGGCCGCCATAAGTCACATATTGCCAGTTGTCAGCAGCTGACATAATCTCGGCGCGGTGGCGCCCGCGTGGTGACGAGCTCGTGGGGACGGGCGGGGCCCGGGCGCCACCTCGGATCAGCTCGCGCCGACCGCGTGCCCCGGCCGCTCCCTGACCCGCTCACCAGGGTGCTCGGCAGGCCGCTCGGCCGCCTCGCGCAGGTATCGCGCCCGCTCCTCGCGCTCCAGGTCGGGGAAGTAGTCCAGCAGGCGGGTGGCGGCCTCGGCGGGGCTGAGGTGCACCTCCCGCAGCAGCCAGCGGGCGCGGTCGAGGATCTCGTCGTCGTGCATGGGGCGATCATCACCGCGCGCCGGTCCGCGGGCACCCGGAGCTGGGCCGGACGTGCGGGGCGTCGGTACGCCGAGGGCCGGGCTCCCCGATGGGGAACCCGGCCCTCGGACTGACCTCAGACGGTCAGCAGGCTGTCAGCCTCAGGCGTCGCCGCCGGCCGCGCCCGGGTGGGCGGCGGCCACGTCCAGCAGCTGGTAGCGGTCGATCGCCTCCTTCAGCGCGGAGCGGTCGATCTTGCCCTGCTTGGCCAGCTCGGTCAGCACGCCGAGGACCACCGACTGCGCGTCGATGTGGAAGAACCGGCGCGCCGCGCCACGGGTGTCGGCGAAGCCGAAACCGTCGGCGCCCAGCGACTGGTACTGACCCGGCACCCAGCGCGCGATCTGGTCCGGCACCGCACGCATCCAGTCGGAGACCGCGACGAACGGACCCTCGGCACCGGAGAGCTTCTGCGTCACGTACGGGACGCGCTGCGGCTCCTCCGGGTGCAGCAGGTTGAACTCCTCGGCCTCCACCGCGTCGCGACGCAGCTCGTTCCAGGAGGTCGCGGACCAGACGTCGGCCTTGACGTTCCACTCCTCGGCCAGGATCCGCTGGGCCTCCAGCGCCCACGGCACGGCCACGCCGGAGGCGAGGATCTGCGCCGGGATCTGGCCCGCCTCGCCCGCACGGTACTTGTGGACGCCCTTGAGGATGCCTTCGACGTCGACGTTCTCGGGTTCGGCCGGCATCTGGATCGGCTCGTTGTAGACCGTCATGTAGTAGAAGACGTCCTCGCCGTGCGGGTGCTCGGCGGAGGAGCCGTACATCCGGCGGAGGCCGTCCTGCATGATGTGCGCGATCTCGAAACCGTACGCCGGGTCGTACGCGACGACGGCCGGGTTGGTCGAGGCGAGCAGCTGCGAGTGGCCGTCCGCGTGCTGCAGGCCCTCACCGGTCAGCGTGGTGCGACCCGCCGTGGCGCCGATCACGAAGCCGCGGGCCAACTGGTCGGCCATCTGCCAGAACTGGTCGCCGGTGCGCTGGAACCCGAACATCGAGTAGAAGACGTAGACCGGGATCAGCGGCTCGCCGTGGGTGGCGTAGGACGAGCCGGCGGCGATCAGCGAGGCGGTGCAGCCGGCCTCGGAGATGCCGTCGTGCAGCATCTGGCCGCTCGGCGACTCCTTGTAGGCGAGCAGCAGATCGCGGTCGACCGACTCGTAGGTCTGGCCGAGCGGGTTGTAGATCTTCGCTGACGGGAAGAGCGAGTCCATGCCGAAGGTGCGGTACTCGTCCGGCGCGATCGGCACGAAGCGGTTGCCGATGCCCTTGTCGCGCATCAGGTCCTTGAGCACCCGGACGAAGGCCATCGTGGTGGCGATGGTCTGCTGGCCGGAGCCCTTCTTGACCGCCTTGTACGCGTCGTCGCCCGGGAGTTCCAGCTTGCGCGGCCGCACCTTGCGGGTCGGCATGTAGCCGCCCAGCTCGCTGCGGCGGTCGTGCATGTACTGGATCTCTTCGGAGTCCTTGCCCGGGTGGTAGTAGGGCGGGTAGCCCTCGTCGAGCTGCTTGTCCGTGATCGGCAGGTGCAGGCGGTCGCGGAAGCGCTTCAGGTCCTCGACCGTCAGCTTCTTCATCTGGTGCGTCGCGTTGCGGCCCTCGAAGTTCGGGCCCAGCGTCCAGCCCTTGACGGTCTGGGCGAGGATCACGGTCGGCTGGCCGACGTGCTCGCGGGCCGCCTTGAACGCCGCGTAGACCTTCTTGTGGTCGTGGCCGCCGCGACCCAGGTGCTGGATCTGCTGGTCGGTCATCGACTCGACCATCGCGCGCAGCCGCAGGTCGCCACCGAAGAAGTTCTCGCGGATGTACGCGCCGGACTCGGTGGCGTAGGTCTGGAACTGGCCGTCCGGGGTCGAGTTCAGCTTGTTGACCAGGACGCCGTCGCGGTCCTGTGCCAGCAGCGGGTCCCAGCTGCGGTCCCAGACCAGCTTGATCACGTTCCAGCCGGCGCCGCGGAACTGCGACTCCAGCTCCTGGATGATCTTGCCGTTGCCGCGGACCGGGCCGTCCAGGCGCTGCAGGTTGCAGTTGACCACGAAGGTCAGGTTGTCCAGGCCCTCGCGCGCGGCGAGCGACAGCTGGCCCAGCGACTCCGGCTCGTCCATCTCGCCGTCGCCGAGGAAGGCGTAGACGTGCGAGGCGGAGGTGTCCTTGATGCCGCGGTGCTCCAGGTAACGGTTCATCCGGGCCTGGTAGATCGCACCGAGCGGGCCGAGGCCCATCGAGACGGTCGGGAACTCCCAGAAGTCCGGCATCAGCCGCGGGTGCGGGTAGCTGGACAGGCCGTACGGGGCCTTGGACTTCTCCTGGCGGAACGCGTCGAGCTGCTGCTCGCTCAGTCGGTCCAGCAGGAACGCGCGCGCGTAGATACCGGGGGAGGCGTGGCCCTGGAAGAAGATCTGGTCGCCGGACTCGCCGTCGGCGTCCTTGCCGCGGAAGAAGTAGTTGAAGCCGACGTCGTAGAGCGACGCCGACGAGGCGAAGGTGGCGATGTGGCCACCGACACCGATGCCCGGGCGCTGGGCCCGGGAGACCATCACGGCCGCGTTCCAGCGGGTCGCGTTGAGGACCTTGCGCTCGATCTCCTCGTTGCCGGGGAAGAAGGGCTCGTCCTTGGTGGCGATGGTGTTGACGTAGTCGGTGCTGCGCATCTCGGGCACGGCGACACGCTTCTCGCGGGCGCGCTCGATGAGCCGCAGCATCAGGTAGCGAGCACGCTCGCGCCCCCGCTCGTCAATGGCCGCGTCGAGCGACTCCAGCCATTCCGCGGTCTCCTCGGGATCGAAGTCCGGGACCTGACTCGGAAGGCCGCCAATGATGATCGGGTTGCGATCGGATCCGGAAGCCACGCTGTTCCTTCACTGTCGGTCGAAACTAGAGGTGTGTCGCGCCGCCTCCATCGTGTACCGCAACTCGGAGATCCGTCATCTCTACCGATGGGTAACCGGCACGCTTGATGGGCGCGTCGGTCAGGTGGGGCACGGATCGGGCGTCGCCGCCGTCACCGATTGCCACCGGGTGTTACGAAGAGGTGGTCCGACCGGTTTCCTGGACTGCTCCAGGTGCCCCGCTCGTCCGATGGCGGGCGGTCGGGGTGAGGGCCAACAGGAGACTCTACGCCCGTGATCGTGTTGGTCTCGAATGCCGTTCGTATCGCGGGCAACAGGCCGGACGAGCGGGCCTTCGACCGCCGATGGACGAGTGGCATCCGCAGCATGGGCGAACGGTCCGCAAAAGGGCAAATCGGTGTGATTCCTGGCACAGCAGTCGGCGTGTCTTGCTACGAGACGTCAACCTTTGGGTGGGATCGGGGGTCGGGTACTTGCGCGAACCGCCGCGCCCGTGTGGACTACGGCCACAGCCCTGGCATCGACGCCAGGCCGAATACTGGAGGTTATTCCCGTGAGCGCGACCGCGGACCCCGCGGACAAGTCCAACAACCCGGCCTTCAAGCTGGGCTTCGAGCCCGGCCAGATCGTGCAGGAGCTCGGGTACGACGATGACACCGATCAGGACCTCCGCGACGGAATCGAGGAGATCACTGGTGAGGAGCTCGTCGACGAGGACTACGACGACGTCGCCGACGCCGTCCTGCTGTGGCACCGCGAGGAGGACGGGGATCTGACCGATGCCCTCGTCGACGCCCAGGAGTACCTGGCCGATGGCGGTCTGATCTGGCTGCTGACTCCCAAGAAGGGCCGCGACGGCCACGTCGAGGCCCACGAGGTCGCCGAGGCGGCGCAGACCGCCGGCCTCTCGCAGACCAGCTCGATCGCCGTGGCCAAGGACTGGGCCGGCACCCGGTTGGCGACGCCCAAGGCGGCGAAGTCCGGCAGGCGCTGACGTTTCCGCTCCGCTTGCACGGACCCCGTTGGAGGAAGCTCCAGCGGGGTCCGGCTGCTTTGCCGGCCGTGCTTGTGGCTGCCGCCCAAGAACGTGTTCGCTTGCGGCGAAACCGGTGCCCAAACCTCCTCGAAGGGCCCTGCCCGCTCACTCGTTAGGCCGAAATCGCGGACCCGGATGCGAGGATGAGGCCGCGGTCGGCCGCTGCGCCGCCCAAGCAACCCGTGGGCACGGTGAGCGCCGCGCCCACCGCTGAGAAAGGTCTCACCATGGCCATCGAGGTCGGCACCCAGGCTCCGGATTTCGAGTTGAAGAACCAGCACGGCGAGCTGGTCAAGCTTTCCGACTTCCGGGGCGAGAAGAACGTCGTCCTGGTCTTCTACCCCTTCGCCTTCACCGGTGTCTGCACCGGCGAGGTCTGCGCGATCCAGAAGGAGCTGCCGCGCCTGCAGAACGAGGACGTGCAGATCCTCGCGGTCTCCAACGACTCGCCCTTCACGCTGCGCGTCTTCGCCGAGCAGGAGGGTCTGGAGTACCCGCTGCTGTCGGACTTCTGGCCGCACGGTGCGGTCTCCACCGCCTACGGCGTCTTCGACGCCGAGAAGGGCTGCGCGGTGCGCGGCACCTTCGTCATCGACAAGGCCGGCGTGGTGCGCTGGGAGGTCGTCAACGGCCTGCCGGACGCCCGTGACGAGCAGGAGTACCTGAAGGTGCTCGCGGCGCTCTGAGCCTGCGGCGCGGCCCCCGTGGCCCGGTGTGCGGCGGGAGCCCCGGCAGGGGATCTCGGGCCACGCCGGGCCACTTCGCGTTGCGGGCGGGAACCCGGTACTACGATCGGGCCGTTGGCTGGAGCGTGGGCCCCGTCAGCCGGGGGCTCCGGACCACACCGCCGAGGCGCCGCCCTGGTGCCTCCCGCATCTTGGAGGAACCTGTGGGTGTCAGCCTGAGCAAGGGCGGAAATGTCTCGCTCACCAAGGAGGCCCCGGGCCTGACCGCCGTCCTGGTCGGTCTGGGCTGGGACGCGCGCACCACCACCGGTGCCGAGTTCGACCTGGACGCGAGCGCGCTGCTCTGCACCGAGCAGGGCAAGGTCGCCAAGGACGCCGACTTCGTCTTCTTCAACAACCTGAAGAGCCCGGACGGTTCGGTGGAGCACACCGGCGACAACCTGACCGGCGAGGGCGAGGGCGACGACGAGGTGATCAAGGTCAACCTGACCGCGGTCCCCGGTTCGATCGCGAAGATCGTCTTCCCGGTCTCGATCTACGAGGCGGAGACCCGGCTGCAGAACTTCGGCCAGGTCCGCAACGCCTACATCCGGGTGGTCAACCAGGCGGGCGGCCAGGAGATCGCCCGCTACGACCTGAGCGAGGACGCCTCCACCGAGACCGCGATGGTCTTCGGCGAGCTCTACCGCAGCGGCGCCGAGTGGAAGTTCCGCGCCATCGGGCAGGGTTACGCCTCGGGCCTGCGCGGGATCGCGCAGGACTTCGGCGTCAACGTCTGACGGTCCCCCTCGGGTCGTCGGCCGGCTGAGGGTGCCTCAGACCGGCGGCAGTGCATAGACCTTGGTCCCCTGCGAGGCGACCAAGGTCTTGCCGTCGGTGCTGAACTGCCAGGGGACACCGCCCGGCACGTCCGCGCGGAAGGTCCAGCGGATCTTGTGGGTCCCGGTGTCCACGGCGAAGATCCCGTTGTCGTCGGTGGAGACGAAGCAGGTCTGCTGGACCACGGTCGGCGGGGTGTCCATCGAGCACTCGTACGGCAGCGGGCAGCGCCACAGCTCCTGACCGCTCGTCGCCTGATAGGCGATCAGGGCCGGTGGGGCGCTGGGGGTGGCGTTGTACTGCGTCATCGTGATGCCGCCCAGCACCGCGTAGACCACGCCGCCGGAGACCGCGGGCGGGGCGAACCAGAGGTCGTGGCTGCCGGCCGGCGGGGGCTGCACCCAGGCCTGCTCCTGGGTCGCCAGGGCCACGGCCTGGACGCCGTGCCCGGTCGAGGAGCAGTAGACCCGGTCCCCGTCGGTGGCCGGCTGGAAGCTGGCCTTGGAGTCGGTGGTGGCGAACCAGAGCTGCGTGCCGTCCTTGCGGGAGCGGGCGACCAGGTTCTGCAGCGAGTCGGTGTAGATCAGCAGGTCCCGGGTCAGCACCGCGAGGACGTCGGTGGTCGCGTCGGGCTTGCGCTGCTGGCTCCAGAGGACCGAGCCGTCGGCGGCGGAGAGCGCGAAGACGCCGGGCACGGTCTTGGCGCTCGGGTCCGGATCGCCGCCGGCGTCCAGCGGCTGGTACCTGCACAGGGCGTAGACGGCCTGGTCGTCGGCGGCCAGCACGGTGTCCGGCTGCAGTTGCATGCCGGCGGCGGACTTCGGGGCGTAGGTCCAGACCGGGTTGCCGCTCAGCGAGTCCGCCTTGACCAGGTTGCCGCCGGAGTACACCAGGTCGCCGCCGGCCACCGCGGCGCCGACCTCGGAGTCGTTCGGCAACTGCCAGCGGGGTCGGCCACTGGTCAGCTCCAGCGCCGCCGCTCCGCCGACCCCGAACAGGTAGACCGTGTCCCCGGCCACCAGCGGGGTGGCCCCGTTGAGCACGTCGGCGATCGGGTGGGTCCAGATCGGGTCCGGTGCGACGCCGGGGCGGCGGGTGGTGGACGGCTCGGCACTGGGACCGGAGGCGGTCGGCGCAGGCTTGGGCGCGGGCTTGCCGCCGCCGCTGCGCAGCGCCCAGGCGGCGCCCCCGGCGACCAGCAGCGCGGCGCCGCCACCGGCCAGGAAGAGCCGCCGGGAGGGGCGGGACGCGGCGGGCGTGCGGGCGGTGACCGGCTCGACCGCGGCGGGCTCGACGGGTGCGACGGCGGCGCCCGCGAGCAGCCGCACGGTGGCGCCCGCCGCCGGCCCGCTGATCTCGGTGGGCGGGTGGGGCACCGCCGGGCGCGGGTCGGCGGCTGCGGGCGGTGCCGGGGCGTCCAGGTCGAGGACCGCGGCGGCGTGGGTGGCCAGCTCGGCGGCGAGGGCGCTCGGCAGCCAGCCGGGGCCGGACGTGGTGGAGCCGTCGTCGAGCAGCTCGACCAGCTCCTCGGGGGTGGGCCGGTCGGCGGGGTCCTTGGCCAGGCAGGCCGCGATGGCGGGCAGCAACTCCTCGGGCAGCGCGTCCAGTGACGGTTCGTCATGGATCACCCGGTAGAGCAGCGCGGCGGCCGAGGAGGAGGCCTCGCCCGTCTGCTCGAAGGGGCCGGCCCCGGTGGCGGCGAAGACCAGCACCGAGCCGAGCGAGAAGACGTCCCCGGCCGGGCCCAGCGCGGCGCCGGCCACCTGCTCGGGGCACATGAAGCCGGGCGAGCCCACCACCACGCCGGTGCTGGTCAGCTTCTCGCCCTCCAGGGCGCGGGCGATCCCGAAGTCGATCACCCGGGGGCCGTCGGCGGCCAGCAGCACGTTGGAGGGCTTGAGGTCACGGTGGATCAGCCCGGCCCGGTGGATCGCGACCAGCGCCCGGGCCAGGCCCAGGCCGAGCGCGCGGACCGAGCCGAGCGGCAGCGGCCCGTGCCCGGCCACCGCTTCGGTGAGCGAGGGCCCCAGGACGTAGGCGGTGGCCAGCCAGGGCGACGGGCCGTCCTGGTCGGCGTCCACCACGGGCGCGGTGTGCGCCCCGCTGACCGCGCGGGCGGCGGCCACCTCGCGGCGGAACCGCTCGCGGAACTCGCGGTCCTCGGCGAGTTCGGCCCGCACCACCTTGACCGCGACCGTCCGACCGCCGGCCGAGCGGGCCAGGTAGACCCGGCCCATCCCGCCGGCGCCGAGTCTGGCGAGCAGCCGGTAGGGCCCGACGGCGGCGGGGTCGGTGGGCTCCAGGGACTGGATGGGCATGCTGACTGCTCCCCCGTGCGCGGTGCCGTCCAGGTGGCCGTCCCCTTGACGGACCGCGGGCGCCCGCTGAGCTGAGATGGTACGACCTCGGGCGGGCGGGTGGTGCCGGCCGGTCCGCGTCCGGAAATGCCGGGCGGACCAGCGGTTCGACCACCTTGATAGGTTCGAAGTTCAGGATGTTCAGTGGATGGTTCGCAACCACGTGCGGGCGCGCGGGCGTAGACAGGTTCTTCGGCCTTCCCGTCGTGCCGAACGCTGCGGACCGCCAGGGAGTGGGAGGAAAGACGACGATGAGTGTCACGCTCGCCAAGGGCGGCAACGTCTCGCTGAGCAAGGCCGCCCCCGGTCTGACCCAGGTTCAGATCGGCCTGGGCTGGGGTGCCCGGTCCACCACCGGCGCGCCCTTCGACCTCGACGCGAGCGCGCTGCTCTGCGCGGGCGGTCGGGTGCTCGGCGACGAGTACTTCGTCTTCTACAACAACCTCAAGAGCCCCGAGGGTTCGGTCGAGCACCTGGGCGACAACCTGGTCGGCGGCGAGGAGGGCGACGAGGGCGACGAAGAGGTGATCGTGGTCAACCTCGACCTGGTGCCGGCCCAGGTGGACAAGGTGGTCTTCCCGGTGTCGATCTACGACGCGGACACCCGGCTGCAGAGCTTCGGCCAGGTCCGCAACGCCTACATCCGGGTGACCAACCAGGCGGGCGGGCAGGAGATCGCCCGCTACGACCTGACCGAGGACGCCTCCAGTGAGACCGCGATGATCTTCGGCGAGCTCTACCGCTACCAGGGCGAGTGGAAGTTCCGGGCGGTCGGCCAGGGCTATGCCTCCGGGCTGCGCGGGATCGCCCTCGATTTTGGAGTCAACGTACAGTAAAGGCATCGTCAATTCCTCGGCGCGCCACGTCACCGAAAGGTAGTAATACCGTGTTCCTCCGCACTTTCGGATGGTCCTTCGGGATCACGATCGCCGGGCTGGTCGCGGCCGGACTGATCTGGGGGGTCGACGGCTTCGGCGTGGTGCTGGTCCTCGCGATCCTGGAGATCTCGCTCTCGTTCGACAACGCCGTGGTCAACGCCACCGTGCTGAAGCGGATGAACCCGTTCTGGCAGAAGATCTTCCTGACGGTGGGTGTGCTGATCGCCGTCTTCGGGATGCGGCTGCTCTTCCCGCTGCTGGTGGTGGCGCTGACCGCGCACATCAGCCCGGGCACCGTGATCGACCTGGCGCTCCACTCGAGCCATACCTACAACGGGCTGACCTACGGTCAGCACCTGGAGGCCGCGAACCCGGCGATCGCCGCGTTCGGCGGGATCTTCCTGCTGATGATCTTCCTGGACTTCATCCTGGAGCAGAAGGACTACCACTGGCTGCGCTGGATCGAGCGGCCGCTGGAGCGGATCGGGCGGCTGGAGGCGCTCTCCTCGGTGATCGCGCTGATCACCCTCGCGCTGGCCGCGCGGTTCTTCGCCAAGGAGCACGCCGAAACGGTCCTGCTCGCCGGGCTGCTGGGGCTGGCGACCTACCTCGGGGTGAACGGGCTCTCCGGCGTCTTCGAGTCGAGCCTGGAGGACGAGGACGAGGACGAGGCGGGCGAGGACGCCGAGGGCGAGGAGGAGGGCGTGGGCGGTGCGGCGCTCGCCCCGCGGCCCGGCAGGTCGGCGGTGCTGGTGGCCGGGAAGGCCGCGTTCTTCCTCTTCCTCTACCTGGAGGTGCTCGACGCCTCCTTCTCCTTCGACGGCGTGGTCGGCGCCTTCGCGATCTCCAGCGACATCTTCCAGATCACCCTGGGCCTGGGCATCGGCGCGATGTACATCCGCTCGCTGACGGTCTTCCTGGTCCGCAAGGGCACTCTGGACGACTACGTCTACCTGGAGCACGGCGCGCACTACGCGATCGGTGCGCTGGCCGTCATCCTGCTGGTCTCGATCGAGAAGAAGATCCCGGAGGTCGTCACCGGGCTGATCGGGGTGGCCTTCATCGGCGCCGCGCTCGCCTCCTCGATGCTGCGCAACCGGCGGGTCGCCCAGGACGACGAGGACGTGGCGGCAGCGCTGGAATCGGCCCAGGCCGCCCGGCGGTAGCGCGCGTCAGACGTACACGTGGGGCCCGGTTCGATGAACGAACCGGGCCCCACGTGTGTCTGCTGAGCGGCTGTCAGCCGAGGCGCTTCTCCATGGCCCGCAGCTTGCGCTCCAGCGAGTCGAAGGGGGAGTCGACGGTCGGCATCGAGAGCGTGTCGTCGTGGGCCGTCAGGTCGATGCTCCCGCCGGCGGCGCTGCCCGAGCCGACCGCGGTGCGGCGGGGGGCGGCGGCCAGCGCGGCGGGCTCCAGCGCGGAGGGGCCGACCCTGGCCATCGGGTCCTCGGATTCGGCTAGAGCAGGCTCCGTAGCGGGCTGGCCGTCGCCGCCGCCGGCGGTCAGGGCGGGCACCTGGCGGCCGGAGCGGGACCGGGCCAGCATGCCGCCGCGGGAGATCGCCTTGAGCTCGGCCCGCTCGCGACGGTCGGCGCTGCGCGCCTGCGTCCTGGCGTCCAGCTTCGTCTGCTTCTCCTCGCGGACCTCCTCGACCGCCTCGTCCAGGCTGCGGACGTTCTCCAGCAGCATCAGCGACCAGGCCGCGTAGGTCTCACGCGGGGCGCGCAGCCAGCGCACGATGCGGATCTGCGGCAGCGGGCGCGGAATCAGGCCCTGCTCGCGCAGCGCCGCCCGGCGGGTCTGCTTCAGGGCGCGGTCGAAGAGCACGGCGGCCGAGATCGACATGCCGGAGAAGAACTGCGGCGCACCGGCGTGGTCCCCGCCGCGCGGCGCGTGCACCCAGTTGAACCAGGCCGAGGCGAAGGCGAACAGCCAGACCAGCAGGCGCGAGCCGAGCGCGGCGTCACCGTGGCTGGCCTCGCGGACGGCGAGCACCGAGCAGAACATCGCGGCGCCGTCGAGACCGAACGGGACCAGGTACTCCCAGCCGCCGGACAGGCCGAGGTTCTGGGTGCCGAAGCCGACCAGGCCGTGGAAGGAGAGCGCGGCCGCGACCCCGGCGCAGCAGAAGAGCAGTACGTACGAGGCGATCCCGTACCACGTCTCCTTGCGGCGGCGTCGCTCCTCGCTGCGCTCCCAGGAGTCCTCGTTCGCCGTGGCCTTGGCGCCCTTCGCGCGCAGGGTGGTCGCCAGGATGGCTATGAAGAGCAGGGCGGCGCCGCCGATGACGGCCCAGACCAGCTGAGTGGAGGATGACATTGCGAGGAAGGCCTCTGCTTTCCGCGGTCGGGCGGGAGTGGGACGGTCCCCTGGTGCGACGGGTCGTCAGGGGAGGGACACCTGTGCGGCTAGACGATATCGCGTCCCAGAGGGCCGCATGGTACGGGAGTCACGTTCACCCGGCCATCCGCCACTCGGGTGGCGCTGACCAGGCATCTCATCCGACGGTGTCTCAGGCCCGGTACTGGGTATGGACCGCAGTGCACAATGGTGCGTCAGGGTGCGCCGCGGTCGTCACGGGTGCGTCGGAGTAGGCGTTCGGGCTGGGGGCGTTCGGTATGGCCACGATCTGGGAGTTCCTGCGGGGCGAGCGCAACATGCCCGACATGATGGGAAACGTCGGCAAGGTGACGCTCACCAAGTCCCGCCCGCACTACCCGATCACCTCGGACGGGCCGACCACCGGCACCCTCTTCGTCAACCTGCACTGGACCGCGCGGCAGGTGGCCGGCTCGCAGGGCGCGCTGCGCCGCAAGCTGCTCCAGCCGCGGTCGTTGCGTGCGGCGCAGACCGAGACCACCCAGGGCGGCGCCGAGAACGTCGACCTGGACCTCGCCTGCATGTACGAACTCACCGACGGGACCCGGGGCGTGGTGCAGCCGCTCGGGAAGTTCTTCGGCGACCTCCAGCACCCGCCGTACATCAAGCTGAGCGGTGACGACAAGTACGGGGCGCCGTCCGGCGAGACCATGTACATCAACCTGGAGAAGAAGGACCAGTTCAAGCGGCTGCTGATCTTCGTCTACATCTACGACGGCACGCCGGCCTTCGACCAGACGCACGCGCAGATCCAGATCGTGCCGCCGAGCGGGCCGCGACTGGAGGTCAACCTGGACGAGCGGGCGTCGGCGGCCCGTTCGTGTGCGGTGGTGCTGATCGAGAACGAGGGCGGGCAGCTGACGGCCCGTCGGGAGGTGCGGTACGTGCACGGATTCCAGTCGGACCTGGACCGCTTGTACGGCTTCGGGATGCAGTGGCAGCGGGGGTACAAGGAGGACTAGCGCCCCGTGCGGGCGAACGTCAGCGGGGTTGGAACTGGGGGCCCTGCGGCGGGAGCGCGAAGGTGGGGTCGAGGGGCGGCGTCGTCGGCGGCGCCGGCGGGGCGGCCTGGGGCGGGTAGCCGTAGGACGGGGGCTGTTGCGGGTAGCCGTAGCCGGGGGCGGCCTGGGGCGGGTAGCCGTAGGGCGCAGGTTGCTGGGGGTAGCCGTAGCCGGGGGCAGCCGCGGCGGCAGGGGCGGCCTGGGGCGGGTAGCCGTAGCCGGGCGGGCCGGCCGGCGGCGGGGGTGTCGGCGGTGCGGCGGGGACGGGCGGGATGTTCGGGGCGCTCGCGCTGGCGGTGGGCGGTGCGGCCGGGGGCATGGCCGGGGGCGCGATCGGTGCGGCCGGGGCGAGTGCGTAATTGGCGGGCTCCCCGTCCTTGGGCGCGCCGGGCGTCTCGTCCTCGACGGTGACGCCGAAGTCGGTGGCCAGCCCGCTCAGCCCGGAGGCGTAACCCTGGCCGACCGCGCGGAACTTCCAGCCGCCCTCGCGCCGGTAGAGCTCGGCGCAGACCAGCGCGGAGACCGCCTCCACCTCGCCGACCGGGAACTCGGCGAGCGGCTCGCCCTCGGCCGGTGCGGCCGCGTCGTACAGCAACACCCGCAGCGCGCCCACCGCGCGGAAGTCACCCTCCTCGGCGGAGCCGGCCAGCACCACCCGGTGGACCTCGGCGGGCAGCTTGCCCAGGTCCACCTCGACCGTGTCGGCGATCTCCGCGGTACCCGGCACCCGGTACTTGGGCCGGTGCCGCACCGTGCCCGTGGGGTGCCGGGGCTGGTTGTAGAAGACGAAGTCGGTGTCCGAGCGGACCTTGCCGTCGGCGCCGAGCAGCAGCGCGGAGGCGTCCACGTCCGGTGCCCCGGGCGTCGTGCTCCAGCGCAGCACGGCGCGAACCGCGGCCGTGGCCAGCGAGATGTTGGCGCCCTTCGCCATCACGTGCGTCATGGCACTCATCCTGCCTGCTGGCCGAGGGTGTGGACAACGCGGGTGCGGGCGGGACCTCGCCGCTCGGGCGGGCGGCTGGATGGCTGAAAACTTGCGTCATTTCGCAAGTAATTCGTGGGCTGAGATGTTCAGCGAATTCCATGTTTCCGATCACCATCCGGTACTGGAAGGACCGTACGATAGGCGGCCGAAGGTGGGGCGAGCTGGGAATTCGGGGGAGGCGGAGATTTTCTCGAGCGGCCGGGAAAGCCGTCGGTTCCGGCCGTGCGGACCGGCCCGCCCTCCTCGGCCCCGCCCGTCCCGACCTCCCTGGGAGTGCATTTTGCGCCAGTTCGGCCATCTCGGCCCGGACCTCCGCCGGCGGCTCTTCCTCGTCGAGCCGGTGCCGTTCGACCGGCACGGCCCGGCCGTGACGCTGGCGACCGCGCTGGGCGGCACCCTCTACCTCCCGGCCACCCGGCCCACCCTGGCGGCCGATGTCCGCAAGCAGGCAGCGCGGGGGGTGGTCTCGATGGTCCTCTGCCTGGAGGACGCGATCGCTGACCGGGAGGTGGCGGCCGGCGCGGCGAATCTGGTCGCCGGGCTGCGGGAGCTGGCGGGTGACGGGCTTTCGGGCGGCGCGGGGGCGGTGGAGCTGCCACTGCTCTTCGTCCGGGTCCGGGCGCCGGAGCAGATCGGCGAACTGATCGAGCGGCTGGGCGAGTCGGCGCGGCTGCTCAGCGGCTTCGTGCTGCCCAAGTTCACCGAGCAACTCGGCGAGGCCTATCTGGCGGCGTTGGCGGCGGCCGAGACCGCCTGCGGGCAGCGGCTGTTCGGGATGCCGGTGCTGGAATCCCCCGAGCTCGCGATGCTGGAGCGGCGGCGGGATCAACTGCTGCGCATCGCGGAGCTGCTGGCGAAGTTCCGGGACCGGGTGCTGGCCGTCCGGCTCGGCGTCACCGACCTCTGCGCGGCCTACGGGCTGCGCCGTGCACCGGAGTTGACGGCCTACGACCTGGCGCTGGTGGCCGCGGTGATCGGCGACGTGGTCAACGTCCTGGGCCGGGCGGACGGGACCGGGTACACCGTGACCGGGCCGGTCTGGGAGTACTTCCCGCTCGGCGTCGGCGGTGTGGAGCTGGCCGGGCTGCTCCGGGAGATCGAACTGGACCGTGCCAACGGACTGTTGGGAAAGACCTGCGTCCATCCGAGCCAGGTGCCGGCGGTGCACGCGCGCTCGGTGGTCACGCACGAGGAGTACCGGGATGCCCAGGACGTGCTGGGTGGTGGGCCCGGCGGCGGGCTGGGCGTGTCGGGTTCGGCGTACGGCAACAAGATGAACGAGGCCAAGCCGCACCGGGCCTGGGCGGAGCGGGTGTTGCTCCGGGCCGAGGTGTTCGGAGTGGCCCGCCCGGGGGTGGGCTTCGCGGAGCTGTACGCGGCCTGCCGGGACGCGGGCCGGGACGGGGGGACCGCACGGTGACCACCGAAGCGGTGTGGAGCGGCCGTTGGGTGGCGGACCGGCTCGGGATCGGGCTGCACGGCGATGCCGAGCTGCCCGAGCTGCTCGGACTGGCCGTCCGGGAGGGCAATCCGAAGCGGGCGCAGCTGCTGGTCTCGCAGGTGCTGGGCAAGCACGTGCCGCAGCGGCCCGCCGTGGTCTACGGCGCCGGGCGGCGGCTGGGCGCAGCGGTGCGCTCGCGGCTGGACCTGCGGTCCGGTGAGCCGGTGACGGTGCTCGGCTTCGCGGAGACCGCGACCGGCCTCGGCCACTGCGTGGCGGACGAGTTGGAGGCGAGCTACCTGCACTCCACCCGGCGCCCGGTGGCCGGCCTGGAGCCGGCGGCCGGCTTCGAGGAGGAGCACTCGCACGCCACCTCGCACCTGCTGCTGCCGGCGGATCCCGAGCTGCTCTCCGCGGCCGGGCCGTTGATCCTGGTCGATGACGAACTGTCCACCGGGCAGACGGCGTTGAACATCATCGCGGCGCTGCACCGGCACCGGCCGCGGCGGCGCTACGGGTTGGCGGCGCTGGTTGACCTGCGGGGCGTGGCGGACCGCAAGCGGCTGGCGACCTTCGCGGCCGAGCTGGGGGTGACGATCGAGGTGGTGGCGCTGGCCGAGGGGCGGGTGCGGCTGCCGGCCGGTACCGGGGAGCGGGCTCGGCGGCTGGCGGCGGAGCTGGGTGCCGGAGGTGCGGCCGTCGCTCGCGTCCGTGCCAGAGCCAGAGCCAGAGCCAGTGCCGGTGCCGGTGGCGCTGCTGGTGCAGGTGACAGTGACAGTGACGGTGGCGATGCCGCCGAGGTGGTGCGGGTGCCGCTGCCGTGGCCGGTCGGGGTGCCGGAGGGCGGACGCCACGGCTTCGTCTGCGCGCAGCGGGTCCGGCTGGAGGCCGCGTTGCCGGAGTTGGGCGAGCTGCTGGCCAAGGAGCTGGCCGGCGGTGAGCGGCGGGTGCTGGTGCTCGGCTGCGAGGAGCTGATCTACGCGCCGCTGCGGCTGGCCGAGGCGTTGCAGGTCGCGTTGCGGGGGACGCTGCGTGCGACGCCCGGGTCGGCGGACGTCTGGTTCTCCACCACCACCCGCTCACCGGTGCTCGCCGTGGACGATCCCGGCTACCCGATCCGGACCCGGCTCCGCTTTCCCGCACACGGTGCGCCGGGCGAGGGCGGCGAGCCGCGGTTCGCCTACAACGTGGCCCCCGGCCGGGAGGCGGGGCGGCGGTTCGATGCGATCGTGCTGGTCGTGGACGCGGCCGCCGACACGCCAGAACTGCACGCGCCCGAAGGCCTGCTGGCCCAGCTGCGCGAGGTGACCGACCAGGTGGTGCTCACCGTGCTGCCGGAGTACCGCCCGGTGACGGCCCGTCCGCTGCGGGGGCCGGAGTTCTCCTCCTACCCGGCGGCGGAGGTGGGCTGGCTGCTGACCGATCTGTCCGGTGTCGCGCTGGAGGCGTCCACCGAGGAGCGCGAGGAGGCGGTGCAGTCGGGCGGTGCGCACTACGCCGAGTCGCTGCCGGTGGAGTACCAGCCGAGCCCCGAGTACCAGGAGCTGTTCCACCTCGCGCTGCGCGGCTCGGCACGGCGGATCGCGCTGGCGGTCGGCACCGTCGCCGAGACGCTGCTGCACGAGCGGGGGGAGCACCTGGTGCTCGCCTCGCTGGCCCGCGCCGGGACCCCGGTCGGGATCCTGATCCGCCGCTGGCTGGCCGCCGAGCACCGGATCGAGGCGCCGCACTACGCCGTCTCGATCATCCGTGGCCGCGGCATCGACCCGGTCGCGCTGCGTTATCTGATGGATCGTCACCATCCGTCGGACGTCGTCTTCGTGGACGGCTGGACCGGCAAGGGGGCGATCGCCCGGGAGCTGGCCGCCGCGCTCGCGGGCACCCCGTTCGACCCGGAGCTCGCCGTGCTGGCCGACCCCGGGCGCTGCGTGCGGACGTTCGGCACCCGGGAGGACTTCCTGATCCCGTCGGCCTGCCTCAACTCCACGGTCTCCGGGCTGGTTTCGCGTACCGTGCTGCGGGACGACCTGATCGGCCCCGAGGACTTCCACGGGGCGAAGTACTACCGGGAGTTGGGCCGCGCGGATGTCTCGGTGGCGTTCCTGGACATCGTCGCTGCCCACTTTCCCTCCGTTCGGGCGGAGTTGGCGGAGGCGGGCGGGGCGGTGCTCGGGGTGGCCTCCTGGGCGGTTGAGCGGGAGCCGACCTGGGCGGGGTGGACCGCGGTTGAGCGGATCAGCGCCCAGTACGGGATCGGGGACGTCAACCTGGTCAAGCCCGGGGTGGGCGAGACGACCCGGGTGCTGCTGCGCCGGGTCCCGTGGCGGGTGCTGGCCCGGCGTGGGGTCGGCTCGGACCTCGACCACATCCGACTGCTGGCCGCGCAACGCGGGGTCCCGGTCGAGGAGGTGGACGAGCTGCCGTACTCCTGCGTCGGGCTGATCCATCCGAGATTCAGCCGAGGTGCGACCGGCGCCACGGGGAGGGTGAAGTGACGAGCCGTCAGATCTGCGTGGTGGCCAGCGACCTGGACCGGACGCTGATCTACTCGACGCGGGGTGCCGAGCTGCCGGCCGGCTCGGACGTCCGGCTGCGGCTGGTGGAGCGCGACGGTGCGCAGGCGCCGCTGTCGCATCTCACCGAGCGGGCGGCCGAGTTGCTCACCGAGCTGGCGGACCGGGCGGTGTTCGTGCCGGTCACCACCCGGACGGTGGAGCAGTACCGGCGGGTCCGGCTGCCGGGCGCGGCCGGCTCCCCGGCCTACGCGGTCTGCGCCAACGGCGGGCGGTTGCTGGTGGCCGGGGAGCCGGATCGGGACTGGGACGCCGTGGTGGCCACCCGGCTCGCCGAGGGCGGGGCGCCGCTGGCGGAGGTGGTGGACCGGCTGACCCGGTGCGGTGCACCTGACTGGATGCTGAAGCGGCGGGTTGCCGACGGCCTCTTCGCCTACCTGGTGGTCGAGCGGGACCGGCTGCCCGAGGCGTGGCTCGCGGAGTTGACGCACTGGTGCGCCGAGCGCGGCTGGGTCGTCTCGCTGCAAGGGCGGAAGGTGTACGCCGTGCCGCGGGCGCTGACCAAGAGCGGGGCGGTGGCGGAGGTGGTGCGCCGGGTGGCCGGTCGAGGTGAGGCAGCCGGGGCGGCCGGTGGGCCTCCGGATGGGGTGCCGGTCGAGCTGCTGGCCGCCGGTGACTCGCTGCTCGACGCCGACCTGCTGCTCGCCGCGGACCGGTCCTGGCGCCCCGGGCACGGCGAACTCGCCGAGCAGGGCTGGACGGCGCCACAGCTCACGGCGCTGGTGCGGCGCGGTGCGCTCGCGGGCGAGGAGATCCTGGCGGCGTTCCTCGCCCACGTGCGAGGCCCGGCCGGCCGCGGTTAGCGGTCGGTCTGCCCCGTCGGTCTGCCTCGTCCCGGTCTGCTTCGTCGGTCAGCCGTGGGTCAGCTGCAGCAGCCGCCCCCGCAACACCCGCCGCCACCACCGCCGGCGGGCGGCTGCGGCGCGGAGCCGCTCGCGCCGGTGACGGCGACCGTGGAGAGCAGCTTCACCGTGTCGGAGTGCCCCTGCGGGCAGACGGCCGGGTCGTTGGCCTGGGCCATGGCGCGGCGCAGTTCGAAGGTCGCGCCGCAGGAGCGGCAGCGGAAGTCGTAGCGTGGCATGCCCGCAGCGTACCCGCAGGGGTGGCCGGGTGAGGCCGGCTGCTCCACGCGGGCCTCAGTGCCGCGCGTGCTCGGCCCGGATCAGCTCCACCACCTCGGCCGCCGTCCCGCGCACGCCGTCCAGTTCGGTCAGGAAGTGCCAGTAGTCAGGGTGCCGCCCGGCCGCCGCCAGCGACCGCGACGCCCGCTCCAGCCGCTCCACCGCCGCGTCCAGCGGCCCGGCGTGCCGCGGGTCCGGCGCCTGGCGGCCGGCCATCGCCAGCCGCTGGGCGTCCCGGAGCGCGAACCGGGCGCGCTCGATCTCCGTCTGCGGGTTGCGCTCCGCCTCGTTCAGCCGCCGCAGCCGCTCGGCCACCGCCGCCACCGAACCGTCGGCGGTCTCCAGCAGCGCCCGGACCGTCCCGATCGCCGCCGTCGCGTCCGCCCAGTGCTGCTCGTCCCGGGCCCGCCCCGCTTCGGCCAGCTTGCCCTGCGCCGACCGGCCCGCCTCCGCGACCTGCTGCGGCACCCGCTGCAGGTCCTGCCAGCAGGCCGCCGAGAAGCGCCGACGCAGTTCGCTGAGCGTCGGCTCGACCGTGCCCGCCTTGGTCTCCAGCGCCTGGATCCGGGTCCGCAGGCTGCCGACCCGGCGGTCGATCTCGCGGGCCCGTTCCGGCAACTGCTCGGCGTCGCCCCGGATCCCGTCCGCCCGACGCGCCACCTCCTGCGCCCGCTGCAGCGTCTGCGGTACGCCGTGCCGGCTGGCGCCCTCGTTCAGCCGGGTCAGCTCCGGGCCCAACTCCGCCAGCCGGGCCGCCAGATCGTCCGCCCGCAGCCCGGCAGCCCGCACCGCGTCCAGCGCGCCGCTCGCTCCCAGCAGCGCCCGCTTGGCCTGCTCGACGGCCGGCGCCACCTTGATCAGCTGGGCCTCCGCGTGCTGCACCAGCGGTTGCAGGCGGCTGAGGAAGTTCGCCAGTTCTGCCTGCTTGGCCGCCAGCTCGCGGCTGGCCTGCTCGAGCCGCTGCCTGGCCTGCGCCAGCGCCCCCGGCGGCGGCTCGGGCGCCTCCAGGTCCACCGCGTCCAACGCGTCCAGGTACCCGACGGTCACCTGGTCGATCCGCCCCCGCAGGTCCTGATAGTCGGCCAACGCCCGCTGCACCGCCGCCCCCTGCTCGGCGGCCCGCACCGTCTCGACGGCCAGCTCCAGCTCGCGCTGCGCGGAGTCCAGCTCGTAGAACGCCTCCTGCGCCGCATCCCGCGCGGCCACCGCCGCCGCCCGCTGCGCGTCGTCACCCCGCCGCCACCGCGACCGGCCACCGCCGCCGCCCCAGCCCCCACCTGCGGAGAACGACCCGGCCACCGCCCCCGCCAGCACCCCGATCACGGCCACGGGCATCAGCACCAGCCCCGCGAACCCCCGCGCGCTACCCGCCGCCCTCACAAGCGCTCCCTGCTCCGCCGACCCGACCCCCCATTGTCGCCGATCACCCCCGCCTGCACCGCCCCACCCCCGCACCCTGCGCGGCGCCGCGCCCGCGACCAGGTACTCTTACTCTTCACCGCGTGACCCCCACCCCAGGGCCGGCATGCGGCGGGGGCGCGTAGCTCAGTGGTAGAGCGCTGCTCTTACAAAGCAGATGTCGGCGGTTCGAAACCGTCCGCGCCCACCAGCCAAAAAGGCCCGGACCGTCGTCGGTCCGGGCCTTTTGACATCGCAAGGTGACATCAGTGGCGGCGCTTGAGCAGCCGATCCATGTTGCCGAGGGCCTCGCGCTGGGTCTCCTGCGCGACGTGGGTGTAGACGTTCATCGTCAGGCCGATCTGGCTGTGGCCCAGGATCTCCATCACCACCCGGGGCGGCACCCCACACGCGACGAGCAGTGTCGCGCACCCGTGGCGCGCGTCGTGCAGCCGGATCACCGGGATGTCGGCCGCCTTGGCGATCCGCACGAAGGAGCGGTAGAGGTTGGTCGGCTCGATCGGTCGGCCGGTGCGCGTGGTGAAGACGTAGCCGGTCTCGTCCCACTTCTCCCCGGCCGCGCGCCGGGCCTCGTCCTGCCGCATCCGGTGCCAGCGCAGGGCCGCCACGCAGATCCGTGGGAGCGGCACAGGCCGGCGCTTGCTGTTCTTGGTGGTGTCCTCGTACAGCTCGCCGCCGACCCGCTGGAGCTGGCGGCCCACCCACAGAACGCGGTTCTCCAGGTCCACCCACGACCAGCGCAGACCAACGATCTCGCCGCGCCGCATGCCGAGCGCGATAGCCAGTACGAACGCGGCGTACAGCGGGTCCCGGCGCGCGGCGGCGAGGAACGTCAGGGTCTGGTCGAGCGTCCAGGGCTTGACCTCCCGGCTCGTCACCCGGGGCGTCGGTACGAGCATCGCCACGTTGCGCACGATCAGCTCGTCCCGGCACGCGGCGGTCAGGGCCGAGCGCAGGACGCGGTGCGACTCCTTCGCGGTGGCGGCGCTGGACAGCTTGGTCACCTTCGCTAGGAACGTCCGCACGTCGCGCGGGCTCAGCGACTCCAGCCCCTTCGAACCGAGCAGGGGCACCAGGTAGAGCCGGACATGGGTCTCGTACTTGGCGTGGGTGGTGCGCTTTCGCTCCGGCTTGATGAAGTGCTCCAGCCAGTAGGGCAGCCACTCGGCCAGCTTCTGGGAACGGGTCGGCGTCGCGATGCCCTGGCGGGCGCGCTCGACCAGCTCCTGACGCTTGTGGTCGCACTCCTCCCAGGTGGCGCCGTAGACGTACTTGCGGGCGGTGGTGCCGTCGGGCTGCGGGACGTAGACGGCGGCCTGGTATCGGCCGTCCTTCCGGCGGGTGACGGTGCCGGCGCCGTTGGGCTTGCGCTTGGCCATCAGGCCTCGTTCTCCTCGGTCTGGGTGCGGATGTAGGCGGCGAGGCTGTCCACGGAGATGCGACGGCAGCGGCCGGCCTTGAAACTGGGCAACTTCCTTGAGCGGATGAGGTCGTAGACGCTGCTGCGACCGAGCCGGAGGGCGGCCATGACCTCGTTGACGGTCAAGGCCTCGGGGATGTCGGTGCTCATAGGGCGGCCCCTGTAGCTGATGGTTAGACGAAAGGCGGATCGCTCCACGCCTTGCTCTCTGGGGTCCGCTACCGCCGCTACTCCGCTACCGGGCAGGTCAGCGAGGGTGCGGTGGTAGCGGGAGGTGGTAGCGGTAGCGGATGGGTCGGTCAGCCGGTCGTGGTGAGGTCGGCGGCGGGTTCGGTGGTGGGGGCCGGGGTTTCGTCCGCTACCGCTACCGGGGCCGCTACCGGGAAGAGGGGCCTGACCTGCGCGGTAGCGGGGGTAGCGCCGGTAGCGGACGTTTCGGGGAGGGGCGGGCAGTAGCGCAGCCAGGCGTCGGTGAGGTCGGCGGCGTAGTAGCCCTTGAGGACGGATCCGGCGACCTTGATGTTGCGCGGGCGGATCGGGTCGTTCTCGGCGGTGACGTAGTCCCCGAGCATGCGGGCGAGGCTGCGGGTGGTGAGCGGGCGGCCGTCGAGGTCGGCCCAGGGGGCGTCGTCCATGGCGGTGAGGCGCTCCAGGATTGCCACGCTGGTCATCCGCTCCGCGCCGTCGAAGGCGTCGCGCAGGTCCGCGAGGAGACGGATGCCCAGCGATCCCTTGTCGTTGGCCTTGGAGGCGTTGACCAGGGCGAGGCAGGCGGCGCGGGCCCGCTCGGGCCAGTGGCCGCCGGCAGCGTCGGCGACGGCGATCAGGGGTTCCCAGACGTCGGCGGGGCGGTCGGTGATGCCGTCGGGCATTTCGGGCCAGGCGCCGTCGATCTGCTCGCGGGTGGTGTCGGCCCAGGCGGCGAGTCGGTCGCGCAGGGCGTGGCCTTGGGGCTCGTGGATGCGCTGGCGAAACCCCTCGACGGTCTCGTTGGGCGCCCGGCGGCGCATCCGGATGACGACGGCCCGGCTCATGATGGTGTCGGGCAGGTCGCCGAGCCCGGCGGTGGCGAGGGCCGCGTAGACGGGGAACTTGACCACCCGGTGGTTCTCGCCTTCGCGGACGCTGCGCAGGATGCCGCCGGTGCGCCGGTAGCCGGAGTTGATGAGGCTGCGCAGGTCTTCGTTCCCGGCCGCTTTCGGCCCGAAGATTGCGTCGATCTCGTCGAAGAGGATGGTCGGCCGACCAGCCGCCTCGTCCGAGATGGAGCGGAACAGGGCGGAGGGGCTGACATCCGTGGTGATCAGCGGCCGGGGCGTGAGGGTCTGGATGATCTCCAGCGCGCGGGTCTTGCCGCTTCCGGGTTCCGGGGACAGGAAGGCCAGGCGGGGGGTGGACTCGAAGGCGTCCATGAGGTGGGCGTGCGCATTCCACAGGGTCACAGCTACGTAGGCGGCCTCGGAGGGGAAGACGTTGAAGCGCCGGTGGTGCCGCTCGATCTCGTCCAGCAGCGCGGCGCCGTCCTCGGGCGTCTGGCCGGGGGTGGGGGTGTCGGTCATGCGGCGGGCCTCGCGGTGGTGTGGGCCAGGCCCCAGTCGAGGCCTGAGCGGATGGTACGGGCGGCTTCCTTGTCGTGGAGGCCGGCGGCGTGGGCGGCGTCGATCAGCCGTTCCTCGACCTCGGTGCGGGTCAGGGTGCGGGTGGCGACCATGCGGGCCAGGGACCGGGCGGCACCGAGCAGCGCATGGTTGCGGCTGCCCTCGCCGGTGGTTGCGACCTTGTCGCATTCGCGGTCGAGCGCCGCGGTGGCCCACGCGGCAGGGTCGGAGATCCGGCCGGTTGTGTGCGCGGGTGCGGGCCGGGCGGGGGTGCTCTTTTCGCTGATCAGCAAAAGGCCGGGAAGCGGCAGCAGCGGCATGTCCAGCTCCACGATGTACGGCCGACCATCCACGACCGAGCCGGCGGCGACGACGTAGCCGCCGCTCGCGCGGGTGTCGACGGCCCAGCCGAACGTGCCGACGGTGTTCGGCTGTGCCGGGCCGTTGGGGGCCTGGTAGTAGAGGTGGCGTCCACCGCTGCGGGTCCGGACCCGGAACGTCTGGTCGGGAACCGGCTGTCCGGCGCGGCTGAACAGTTCGGCGAACACGTCGGTGCCGTCGTTGATCCCCGGCTCGTCCCACTCGGCCGGCGGGCAGACCCCGGGCTTGGGGACGTCGAGGTCGGCTACCACCAGGCGGGAGGGGCCGCAGGCGATGGCGATGTTGAACGGCCCGCTGTCCCAGCAGAGGCGGATGCGGATCGGGTCGGTGGTGGCGCGCTGCTCCCAGCCGGCGATGGCGGGGCGCTTGCTGTCGGGCAGCAGGGGGAAGACGTGCCAGCCGCGCTCGGCTGCGGCCAGCGCGGAGGTGAGCAGGTCGGGTTGAGCGGTCATCAGGGCCTCTCGGGCGGGTGCGGGCGGGCGCCGCCGGGGTGGCTGGCGACGCCCGCCCGGGCGGGTCAGGTGGTGGAGTCGAGGTGGAGGGACAGCTGTCCCTCCACCTCGAAGCGGGGTGCGGGCGGCAGCAGCGCGTCCACGGCAGTGCGGTGCTCCTCGTCCGTGGCGCGGCAGATCACCATGTGGTCGGCGGTGATGAGCCAACCGATGTGACGGGCGCTGGCGGCGGCCTCGGCGGGGCTGTCGTGCAGCGGGATCAAGTCGTCCATGTCGTCGTTGCCGCACACGTCGCAGGTGACGACGTGGAAGGTGCGGGGGCTGATCGGCATCGGTCCTCCTGAGGCCGGGTCAGATCTCGAACAGGGCGCCGGATTCGACCGGCGGCTCAGCGGTCTGCTGGGCCTTTCGGGCGGCGGCGAGGGCGGCCGTGTGGCAGTCGGGGCACCACGCGGCCAGGTCCCGCTTGGGCAGGGCGGCGGCGCGGTGCTGGGGCAGCAGCAGGTCGGCGGCCCGGCTCGGGGCGGCGATGAGGTGGATGCGGGCGCCGTTGCCGTGCCGGGTGCGGTAGCCGCCGTGGGTGTGGGGGCAGCGGCCGCCGTCCTTGTCGTGGTTCTTGCCGCAGGCGCCGCGGCATTGGCAGCGCCCGGACGCGGCTGCCATGACCTGTTGCCACAGGCCGGTGGTGTCCCCGAGCGGCGGGGTGCGGCCGGTCACGACATGCCCCGCTCGGGGAGGTCGTGGCCGGTGACGGCCTCGACCAGGGCGGACACGAGGACTTCGGCGACGGGCGGGGTGACGGCGTTGCCGTACTGGCGGACCTGCTCGCGCTTGTTGCCGAGCACGGTGTAGGCGCCGGGGAAGGCCATCGCCGCGCCGATCTCGCGCGGCTCCAGCATCCGGAACAGCACCTCGTCCACATCGACCTGGGTGTTCCTCAGTAGGGCGTAGCGGTCGTGGGTGGTGAGGGTGCCGACGGGGTCGGCGACGGAGCGCGGGGTGCCGGTGCTGTAGTACGGCAGGAGCAGGGATGCCCAGTCCGCTTTGGCGGGTGGGGTGGTGAGGCCGTGGTGATTGCCGGAGGCGGTCACGGTGGCGAGCGCGTCCAGGACCGGGCGCGCGTCGGAGGAGCCGCCGCGCAGTTCGGTGATGAACGGGGTCCAGGCCAGGCCGGTCTCGTTGCGGGCGGTCTGGGTGCGCAGCGGCTCGGCCGCCGGGGTAGCGGTCTTGCCGTCGCGGCCCTCGGTGGGCACCAGCAACGGGGGCACGGCGAGGCCGTCGTTCTCGCGGGTGGTGCGGGTGGGGGCGGGGTCGGTGACGGGGGTCGCGGTGTCGCGCCAGGTGCCGCCGGCCGGGGCGAGTAGCGGCAGCGCGTACTTCGCCAGCCCCGCCCGGATCCGCTCCACGGTGGCCGCCGCGTACGGGGTGTACTTGCGGCCGGGCTTGCCGTCGCCGATCCGCCGGCCGGGCAGGGCCCAGTCGATGACCGAGGCGGCTGGGAGGACCGGGGGCTCCACCACGCTGTTGCGGCAGGTGACGTTCGGGCAGCGGTACAGGTACTGCTGGCGGTAGCGGCCCATGTCGGTGCGGGGCTTCTTGAACGCCTGCACTGCGCGCACCACCTTCTCGCAGCCGGGGCACCACGCGCTGGGGCGCAGCCACTTGTCCCAGTCCGGCGTGCGGCCCAGGTCCCGGCGCCAGTAGGCGAGGTAGAGCCTGTCGCGGCTCTGCGGGGCGAGGGCGACGGTGCGGGGGCGGGCGTGCATGGAGTTCAGGGCGATCAGGCGGGTGTCGTAGCCGAGGTGGCGGATGTCGCCGACCCACTGGTTCCAGTCGGTCCAGGCGCGTACGTCGATGACGTTCTCGACCACCCCGGCGAGCACCGGGCGTCCGCGTGCGGCCATGGCCTCGAGGTAGCGGGGCACGTCCCACATCAGGGCGCGGGAGCGGTCGGTGGCCGCGTCGGGCAGGGTGTCGCCGAACAGGTCGGGCTGCTTGTCGAAGTCCCGGCGCACCCCGCGGGCGTTGGACCACTTCGGGCACTCGGGGCTGGCCCAGAACAGGTCGGCGGCGGGGAACTTGGCGACGTCGTGGTCGTGCAGGTCGCCCAGGAAGTGCTCCGCCTTGGGGAAGTTGACGGAGTGGCTCGCGATGGCCTTCTCCCAGTGGTTCGCGGCCAGCACGGGGACCACGCCGGGGACGGCGGCGGCGCCGGTGGAGGAGCCGCCGGCGCCGCAGAAGAAGTCGATGTAGGTCAGGCTCACCGCGCGCTCCCGGTCAGCTCGTTGACCAGGTGGGCGTGCCGGTTCAGGAGGTCGACCAGGGTGGCGACGCTCTCCTTGGCCTCGATCGTCAGCAGCGCACCGGGGCCCTTGGCGGCCGGCTCCTCCAGCAGCGCGCGGGGCACGGGGATGAGCAGGGTGGCGGTGGCCAGTAGCGCCGTGCGGGTGAGCCGCTCAGGCTCGACCAGTGGCCGCCAGGATCCGGTGTCGAACAGAGCCGGGCGTTCGGTGCTCCAGTTGGTCAGACCGGCCGGATGGTGGCCGAGCGAGGACTGGCGGATCGGCACGTCCACGCGCAGCACCAGCTTGTACTCCTCGGTGACGTGCGCGGTGACGGCGCCCAGGTCGGGGCGGATGCGCACGTAGCCGGGGGCCATGATCGGGCTGGTGGCGACCTGCCACGCCACGGCGGCGAAGGCGACCTCGTCCAAGGGGTAGCCGTCGTCGATGAACCGGTGGGCGTGCTGGTCGAGGTAGGCGCCGTAGCGGGAGGAGCCGTTGGAGGCGCGCTCGCGGTCGTAGGCGTCATCGATCAGGGCGAGCGTGCGGGGGCTGAACTCGGGCATGCTGGTTCCGATCTCGTTGTGAGCGGGATTGAGCGGGGCCCCGCAGCAGTCCGTCGTCCCGGCCAAGGTGGACGGCTGCCGCGGGGCCTCGCGCTGTACGGCGGGGGCGAACCGCCCCTAGAACGGCGGCTCTTCCCTGAAGCCGGAGCCGCCACCCGCCGGGGCGGCGACCGCAGTGGGGCCGGGCGTGGCGGTGGACCAGGGGTCGGCGGCCGGGCCGCTCTGGGCGGGGCCGCCGGCTGCGCGTTGGGCGCGGGTGACCTTGGCAGTGGCGAACCGCAGGCTCGGGCCGATCTCCTCGACGTCGAGGCCGAGCATGGAGCGGTTCTCGCCGGCCTCGGTCTTCCAGTTGTGCTGCACCAGGCGGCCGGTGGCGACCACGCGCATGCCCTTGGCCAGGGTGTCGGCGACGTGTTCGGCCGTCTCGCGCCAGGCGGTGCAGCGCAGGAACAGCGCGGTGCCGTCCTGCCACTGGCCGCTTGCCTTGTCGAAGGTGCGCGGGGTGGAGGCGATGGTGAAGCGGGCCATCGCGGCGCCGCCCTGGGTGAACTTGAGCTCGGGGTCGTCGGTCAGGTTGCCGACGATGGTGATCGGGGTGTCTCCGGCGGACAACGAAGCCTCCAAGGGCTGGTGGTTGGTCCGGGAGCGGATCCTGTCCGGTCCCCCGCACCGCCCGGGGCGCCGTCGCTGGCTGCGGCGGGTCCGGGCGGCACGGCCGGTCGGGCAGAAGCGTGTTGCTCGGGGCCTGGTGGTCTACCGGGCAGCGAGGAGGTGACGGCGGGCGGCGGCCAGGATCTGGGCGTGGTCGAACGCGAGGTGCTCGGGCAGGTCGGTGAGCGGCACCCATCGCACGGCGGCGGCGTCGTCCCCGGCCAGGGCCTGCGTAATTTCCGGCACCTCGACCAGGTAGGCGGCGCTGACGTACCGGCCGCGGGGGTCGCGGCCGGGCTCGCCGTACAGCCCGATCAGCGTCAGGTCTGTCGCGGCGACGCGGACGCCCGTCTCCTCCCGCAGCTCCCGCGCGGCGGCGTCCAGGGCCTTCTCGCCCGGGTCTACGTGCCCGCCCGGCAGCGCGAGCAGGCCCTGATGGGGCGGCCAACCGCGCTCGATCAGCAGGACGTGTTGGCCGCGGACACACACCACGTCGGCGGTGTACCGGATCGTCTCGAACGTGTCGTTGCTCATGGGGTTCCTCATCAGAAGTGGTTGGTGAAGGTGGACTTGCCCCGGGCGACCTGACGGCCGATCGAGGTGTTCTTGGTGGTGGCGTGGGTGGTGTGGAAGAGCGACATGGTGGTCGCGCCGTTGGCGCGGGCGCGGACCTTGGCGGCGGCGACGGCGGCCACGACCAGGCCAACGAATACGGCCATCCATTTGAGGACGTGGACAGCTCCGGCCATGGCGGGGGCAGCGGCGGCCAGGCCTTCGCCGACCATCCAGAACGCGCCGCCGGCGGCCGCGGTGGCCAGCGAGCCGTAGAGCACGTACTGACGTACCGCCAGCGACAGCCCGGGGTCGGCAGCCGGGGCAGCGTCAGTCTGCGGGGTGGTCGGTGTCGGCTCGGGCGTGGTGGTGGGCTCGGCGACGGGCAGGGCGACGATGCGGCCGTTGACGAGGGTGGCGATGTAGCCGGGCGGCATCAGGTAGGCGTCGGGGTCGGTGGTGGTCGGGGCGGGGGTGTCGTAGACGCTGTCCATGTCGGTCTCCGGTCAGTGGTGGGCGAAGAGGTGGACGAGCGCGGCGAGGAAGGTGTTGACGGGCCCGGCGGCGCCGGTGGAGGCGGCGGTGAAGCCGGACAGCCACAGGACGAGCGCGACTGGCAGGCTGACCCAGCGACCGCGTATCAGGACGGCACTGATGATGATGAAAAGGACGCTGAGCCCGATGGTGACGGCCACGGTGATTCCTCTCGCGGAGCGCGGGTTCGGGGTGTGAAGGGCCCCGCCCGCGACGGGTGTCGGGCGGGGCCGGGTGCTGTCGCCTTGCTGTCGTTGGAGCTGTCGTGTGTGCTGTCGCCGAGCTGTCGTGGCGACTGTCGTCACGACTGTCGCCTCCCAGGTCAGAGGGGGGTTTGCGGCCCTCGGACGGTCCAAGGCCCCTCGTCGGGTGGGTGGGGGCAGTTGGGGCGACAGTGGGCCCGTTTCAGCCCTCGGCGGGCGGCGGGGTGGCGTGCCGGCGGTGGACGTAGCGGGCCTTGTTGCCCTCCCCAGTCCGGACCGCGTCCCCGTTCTCGACCCACTCCTTGAGCCAGCCCGCGATGGTCTGGCGGGTGGTGCCGAACTCGGGCTTGAGGACCTTTTCCATCGCGGTGGCACCGGTGCCCTCGGGCCCGGCCTTCAGCAGGAGCGCCAGGGCGGCCTCGCGGGCGCCGGGCTCTTCGACCGCGGGGGTTTCGCGGCCGCTGGTCCAGGTCGAGGGGTCGGCCCAGTTGGTGGCGGTGGCCTGCGGGCCGGACGGCTCGTCCGCCGGGGGCAGCAGCCAGATGCTCTCCAGCTCGTCCTCGGGATCCTGGGCCGGGCGGTCCCATCCGGCGGTGGCCTTCCACCGCTGCTCGGCCGGGCCGGCGTCGCCGTTCTGGGCGGACGATGTCCCGTCAGGTCCGGTGGTGGAGGCGACCGCGGCCGGCTCGTGCCAGAGGTGGCCGCAGCGGTCCAGCAGCCATCGGTCGGTGTAGTCGGTGCCGGCCGCTGCCAGCGACGGCGCGTCCAGGGTGGGGCGGCGGTGGGCGGTGAGCGCGGTGATCTCCTCGATCTGCTCGGGCTTGATGCGCCACTGGCGGGCCTTGGCGGGCTGGGTGCCCTCGGTGCCCACCAGTAGCGAACCGGGGCCAGAGAAGGAGTCTTCGGCGCGAAGCGCCCGCCAGCCGAAGAGGTGGCCGAGTTCGGAGTCCTCGTAGGCGCCGGTGGCCACCCGGTTGGAGGCCATCTTGCGCACCAGCGGGTCGGGCATGACGTCCTGGGTGACGCGCAGGACGGAGACAACCACGCGGATGGCCATCGCGCGAGCGATTCGGATGACCTCGGAGATACCGGCCAGGACGGCGCGGGCCTCGCGGGTGGCGGCGACCTCGGCGCCCTCGTCCATGACGATCACGATCTCGGGGATCGTCGGTCCGACGGGCAGCTTGTCGTCGTTGGCGTCGCGCATCGCGTCCTGGTAGGCGGTCTTGCGCTTCTTGGCGATCCGCACCGCCGCCGCCAGCATCCGCTTGGCCTCGGCCGGGGTGGAGGCGACCCAGTCGACCCCGGGGACGGGGATGTCCGCGTCGGCCCAACGGGACCCGGTGCGGCCGAGTTGGGCGTCGCGCCAGGCGTTCAGCCAGGGCAGGCCGATCGATCCGGCGTTCAGGTCGATGACCCACACCAGGGTGTCGCTGGTCTGGTTCAGCAGGGCGATCAGGGTGTGCAGCCAGTTCGTCTTGCCCGACCCGGTGGGGCCGGTGACGATCGTGGACGCCTGCCGCAGATCCAGCTCCGCCCGCGCCCCGTCCGACAGGAGTGCGACACCGACCGGGTTGTTCACGGTCGTGATCTCGCCCATGTCCTCGATCGGGAAGGGCAGTTCGATGTCGGCGAGGTTCTTGATGGTGACCTGGATCAGGACCCGGCGCCGGGTGATGCCCGGGGTGATGGACAGGCCGCAGCCCTCGGCCAGGTCGAGGTCGGATCCGAGTTGCTCGGTGCGCTCACTGACTGTGCGGCGCACCGCGCCGGCGGGGAGTTCGATCTCCAGGGTGTATCCGGCGCCGGAGGGCCAGTGTTCGATGCCGAGCACGGTGACGTCGACGTTGCAGACGCGTTTGATTCGCTCGGTCCACTCGGCGGCGAGCTGGCGGCGGGCGCCGATCAGCAGCAGGTGCCGCCTGGCGGCCTGTTCGATCTCCTCGTGCCCCGCGGCGAGCGGGGCGATGGTTCCCGCGACGGTGCCGGCGGTGGCGAGGGCGGCGAGGTGGGGCCAGGTCCAGGGGCCGCCGTGCGCGAGCACGTAGGAGGACCAGCCGCCGGCGGTCAGCCAGCACGAGACCCGGAAGACGAGGGTGGAGCGGGTGAGACGGCGGCGCCATCCGGTGGCCACCGTGGTGAGGGCGATGCTGGCGCCGGCGCCGAGCGCCCAGCCGGCCGGTAGGCCGGTGGCGTGGCCGAGGCCGGTGGTGGTCAGGGTGCCGAGGGTGGCGTTCAGGGTGCCGGACAGGATGCCGTGTCCGGCGCTCCAGTCGATCCGTGTCCCCGGCGCGGCCTTGGCGCGGGTGTTCCGGCTGGTGGTGTTGGTCATGGGCGGGTCTCCCCCAAGGGGTCCGGGAGCGGTCAGGGCGCCCACGCGGTGAGCGTGGGCGCCCTGACGGCTGTTCAGGCGGGTTGTGGGGTGGGTTCAGACGTTCCACTTGCGTTCGGCTTCGACGCCGTTGCGGGGGTTCTCCACGCGCTCGATGTCGACCTCGTGGACGCGGCGGTAGACCTCGCCGACCTCCTCGAGGGACTGGACGACCTTGCCCATCGCGCGGTAGCCCTCGCCGATCTCCTCCACGACGGCGGGGTCGACGGGCAACTGTTCGGCGGACTTCTCGGCCAGCACCCGCAGCACGTCCTGGATCGTGGCGAACGCCACCGGCAGGTCGTCCACCAGGACCTGGAACTCGGACATGAACTCGGGGTCGAAGGTGGTGGCGGCCTGCAACATGACGTCGGCGGCCGAGGAGAGGGAGAACGCGGGGACGGTGGACTGCGAAGCGTCGGACACGGTGACCTCCTGGTTGGTGGGCTTGCCGAGGGTGACCGGGCCGGCCGCACCGGCGGGGGCACCGGCCGTGGCCGGGGTCTTGGGGCCGGAAGTGGTCTGGTGGCCGGGGTGGTTGACGTGCTCGGCGGGCACCGGGACCTGCCCGTCCACGCCCTGGCCGAGGATCGCCGCATCCCGCTTCTCACGGGCACTGCGGGCCCGGTCGGCCAGGAACCGCCAGGCGCGGCGGGTGTGACCGGCAACCCTGCCCCGGTGCCGCCAGTTGAACGCGGCCCCGGACAGCGCGCCGACCAGGCCGGCCGCAGCCCCCGAGCCGGCCATCCGCACTCCGTAGCGCAGCGCGGAGCGTTTCAGCCGCTTGCGCTGATCAGACGTCAGCTGCCGTTCGCCGGTGCTGTTCACGGCGTCGGAAGCGCCGGGGGTCTGCGTGGTGGGGGTGATTCCGGCGCGGCGCTCGGCGCGGGCAATGCCCTTGGCCAGGCGGCGGTTGGTGCGCTCGGCCGCCTTCGCCGCCCGCACCTGCCCCCGCGAGCCAGCGGGGCCTGAGGATCCCGCCGCCCGGGTCCCCACCGGCGCCACGCCACCACGCCGACCGACACCGGCCAGGCCGCCACCGCGCCGACGCTGCCCGGTAGTTGGCCCGCCTGCTCCGGAGCGCTGCCCGGACGTGTCGGTGGACCGCCGGAACATCCCACCCGAACGACCCCCGGCGCCAGCGGCAGCGCCGGGTGCGGTCCGGCCCGTGGCGGGCCCGGACCGGTCCTGAACACCGGCGCGTCCGCCGCCTACCGTGCGCCCGCGTCCACCGGTGGTCGACGCGGGCGAACCGGCTGGCTGGAGCTGCTGGTTGTTGCCTCGGTGGCGGCCGCCCTGCGCGGCCGTCTGGCCGTATCCGCTGCTCGCGGGCCCTTGGCGGTGCTGGGCGCCGCGCCGCGTGGACGGCACGCCCCCGAACATCGCCGACCCGGCCGCCGGGGATGCGTTGCCGCGGCGGCGAAAGGCGGTCGGGGGCCGGCCCGCGCTGACCGCGTTGCGGCGCTGCCTGGACCTGGATCCGGCGCGGGCGGCAACCGTGCCCAGGGCGGCCATGCCGACCACCGCACCGGCCACGGCCAGCGAGCCGGGGCCGCCCATCGACAGCGCGCCGCCGGCCAGGCCGGTCACCGCGTTCACCCCCGCGACCGCCAGCGGTACTCCCGGCACGACAGCCCCCTCCCCGGCGGGAGCGCCCTGCCCCCGCACCGGCGCCGGCGGCACGGGCGCCGCCGGCGGTTGGACGACCTCGACCACCGTGGCGGCGGCCGGGGCATCGACGTCAGGCACCGGAGTCACCCGCACCGTGGCGGGCGTGGTCGGTGGCGAACTCCTGGTAGCGGCGCTCGGTACCCGGCTTCAGGCCGCGCACCCGCACCCGCACCGTGCACTCGGCCACCGGGCACAGGAAGGTGCGGTAGCCGCCGAGCGCGTCCAGCAGGCGGCGCACGGGTCCCGGGCGGCGCGCCGGCGGGTCGTGCGGGAGGTGGTCGTGCATCCAGTCGGGCAGGTTTCCCATGGTCAGCACCCCTTTCCGGGGGAGGGCTCGGTGGTCGGTGGGGGCGGGGTGGGCTGCGGTTGGTGGCCGTAGCCGCCGTTGACGGAGTGGTCGCTCACTGCCGCACCCCCGTGCCGTTGTCGAGCCGGTCGGCGGGGGTCAGCTCGTCGCGCTCCAGCGAGAAGAACAGGACGACCGGCCGCTGGGTGGCGAGCACCGTGGCCGCCTGCTCCAGCAGGCCGGCGAAGACCTCGGCGCGGCTCTGGCCGGGCCGCAGGTAGGTGCCGCCGCTGAGGGTGTGGATGCCGCCGTTCGCCGTCTGGACGGTCAGCACCCAGTGGAAGGCGGTGGTGGTGCCGAGCGGCGCCGTGACGGCGCCGTGAGTGGTCAGGGACATCAGCTGTGCTCCTGTCTGGGTCAGGCGTTGGCGCCGGTCAGGACCGGGCGCGCGGGGCGGTAGCCGGCGGCGATCAGCTCGGCCGCGTCGGCGCGGCGCTGAGAGGCGGTGGCCACCGACACCCCCAGGGCCTCGGCGATGGTCTGCAGGTCGATGGACTCCGCGATACCGGCGCCGTCGGCCAGGATCATCCGGGCGACCTTGCGGGCACCGCGCTGAGACGGCGTCAGACGCGCCTCGTCCTCCATTTCGAGGACACGCAGCTCGATTTCAGCGGCACGCTCGCGCGCTTCAGCCGCGCCCAACCGGGCCTCCTGCGCGGCTTCCTGCTCGGCGATGCGGGCCCGCTCGGCGGTTGCCGCGTCCCGGTCGGCTTCGGCCGCGCGGCGGCGCGCTTCGGCGGTGGCCTCCTCCGTTTCGGCCAGAGCCCGCGCCGTTTCAGCAGCACGCAGCCGGGCCTGTTCGGCGGCCTCCTGCTCGACGGCGCTCGCCTGTTCTGCGGCCACCGCCTCCCGGTCGGTTTCAGCCGCGCGGCGCCGCGTTTCAGCGGCGGCCTGCTCCGTTTCAGCGGCGGCCCGGTCGGTTTCAGCAGCGCGCAGGCGGGCGTCGGCGGCCTCCTGCTCGGCCTGGGCGGCCCGCATGACCGCCTCCGCCTGGTCGGTGCGCTCGGCGGCCTCGGCCTCCCGGCCGGCGGCCACCGTTCGGGCATGGGCGTGGGCCTTGGCAGTGGCGGTCTCCGCCCCGACCTCGAACCCAGCCGCCTCCACCCGACCCACCGAGCGCAGGCGGGCGATCTGCCGGTGAGCGTCGCGCTCCTGTGCACGCTCGGCCAGATCGGCCTCGAAGCCGGCCTGGCGCTCCTCGCGCAGCATCGCCTGCTCGGCGGCCTCAAGCGGTAGCGCCAGGGCCTCGTCCACGCTCAGCCCGAAGCGGGCCATCGTGAGCGGAAGCCGCAGGTCAGCCGGGGCCTGGCCCACGTCGCCGTGGTCGCGCTCCAGCATCACCCGGTAGACCAGCCGCTCGCGCTCCAGCTCCACCGCCCGCGTGTAGGAGGGGATGCCGTATAGGCGCATCCGCCGGTACATCCGCCACGACGGCACAGGGGCCAGCAGCCACCGGTGCACCGGCACCCCCGCCGCAGCATGGCCGGCCTCGATCCGCGCGGTCACGATGACCAGGCGCCGCCCGGCCTCCACCGCCGCGACGAACATCAGCGGCACCACCGCGTGCATCGCGGTGCCGGTCGGATCGGCCAGCCCGGCGCCGTTGGACGCGGCGTTGAAATAGATCGTCGCGCCGGTGAAACCGTGCGCCAGCAACCTGAGCACCGGCCACGGCGTGCCGCGCCGGATCAGGTGCAGATCCATGGCCAGCAGCACCACGATCCCCGCGTCCACACCGACTGGGAACGCGTAGCTGAAACGCCCCAGCCCGTGGCTGAAACCCAGGTGCACCAGCGACGCGTAGGACCCGGTGAAGCCGATCCCCGCGAGCACCGTCCCGCCCGCCAGGGCCACCAGCGTCAGCGCCACCATCACCGCACCCGAAGCCGACCGCGGCGTGCCCGAAGTGTCAGGCGCCGGACCTGAAACCGGATCCGGCGTCCCCGAAACAGCCGTGGCCGCGCTCATCGCCCACCCCCGGCCGCACTCGGCGCCGGCGGGACGGGCGGCTGCGGGTGAAGCACCGCCAGGTGCCGCTCGACCATCGCACCCAACTGCTCGGTACGGGCCAACGCCTCCCGCATCGCCTCACCCGCCTGCGACGTGGCGGGCCCAGCCGCGGCGCTCATCGCGCCACCGCCTCAGCCAGTGTCGTGCGCTTGGCGTAGATGGCCGAGGTCAGGCGGCGGCGCTCGCGAGCGGTCAGACCACCCCAGACGCCCTCCGGCTCCTTGCGCTCCATCGCCAAGGCCAGGCAGCGGCCGCGCACCGGGCACGACCAGCAGATGGCCTTGGCCCGCCGCTCGGCGAACTCCCTTGCTGCGGTGTCCTCGTAGCCGTCCTCGTCCGGGTCGGGCCCGTAGAACAAGCCGGGATCGACGTCGGTGCAGGCGGCGCCGTGCAGGTCGCTCTCAGCGGGTGGGGTGGCCGCAGCCAGCGCCGCGATGACCGCGGTCGTCGGGCGGGCGGTGGCGTGAGGGGTGCGGGTGCCGACCAGGGTCAGCGTGCGGGCAGCGGTCGTCATCACGCGGCCGCCTTCCACGTCAGCACCCGACGCCGCTGGGCGGCGGTACGCATCAGCGAACGGGCATAGCGGGCCTCATCCGGCCGCAGGTCCGGCAGCACGTCGCGGGCGGCCGCCAGGCGGGCCAGACGCTCCTCGGCCGGCTCCTCGTCGGTGCCGGTGAACAGCTCCGTGTCGACACCGAGCGCGAGTTCCGTGAACTCGCGAGCCGTGCAGGCCTCGTGGCCTGCGACAATCAATCGCATGGGTCGTATCTCCGTTCAAGCGGGACGGCCCTGAGCGGCCCCGGTGCACCACCACCGGGGCCGCAGCCGTATCGGAATCGGCGCCCAACGAGCAGCCGCGGAACCCGACGCGCCACCGCCACCCCGACAAGGGGCAGGCGGTGCGCGCCGGGAGCCGTGATCACTGGTAGAGCGACCAGAGTTGAAGGCCCGTCCTACGGGCGTCAGGTCTCTCGGGCCTGGTCCGGTGCTTCCTCTCTGCTCAGCACGAGCAGGGCGGCACCCCCGATCGGGGGCTGCGTGGCTCGCTGCCGCCGGTGACATCACCCGGTCGCCACGGGGGCGGTCTCTCTCATCCCGCCACGTGCATTGGAACCCCGCTGGCTTGCTCCGCAACGCCATCCAGCCGTACGAATCGGCCTGGTCAGCGCCACCGTCCATCCCCACACCCCGCAAAGAGGTGGCACGCCACTGCGTAGAGGGAGAGCACGTATCGCGGCGGTCATCCCCCGGCCTCTCGGCCTAGGCGCCATACCGCGACCGCCGCCCTCGCGTCGGTCCCGCACGATCACTCTTCAGTTCTCAAGGAACAGCCGCTTCCTTTGAGTGGTCACCCACCCTCTGGGCGCGTTCTCACAGGTCAGGCGCCATACGAGGCATGGCGGTGTCCCGTGAGCGAAGCCCTCGTTTCGGGGGCTTGCTCATGAGCAAGCATGCACTAGCGCGCGCTTGCTCACAAGCCCTGTGCGTCAGTGCGTGGTAGTGCGCGGCGGCGCTGGATACGCTCAAGGCATGAGCCTCGCCGCGAACGACCCCACAAAGTTCCCGTCAGAGCAGGTGGCTGCCGAGATCCGCAGGAGGATCAGCGACGGCAAGTACCCGACCGGGCGCCTGCCCTCAACTCGGGAGCTGGCTGCCGAGTTCGGCATTGCACCGCAGACGTTGCGCAACGGCCTGCGGCCCCTGGTCGCAGAAGGCCTGATCTTCTCGGAGGGCAACCGCGGCTACTTCATCACCAAGCTGGTTCCCCGGGACTCTGCCGAAGGCACCGAGGCGGCGCCGACCATGACGGCAGGCATAGGAGAGGAGCTGGCGCGGGTCCGAGAGGAACTGGCGGACCTGCGGGAGCGGGTAGCTGCGCTTGAGGGCAGGTAGGTGCGGACGGCGGCAGGCAGCGTCCCTCGAAGCGGGGTGGCGATCGGGGATGCGAAGCGAACTGAGTGGCATCTGTGCTCCTCCTGGCTGGATGACTCAAGTCCACCGCAGCCAAGGGGAAATCAGTATCACTCGTTGTTACTCAAAACTCACAGAATTAATTTAAACGAGTAGTATCACGAGTTCTATCACGGTTTCCGGTGAGCTCAACGAGCCGCTACACTCGCGGCATCGAGCAGTTTCCTAGGAGGGGAATGTGTCTCGGCAGCACCCAGGTTGGGATCCGGGGATTCTCAAGAAGACGCGAGAAGCTCACGGATTGACTCTAGAGGAAGTTGGAGAGGGGCTCAGGGGGATCAGCGAGCGGCTCGGATTCAACCTTGCCGCGAACTTCCAGACGGTATGGAATCACGAAAAGGGTGATTCGTATCCCCGCCCTGATTACCGTCGCGCCTACCAGCTTCTCTACCACCTCAACGAGGCAGAACTGGGCTTCCGCCGACCGCTCCCCGGAGAGGTCACCACGGTGCCAAACCCTCGTACCCCTGACGCGCTTCCCGATCAGGTCACCGCGATCCGCGAGGCGCTCGGCAGCATCCGAGAGGGCGCAGGGGACGTAGACGCCGAGTCATTTCGGGACCGCGTGATAGATGCTTGGCGACGGCAGGCCAGCGGCGACTCCGCTCAAGGGCCGACCGTAGTACTAGTGGGCGGCTATGCCGGGAGCGGGAAGTCGGAGTTCGCCAAGTTCCTTGGCCGACTGACCGGATGGCCGATCCTGGATAAGGACTCGCTTACCCGGCCGCTGGTCGACCAACTCCTAATCGCCCTTGGCGGCGAAGCCAACGACAGAAGCTCAGAACTGTACCGGGAGAAGGTTAGGCCCCTCGAATATCGCTGCCTCATGGAATCGGCGTGGGATAACCTCGACTGCGGGATTTCCGCAATCCTTGACGCGCCATTCGTGGCAGAATTCTCGCAAGCTGAATGGATGCAGCGGTTCTATAACCGCTGCAGGTCCAAGCGCGTGGCAGTTGCCAGTATCTGGGTTCAGTGTGATCCCGACTCAATGCGTGAGTACATCGAGTTCCGGGGCGCCGCGCGGGACATGTGGAAGATGGAGAACTGGGACCAGTACCTGGCCACGATGGACCTGGAACTCCGGCCGCAGGGGCCCCACTTCGTGGTGGACAACCGCCTCGGTGCCGCGATCGCCGCAGCCGATCAGGCGCGCGATCTGCTGAGCGGGGGCGGACTGTGAACCGCCGGCGGGGCATCATCCTCTACGGCCCACCGGCAGCGGGCAAGGACACGGTGACCCGGGCCCTGCAAGAGCTGGATCCCCGCTACGAGCTCTTCTCCCGAATGAAGTTGGGCTCCGGAAAGTCCGCCGGCTATCGGATGGGTACTCTGTCGCAGCTCGCGGAGCTCGAAGCTGCCGGCGACGTGATCTACCGCAACGACCGTTACGGCAACGTCTACGTGGTTGACCGGCTGGGCCTCGACGCTGCTTTCGCCTCGGGCGTCCCCGTTCTTCACCTGGGGCAGGTCGCTGGGATCGAGGCAGTCCTCGCCGACTATCCGGCTGACTGGATCACGGTGCTGCTCTGGTGCTCACGGGAGCAGACTGCGGCGCGGTCGGCAGGCCGGGGCGACAGCGACACGGGCGACCGCCTGAGCACGTGGGATGCGACGAAGGCTGACATCGACGCTCATCCTGACCAGAAGTGGAACGTATCGCTGGACACCAATGAGCTGTCTCCTCAGGAGGCAGCGGGATACATCAGCGCCGCGCTGTCGCTCCACAGTTAGCTCCCGACAGAGCGTTCATCGCTCCGCGAGACGGTCAAGGGCCTCGTCCGGGGTCAACCCGGCGAGGTCCTTACTGCTCTCCCAACGCGCCAGCGTCTGTGCTGCGGCCCGCAGCAGCTCGTCTGGCAGTCCGTCAGCGGACAGCATGTCGGCGGCCTCGTCCATCTCCGGCCCCCAGCGCCACGCACGCGCCGCGGTCTTGGCGATGTATCCGGTCTCCACCAGGTAGCTGCCCTCGCGCTTGCTCGCCACGTCGAGCAGAGCCGCGTCAACGCCGTGGGCTCGGGCCGCACCGAACGCAATTGCCGCCAGTACGCGTGACGCCTTCTGGTATGAGCTGTACGACAGCTTCAGCGCTGATGCCTGGCCAACATCGCTGCCCAGTACCGGAGTCTTCACCGGGCTGTCTGCGAACAGCTCTTCCAGTAGCGAGACGGCGGCGAGCGGCCCGGAGAGATACAGCCGAGTCCCTTTGCCGCCGATCGGCGGCGAGCCGATGACAGCGCCGTCGACCACCGCACGAGCGGATCCGTCCAGCAGGGCGGCGATGCGCTTCGTCCGCTCCGGGTTGATGGCGTTGGCTTCCACGAACACGCCAGCGAATCGGTGCTCGGCGACGGTACGGGCCAACTCCTCGGCAGCGGCCGGCGGGCAAAGGCTGAGGACAATGTCGGCTTGGTCCAGCAACTCGTTCAGCCCGCCCACGGGCTCCAGTCCAACCTCTTCTGCCCGGGCCACTGTGGCAGTGCTGCGGCCCTTAGGACACCAGAGCACGCGTTCGGCATTCGGCCGAGCGCAGGCGGCGACTGCGGCGCCCATGCTCCCCGGGTGGAGGATGCCGACGGTCAGCTTGCTGGTCATCGCATGCCCTCCGAGAGTCCAAGTAGGAAGTCCGCCGCTTCGGCCGCAGTCTCGGCGATGTGATCCGGGGTCAACCCCGGTGTGGCCCACGCGCTGCCCGCCGAGATCCAGACGGTCCGCAGGCCGGCCGCAGCCGCCCCGGCGATGTCCGTCGCCGGGTTGTCCCCGACCATCCAGGCACCCGCAGGAAGCTCGTATCCGCAGCGCGCGACCGCTACTCGGAACGCCTCGACATCGGGCTTGCGGGCTCCTGCCTCATCTGAGATGCACACCGCGTCGAGCCGGTCGAGGAGGCCCGTGGCGGCGAGTTTGGCTAGCTGAATGTCCGTTGCCCCGTTGGTCAACACCCCGACCGTCCAACCAGTGGACCGCAGCAGATCAATCCGAGCCAGGACCTCCGGGCTGCACACCACCCCTCTAGCCATCCCGGTCACGTAGGCACCCCAAAGCTCTGCCGCCGACTCCGCCAGGCCAAAGGCGCTGCGCAGGTCCTCGAATGTCTCTGCGCTCGCCCGCTCACGAAGCGCTACAGATATGCGATCTGCGGCAGCTGCCGACAGCTGCCGCGCCGCAGCGAACTCGACGACCCAATTCGCCAGCGGGCCGCGCCGGTCTATCAAAGTGTTGTCCAGGTCCATCAGCACGAGCCTACTCATGAGACAGACCCTACTCGCCAGCTGTGGTGATCGCTCCAGACCATGAAGGAACAACTGATAGACACATCAGTTCTTCAGGATGCCACCTGTCACTTTTGCTGCGGCACTAATTCGGTCTCCAACCGATGGATCGACAACAATTGCAATCCCTCCAGCAACGATCATGAAGATGGGGCCCATACTGGCCCCGGAGAGAACCCTAGTCCACTCAAAGGGATGGAGAATAGTTAGCGCCCCTGCCGCCAATACTATCGCAATAGCCACCAGTCGTCGGAGACTGCGAAGTGCTTTTGTTAGCCTGCTTTCACGCACAGTGTCAATAGCCAAAGCACCCCATCTACCATCAACGGCATCAACAAGCGCAACAGCGAAGGACTCCCGCATGTGATCGAGGCCACTAATACCCGTGGCCGCCTCCCGCTTCCAGCTCCTAGCTGCGGCAGCGACACCATCTGCCAGTCTCACAACAGAGTAGTCGGCGACGCGATCCCCAGTAAGAATTGAGTTCTTCCATTGTGTTTCAGAGAATCTGGCGAGGCTCTCCAGCGAGTCAACGATCAGTAGCCTCCCCCGCCCAGCGAGGTAGTTTCCGAAAGCCAGGCTTCGCTGCGACTCCGTGTCACCGCTTTCGAAACCCTCTCGTTCCGCCAATAGTGCGAGTTCGAATAGGCGCTGTATCATTCGGGCGCACGAGGCAGTCGAAGTTGAAACCCTTCTGCGGATAAAGCCGACTATCTCGTCCGAAACTGATGAGACGAGAGGCAGGAGTGCCATAGCAAGTACGCCAGAAAGGCTAACAACGAATACTCTATCCAGCTCCGCAGTGCTGATACTTAACTGCTTCCAGTTCGGCCACCTGCGCCCTGCGACCAGTAGGCCGGATTCGTGGACCGACTTCATCCAGCCGTCCCTATAGCGGAGCAACAATGCAGCACTTGCCACGAGGCACAGCCGCCATAGATACGCGAGCCACCTTGAAGCGCGATCTAGGACTGAAAATACAAATCTGGTTACAAAAAATGCCAACGCAACGACTATTAGAATGGATGTCTGAGATTCTTGAGGCAGAGCATAAAAGTACTTCTGATGCTCCCCCCAAAATGAAAATAAACCGAGCAGCAGCACCGTCCTGACAATCAACGGTTCATGATCTAAGGCGAAATTTTTAACCGACCTACCTCTGGCCGGATCAACCAGGGTCGTCAGGTAGGCCGTAGCGACCGCAGGTCCTATGCGGGCTCTTGTCTCTGTATCTAGAGAAGAAAGCTCTGAAACCTTCGCCCGCTGCCGGTCGACAATGTCCTCGAGCTCCCGAATCTCGATATTTCGCCGTTCTCTAAATCCATTCTGGATCGCCCGAGGGAGATCAATGAGCGCTTCCAATCCCGTGGCTGGCGGGTCGGATTCATCCGGATTAACTAGAAGCCATAAGAATTGGGCTCCCCACCGCAAGAAATTTCGAAGCATACGCGTAATTGCGGCGAGCTTACCGTCGCCCTCATAACTACTAACGGAAGTACTCCTTTCAGTACTTATGGTCTGGGACGACTAAGGATAGTTGGGAGCTGGTGGCCCGTGTAGCCGTTTCGAACTATTTGCTGCGAGAAAATTGGCAGCTGACCGGCAGCGGAGGTTCAGAGCAGAGCGGCCCAAACCGGGCCTGAAGCCGGCCGGTGCGAGGATGCACAGCGACGCGCGTACACGGAGGCGCCAGTTGATCACCACGTCAGAGTTCCGCAACGCTGGCGATACGGCCCGCCTCGTCACAGGCACAGGCACGCGGCGCGGCGCGCGAGGCTCGGCCTTGAAGAAATCCTGGAGACGACCTCGACGCGGCGTCTCAATCAAACGGGGAGGTTTCCTCGCCTGCGGCACATGCACGGCTAGGCCAGCCGAACAGAGATAGACCTTCAGACATACACGCAGGTCGAAGCGCTTTGAATGCCGAAGCGAGCAGGGCTCTTCTACGCACCCGTCCGCTTGGACGGCGATCATGGCGGTGGCGCCAGCGGAGGGTGTGATGCGGACTCGCTGCCTGGGTGGTCAGCCAGTGGTCGGTTGCGGGGGTACTGGCAGTGCTTCGTGGTGGTGCCAGATCAGTGATCTGTCCTCGCTGCGGAGCTCTGCCGAGCCCCACTCCAGGCGGACGACACCGCTGTGCTGGGCGCAGGCGTAGGCCACGAGGACGAGCTTGGTCTCGGGGGAGAGTCGGGCGAGGTCGTTGTGCAGTTCGTCCGGCTCGTCGTGGTCGAGGCCCAGGTCCAGTTCGCCCTGCATCGGATCCGGTCCGTGGCGCCGGATGAGGTCGGCTCGCAGGCCGGAGGCGCGGCGGAGTTTGGCGCTGCTGACGGGTACGTCCTTCTTCGAGTAGCGGAGCGGATAGAGCACGTGGCCGGCCACGACCATGACGGTGCGCGCCTGGAGCCGGACTGGCTCGGCGTCAGGGAGCTCTGCCAGGCCGGTGGCCAGCTCTTCGTACTGTGCGGCGTAGAGCCCGTGCCCGTACGCCTCCAGGGTCTGGGTGTGCACACTCTGATGAGCATCCCTTGCCCGCTCGTGCGCTCGGACGAGGCAAGCCGGAACGATCCGGGTCAGGCTGGGGGCGAGCGGGCCAAAGACCTTCCGGGCCCATGGTGAAGCTGTATCTTCATCGGTCACGAACTCCCCCAGGGCTGGATCCGCTCTGACGATCGTCAGCTCTGACGGTCTGGTGATCGGCGCAGCGCGACAAGGGCGCATAGGGGGATCACTTGGAGCACAAGGGAAACGAGCTTGTCAGCCAGGCCGGGAAGCCGGAGTCAGTACATCACCGCCTGACATCAACGGCGCCGGATGCAGGCGCATCGGGTTGGCCGGCGAGGGAGGCGGAGCGGGCTGACTCTGTCGGGCCGGCCAGGCCGGACGGCCGTTCGATCGAACTTACAAAGCAGATGTCGGCGGTTCGAAACCGTCCGCGCCCACCAGTCGACCAGCCAGAATCCCAGCATCAGCCCAGCTCCGGAGCCTTCCCGAGCTGGGCTGATCGCGTATTCCCTGGTTCCTGGTGCGTCAGCCCAGCGCGCGGTCGAGGTTGAAGGCGGCGCTGATCAGCGAGAGGTGGGTGAAGGCCTGGGGGAAGTTGCCCAGTTGCTCGCCGGTCGGGCCGATCTCCTCGGCGAACAGACCCAGGTGGTTGCCGTAGGTGAGCATCTTCTCGAAGGCGAGCCGGGCCTCCTCCAGCCGGCCCGCGCGGGCCAGCGCCTCCACGTACCAGAAGGAGCAGATCGAGAAGGTGCCCTCGGGGCCGTGCAGGCCGTCCGGGCTGCTGGCCGGGTCGTAGCGGTAGACCAGCGAGTCGGAGACCAGGTCCGTGGTGAGCGCGTCCAGCGTGGAGAGCCACTTGGGGTCGGTGGGCGAGACGAACTTGGCCATCGGCATCATCAGCAGCGAGGCGTCCAGCTCGCCGTCGTCCAGGGCCTGGACGAACGCGCCCCGCTCGACCGACCAGCCGCGCGCCATGATCTGCCGGTAGATCGCGTCCCGGGACTGCCGCCAGCGGGGCAGGTCGGCCGGCAGGCCGCGGCGGTTCGCCATCCGCATCGCCCGCTCCAGTGCCACCCAGCACATCAGCCGCGAGTACACGAAGTTCCGCCGGCCCGCGCGGGTCTCCCAGATTCCCTCGTCGGGCTGGTCCCAGTGCTCGCAGAGCCAGTCCGCCATCGCGCCGACCTCGGCCCAGCGGTCGCTGCTGATCGGCTGTCCCCACTTGTCGTACAGGTAGACCGAGTCGATCAGGGCTCCGTAGATGTCCAGCTGGAGCTGGCCGGTGGCGGCGTTGCCGACCCGGACCGGTGCGGAGCCGAGGTGGCCTTCCAGGTTCGGCAGCTCGTACTCGGGCAGGTCGCTGCGCCCGTCGATGCCGTACATGATCTGCAGCGGGCCGGTCGCACCGGTGCCGCGCATGATGCCGCGCTCGCCGAGGAACCCCATGAACGCCTCGGCCTCCGAGGTGAACCCGAGGCGCAGCATGGCGTAGACGCAGAAGGCGGCGTCGCGGACCCAGACGTACCGGTAGTCCCAGTTGCGCTCGCCGCCGATCTGTTCGGGCAAGCTGGTGGTCGGGGCGGCGACGATCGCACCGGTCGGCGCGTAGGTGAGCAGCTTCAGCACCAGCGCGGAGCGGTTCACCATCTCGCGCCACCGCCCGTGGTACTGCGAACCGGCCAGCCAGTGGCGCCAGAACCGGACGGTCGCCTCGGCCTGCTCCTCCGCCTCGGCACGCGGACACGACCGAGGCCGGACGCCGTCGCCGAGCCGGTCGAGGGCGAACACGTTGGACTCGCCCTCGAGGAGCTTGAAGTGCGACCACACGTCCAGGCCGTCGCTCTCCAGGGGCGCGGTGGCGGTCAGCGCGAGCGTCAGGGACGGGGAGCGGAACACCGCCTCGTGGTCTCCTTCGAGGTGCGTGGTGTGCGTTTCGGTGCCGTAGCCGAAGCGCGGGGCGATCCGCGCCCTGAACGGGAGGGTGCCGCGGACGCAGACCACCCGCCGGATCAGCCGGTGCCGGGACGCCTCGCGCGACTCGTCGACCACGGGCATGAAGTCCTGGATCTCCGCCACCCCGTCCGCGGCGAAGAACCGCGTGATCAGCACGTTCGTGTCGGGGAAGTAGAACTGCCGGGTGCGGGTCGGGACCTCGGCGGCCAGCTCGAACGACCCGCCCCGGTCGGCGTCGAGGATGGACCCGAAGATGCTGGGCGCATCGAAGCGAGGGCAGCAGTACCAGTCGATGGTGCCGTTCGTGCCGACCAGGGCGGTCGTACGAAGATCGCCGATCAGGCCGTGTTCGGAGATCGGTATGTAGCGGTAGCCGTCCGCCTGCTCGAAACCAGCCGTGTCGAACGCCATGCCGGCCTCCCTGCCGCTGCGGCGCGGGCCTGGAGATGAGGACTTGCTTCTCCATGCTAGATCGGTACGACCCGGACCTCGCGCCCTCCGCCCGGGGGGCCGGTGCGACGAAGATCGCCGGATGTCTGTTCCCGTCCGAGCAGACCGTGCAGAATTACCTGACCGATCGTCATCAGGCGCGAGCCCGCCCCACCGGAGCAGAGGCCGGCGCTTGATCGACGCGGCACCGCGCCATTCGGAAGGTCGACGTGAAGATCCTCGGTATCAACTGCGTGTACCACGAGTCCTCGGCCGCTCTCGTCATCGACGGTGACGTGGTCGCCGCCGCCGAGGAGGAGCGTTTCAACCGCGTCAAGCACGGCAAACCCGCGCTGGTCTCCAACGCCGACATCCTGCCGGAGCGGGCCCTGGCCTTCTGCCTGGAGCGAGCGGGGATCGTTCCACAGGAGCTCGACCTCGTCGCGATCGCCTTCGAACCCCGGCTGCGCCGCGACACCTTCCGGCTGGACCCGCTCAGTGTCCCCGGCGACTGGGGCAGCGCCGAGGGCGAGGCGGACTTCGCCGCCGGGTTGGCGCGGATACCCGAGCGCCTGTCCGAGCTGCTCGGCGTCGACTGCGAAGCGAGCATCCGCTGGATACCGCACCACCTGGCCCACGCGGCCTCCGCGTACTACCCGTGCGGCGAGGAGGGGGCCGCCGTCCTGGTGGTGGACGGCATCGGGGAGTCGGCGACGGCACTGCTGGGCGGCGGCAACGGGGTGCTGATCGAGTCCCATGGCGAACTGAGCTATCCGCAGTCCGTCGGCTTCGTCTGGGAGAAGCTCAGCGCCTACCTCGGCTTCAGCCCCTATGACGCCTCCAAGGTGATGGGCCTCGCCTCCTACGGCAACCCGCATACCTACACGGCCGCACTCGCGGAGATCGTCGGCGACGGTCCGCAGCCGGCGGTGCGCAGCGAGGCCTTCGAGTTCCGGCTCCCGCACTTCGACGCCCTGGAGAAACGTTTCGGTCCACGACGCCTGCCCACCGAGCCGCTCCTGGAGCGGCACATCGATCTGGCCGCCGCACTGCAGAGCTGGAACAACCGGACGATCCTGGGGCTCGCCGAACGGACCTACGCCCTGCACCCCACCCGGACGCTCTGCTTCTCCGGCGGTGTGGCGCTCAACTGCACCACCAACTGGCTGCTCAAGGAGGAGGGCCCGTTCTCCCGGGTGCACATCCCCTCCGCGCCGCACGACGGCGGAACCGCGATCGGTGCGGCCCTCGCGGCCTACTACGCGACGCAGCCGGCGTTCCCCAAGCCCGCGACCACCGGCTGCGAGTACACCGGCCCGGAGTTCACCGGCGAGCAGATCCGTGCGGCCTTCGCCCAGGCAGGCATCGTGCCGCGACGCTCTCCCGACATCGCCCGCGAGGTGGCCCGGCGGATCGCCGGTGGCGAGGTGGTCGGCTGGTTCCAGGGCCGGATGGAGCTGGGCCCGCGGGCCCTGGGGAACCGGTCGCTGGTGGCCGATCCACGTGACCCCGGGATGCGGGACATGCTGAACGAGAAGGTCAAACACCGGGAGGCGTTCCGGCCGTTCGCGCCGAGCGTGCTGGCCGAGCGGGCCCGGGACTGGTTCGACCTGGGGCGGGATTCGGACAGTTACCAGTACATGCTCTTCACCTGTCCGGTCCGCCCCGGCCTGGCCGCCCGGATTCCCGCTGTGGTGCACGTGGACGGCACCTCCCGGGTGCAGACCGTGTCCAGGGAGGCCAATCCGCGCTACCACCGGCTCATCTCCGAGTTCGAGGAGCTGACCGGAGTACCGATGGTGCTCAACACGTCGTTCAACGACAGCGAGCCGATCGTCTGCACGCCTGCCGACGCGCTGGCGACCTTCCGGTCGACCCGCATCGACGCGGTGGCCATCGGCGACCACCTGGCGACCCGCGGCTGACGGCTGAAGCCGGAAAGGAGCATTCGGTGCTGCACTTCACCCTGTCCCCCGAGGAGCGGGACCAGGCCCGCGCGGCCGTGGCCGGTCTCGCAGCCGAGCTCGAGGCGCTCGCCGACAAGAGCGGGACCGAGTTCTTCCGGGCGTTGCCGGTGGCGGCGCGCCGGCTGCCGGAGCGGCTTCTCCGCTTCCTGGAGGCCTTCCGCCGCGAGGAGCCGGCGGGCGGCTTCGTCCTCAGCGGCTGGACCGTCGTCGACGACGAGTTGGGCCCCACCCCCGCGCACTGGCGCAAGCCGGCGGGAACGGCGGGCACAGCATCGGTCCATGAGCTCTACCTGGTGCTGGTGGCTTCCGTGCTGGGCGACGTCTTCGCGTGGAGCACCGTGCAGGACGGCAGCCTGGTCCAGGACCTGATGCCGGTGCGTGGCGAGGAGTTGGAGAAGAACGCCGGCAGCAGCGCCAGCGTGCTCGATCTGCACAACGAGGACGCGTTCTCGGCGCTGCGCTGCGACTATCTGGGCCTGCTCTGCCTGCGCAACGACGACCGGATCCCGACCGTCTACGCGCCGCTCGACCCGACCCGGCTCACCGTTGAGCAGCGACGGATCCTCGCGGAGCCGCGCTATGTGCTGGTGCCGGACGAGGAGCACCTGCGGCGGGCCGCCGAGCGCGGTGAGCAGCCGCCCGCGCCGCCGCGTACCGGGGTGCTGTTCGGCGGCGAGTCGGCCCCCTACCTCGCGTTCGACGAGTACTTCATCGAGACCGACCCCGAGGACGAGGAGGCCCGCGCGGCGCTGGCGGCGCTCACCGACCAGCTCCAGCGCGGCCGCAGCGAGATCGCGCTCGCGCCGGGGGAGCTGCTGATCGTGGACAACTACCGGGCGGTGCACGGCCGTCAGCCGTTCCCGGCGCGCTACGACGGGCGGGACCGCTGGCTGAAGCGGGTCAGCGTCACCCGTGATCTGCGCAGATCACGGGCGGCGCGGGCGGATGTAGGGTCGCCGGTGGTCATCACCGGGCTGGCGGGGGCGCTGGGTTGAGTCCCGGCTTCCGGCAGGCGCAGCACGAGCACCCGTTGCGTGATGACCACCTGACCCGGCCGATCGGCCCCGTAACCGCGGAATGGAACGACATGTCCAGCGCACTGGAGCAGTTGCTCACAAGGGCTCGCGGGCCCATGGGGCCTGCCGTCGAGCTCGATTTCGGCCTGGGGGACGGGCCGTTCGCCGAGCTCGGATCGGTCATCTCCGGCATGAACGGCTTCTTCCTCTTCAACGCCGGTGTCCAGGTCTTCCGTGTGGGCGAGGAGGGCCTGGGACCGGACATGGTGGCGTGGAACTCCGGCGAGGCGTGGAAGGACACGTACGAGGGCCTGGCCGACGAGATCTTCTGCTTCGGGCAGGACATCTTCGGTGTCCAGTTCGGCATCGTGGGCAACGAGGACGTGGTCCGGTTCAACCCCGAGACCGCCGAGGTGGAGCGGCTGGGCGGGAGTCTCGAGGACTGGGCGCGCTGGCTGCTCGCGGACCCGGACGTCAACGGCGCGGCGGGATTCGCCCGTGCCTACCAGAAGCGCAACGGCCCCCTGGACCCCGGCCAGCGCCTCGTGCCGCTCGAGTTCTTCGTCGGCGGCGGCGATTACAGCGATGAGAACCTCGTCGTGCACGATGCCGTGACCGCCATGCGGATCCGAGGGCCGATCGCCCGGCAGGTCCACGACCTCCCTGACGGGGCGACGCTCCGCCTCACCGTCGACTAGTGCCGCGTCAGGCACTAGGGCAGGTGCGATCGACCGCCGCCAGGCCTGGCATGATCGGTGCATGGTCGAACGAGTCATCGCAGCCTGTGACGGAGCCGCCAAGGGGAACCCGGGGCCCGCGGCCTGGGCCTATGTGATCGCGGACGGTGCTGGGGTTCCGCAGCGCTGGCAGGCCGGCGCGCTGGGGCACAACACGAACAACGTCGGCGAGCTGACGGCGCTGGAGCAGTTGCTGGGCGCGACGGATCCGGGGGCGGCGTTGGAGGTGCGGTTGGACAGCACCTACACCCGGGACGCGGTGACGACGTGGTTGGCGGGCTGGAAGCGCAACGGGTGGAAGACGGCCGCGGGCAAGCCGGTGGCCAACCGGGAGTTGATCCAGCGCATCGACGCTCTGCTGGAGGGGCGGGACGTCACCTTCGTGTATGTCCCGGCCCATCAGGTGGACGGCGATCCGCTGAACGCGATCGCCGACAAGGCCGCCAGTGATGCCGCTCGCAGCCAGCAGGACGCGGGCGGCACCGCGGCCGACCTCCCGGTGCCGGACCCGGCGTCCGCGACCGCGTCCGCCCCGCGCAGCCGCCGCCCGGCGGCCGCGGCCGGGACGGCGAGGAGCTCCTCGGGCGGTTCGCGGACCCTGGCCGCGCGGTACCCCGGGACCTGCCCCTGCAGCCGGCCCTATGCCAAGGGCGAGACGATCACCAAGGTCGGCACGAGCTGGGGGCACCCGGAGTGCGCGGTCGCCCAGGCCTGAGCGGTCGGCGCCCGCAGGGAGGCGCTCGGGCCGGAGGTGCCGGTGCCGTTACAGGTAGCCGTAGCTCAGCCAGCCGCCGTCGACGACCAGGGTCTGGCCGGTGATGTACTCGGCTTCGGCGGAGGCCAGGAAGCGGACGGGGCCGGTGATGTCGCAGGGGCGGCCGCGGCGGCCGAGGGGGATGCGGCGGACGATGGCGTCCTCGTCGAGGGTGCCGGCCTGGACGGCGGGGTGGGGGGTCTCGATCTTGATCATGCCGGGGGCGATGGCGTTCACGCGGATGCCCTGGGCGGCCCATTCGATGCCCAGGGAGCGGGTCAGTTGGAGGACCGCGCCCTTGCTGGCGGCGTAGCCGGCGCGGCCGGGGAAGGCGGTGAAGGAGAGCAGGGAGGCGAAGTTGATGATGCGACCGTCGCCGCGGCGGAGCATTCCGCTGCTGACAGCACGACACATCTCCAGCGTGCCGAGGACGTTGGTGTCGAGCAGGGCGCGCGAGGTGGCGGTGGGGAAGTCCTCGGTCGGGCCCATGGCGAAGACGCCGGCGGCGTTGACCAGGATGTCGATCGAGTCGAACGCGGTCTCCACCTGATCGACCGCGCGGTGGACCGCGGCCGGCTCGGCCACGTCGCAGCTGACGGCGAGTGCGTCGCTGCCGAGTTGGCGCAGTTCGTCGGCGACGGCGTTCACCTGCTCGGTGGTGCGGCTCAGGACCGCGACCCGGGCTCCCTCCTCGGCGAAGGCGAGCGCGACGGCCCGGCCGATACCGCGTCCGCCACCCGTCACGAGGACGGTCCGGTCCTTGAAGCGCATCAACGAGTTCACCATCGAGTTCATCACGCGGAGTCCTGATCGGGGAGTGCGGCGGGGAGCGGGGGAGTTCGGGTGCCGGGAGCGGTGGTCGTCCGCGCCCGGCCGTTCGAGGGGTGGGACGAGGTCAGCGGCGGCGCAGCAGCGCCAGCCAGTGCCACTGGTCGGGGCGCTTCTCGGTGGGCAGGTTGCGGAACCGGCGCAGTTCCTCGACCCGGAACCGCGGCAGGGCGTGCTCGAGCAGGTCGTCGGAGGTCAGCCGGATCGGGCCGGAGCCGGGGGACATCCGGTCGGAGAAGCCGACGATGACCATCAGCCCGCCCGGCGCCAGCAGCCGGGCGGCCTCGTCCAGGTAGGCCGCCCGGGCCTCCGGGCGGACGTTGTGGAAGACGAACGAGTCGTGCACGACGTCCGCGCAGCCGTCCGGCAGCGGCACGTCGAGGATGTCGCCCTCGACGAAGTCGACGTCGGCAGCGTAGAAGCCGGCCAGCTCACGGGCCTTGGCCAGGGCGGTGGTGGAGCGGTCGATGCCGGTCACCTTCAGGCCGTGCTTGGCCAGGAAGATGGCGTGCACGCCGGGTCCGCAGGCGAGGTCCACCACGCGGGAGCCGTGGGCGAGCGTGCCGTTGATGACGAGTTCCTGGAGCGCCGGGCTGACCGAGGTGGTCACCCAGGAGATCTTGGCGAGGTCGTCGTTGTCGTAGAGCTGGCTGAAGCCGTTGACCCAGCGGTCGGTGAAAGCCTGCACGGTCGTGCTCCATTCAGGAGGAGTTCAAGAGGGGAGGGAGGAGGGAGAGGGGCTCAGGCGAGTCGGCCGAGGTCGAGCTGGAGGTAGTCGGGGTAGTTGCGACCGGTGTCGGGGGCCAGGCGGAGCCTGCGGACGGGGCCGGCGCCCTCGGTCGTCTCCTGAAAGCCGGCCAGCCGGTAGACCAGGTACATCGGACGGTTCACCTCGGTGGGCAGGAAGTCCGCGGTGAGGTGCTCGCCCCGCGCGTCGGCCGACCGGGCCAGGTAGGTGAGGATCGCACCGCCGACGTTGCGGCCCATCACGCGGCAGGACATCAGGAAGAGCCGGATCCGCGACTCGCCCGGCTGCCGGCCCAGCAGCACCAGCCCGATGGTCCCGAGGTCGCCGAACCGGTCGGTCAGCCTGGCGACCAGCAGCGACTGCGAGGGGTCGGTCAGCAGGGCGGACAGCTCCTCGACCGAGAAGGTGAGTCCGGTGGTGTTGAGTTGGTGGGTGCGCTGGGTCAACTCGGCGGCTCGGAGCAGGTCTTCTGAGGTGGCCGGTGCCAACTGGAGCTTCATCTCCAGCGAGCGCAGGAACGCGACCCGCGGGCCGGCGTACGACTCCTCGTACGACTGCCTGGACTGGGCCTCGCGGTAGAGCTGACGCCGCCGACGGGCCTCGGCGCTGACCGACTCGGGGAGCGCGGGGTGCCCGGGCAACTGGTCGAGGTCCGCCGCGTCCAGTCGCCGGACCTGCGGCACGGCATCGGCCACCTCGGCCCGTTCGAAGGCCGAGTCGTCGACGAACAGCAGGCTGTCCAGGCCGATGCCGAGCCGGCGGGCGATCTCGCGGAGCATCTCGGACTTGGGTTTCCAGGAGATCTCCGGATACAGGAAGTACTCCTGGAGACCGAATTCGGCGAGCTTGGCCAGCGCGCGCCGCGGCTCGTTCTTGCTGGCGACGGAGAGCAGCACGCCACGCCGGTCGAGGTCCTCGATCAGCTCACGGACGCCGGGGCGCAGCGTCAGGGCGTCGTTCTCCAGCAGGACGCCGTTCCAGAGCGTGTCGTCGAGATCCCACACGACGCACTTGATCTGGTCACCGGGCATGGCAGGGCTCCTGGGCTCGGGTCGCGCGCCGGCGGGCCACAGCCTGGGCCGAGACCAGCTGCTGGATCAACTGGGTGTTTCCTTCGATGACTTCCATCACCCGCGCGTCGCGGACGTACCGGTCCACCGGGCTGCCTTCGAGCAGGCCGGCCGCGCCGTGGATCTGGGCGGCCGCGCCGGCCGCGGTGGAAGCGGCCCGGGATGCGGTCAACTTGGCCAGCAGCACGTGGAACTGGCTCCATTCGTCGTCCCCGTCCAGGGCGGCCGCGGCCCGCTCGCAGTGCAGCTCGGCGGTCTCGGTGGCCGCCACCGCGTCGGCCAGCAGCCCTGCCACCAGCTGGTGGTCGCGCAGTGGCACGCCGAACTGCCGGCGGTGGCCGCTGTGGTCGAGCGCGGCGTCGCAGGCGCTGCGGGCCAGGCCGAGCGAGCCGAACGCCACGCAGAGCCGGCCCAGCGTCAGCGCGCCGAGCGCGGTCCGGCTCAGCCCGGTGCCGGGGCGCCCGAGCGCCCGTTCGGGCGGCACCTGACTGTCCGTCAGGACGAGCTCGCCGAGCATGCCACCGCGGAATCCCGTGGTGCGGGGGGCGGGCCGCAGCCGGACGCCGGGAGCGTCGCGCTCGATCAGCAGCGCGAGTTCGCCGCCCGCGGCTGTGCCCGCGGCTTTGCTCCCGGTCTTGCTCCCGGTCTTGCTCCCGGTCCTGGCGAAGACCAGGAAGAGACCCGCGACGGTCCCGAAACTGATCCACTTCTTCTCCCCGTTGACCACCCAGCCGGCCGCCGAACCGTCGGCGGTGGTCCGGATGGCCCGCATGTCGCTGCCGGCCTCCTGCTCGCTCAGCGCGAAGGCGCCGAGCAGCTCACCGGTGGCGAGCCGGGGCAGGAACTCCGCCCGGGCCCGGGCCCCGGCCCAGCGGGCGATGCTCAGGCAGACCATGCCGTGCACGGTCAGCAGGCTCTGCAGCGCCGCGGACTCGGCCGCCACCGTCGCGCAGAGCCGTCCGTAGGCGGCGAAGCTCATCGGCCGGCCGCCGTACTCCTCGGGCACCATGGCGCCCAGCGCGCCGCTGCGGGCCAGTTCGCCGATCAGCCGCTGCGGCACCTCGGCCTCGCGGTCGATGGCCGCACCGGCCCCGCGCAGCGCGTCGGCAAGCCCGAGGTCCGGGGCGGCGGGAGCGCTCACCGGTCCTGCTTGCGGCGGACGAAGCCGACGATCGCGGCGATGCTGTCGAAGTTCGCGAGGTCGAGGTCCTCGTCCAGCACCGGCACCGCGAACCGGCGCTCCACGAAGGCCACCAGGGCGACGGTGGCCAGCGAGTCGAGCAGGCCCGCGGTGATCAGCTGGTCGCCCGAGCGCAGTTCGGCCTCGTCGATGTAGCGGTGCAGGAAGCGGGTCGTCTCCTGCCGGATGAGCTCGTCCTGGTCCACGGTGGCCGTGGGGTCGGTCGGGTCGGTCGGGTCGGTCGTGACGTGGTCGGCGCCGATGCTCGCATGGGTGGTCATATCGTCTGCAGCTCCGGGTAGGTGAAGAATCCATGTCCTGACTTGCGGCCGAGGTGCCCGTCCGCGACCATCCGCCGCAGCCGGGCGCAGGGCTCGAAGCGCTCGGGGCGCTGCGGGCCGTCCGAGCCCCCGGGGCCGCCGGCACCGAACTGCCGGGCGAGCACCTCCAGGGTGCGCACCACCGTGTCGACGCCGATCAGGTCGGCCGTGCGCAACGGGCCGCTGCGATGTCCCAGGCAGCCCTGGAACAGGCGGTCGACGTCCTGCGGGCCGGCCACGCCGTCGTCCAGCAGAGCGGCCGCCTCGTTGACGAAGATCATCAGACAGCGGTTGATCACGAACCCCGGTGCGTCGTCCACCACGACCGCGCTCTTGCCCATCCGGGACAGCAGATCGCGCAGCGCCTCGATCGCCCAGGGAGCGGTGTGCGGGGTCCGGACGGCCTCCACCATCGTGGTCAGGCCGACGGGGTTCATGAAGTGCGCGCCCAGCACCCGGTCCGGGTGGTCGGTGGCCAGCGCCAGGCTGGTGACCGGCACCGCCGAGGTGTTGACCGCGACCACGGTGCGGGCGGGCAGCAGCCGGTCGAGGCGGCGGTGCAGCTCGGTCTTGGCGGCCTCGTCCTCGACGATGTTCTCCACCACCAGGTCGACGGCGGCCAGGCCGCCGAGCTCGGTGGCGAGCGTCAGGGTGCCCGTTGCCGCGGGTCGGCGGCCGCTCAGCCGGGCCAGCCGCCGTTCGGTCGCCATCCGCTGCTCGGCGGCGGCCAGGGCCTGCGGGTCGTTGTCGTGCAGGACCACCTGCAGGCCGCTGTCGAGCGCGGCCTGGGCCAGGCTGGCGCCGATCACGCCGGCTCCGACGATGCCAACGGTGTGCTGGTTCAAGAGAGTTCTCCTCGACTGTCGGACTGCCGGCGTTGTTCCTGCCGCCAGTGCTCGATCCGGGCCGCCATGCCGCCCAGCGTCGACTGCTGGAAGACCACCCGGGCGGGCACGTGGGCACCCAGCAGGCGCTCCAAGCCGACGATCACGCGATAGCTCATCAGCGAGTCGCCGCCGAGCTCGAAGAAGTCGTCGGTGGGCTGCGGGTCGGGGGCGCCCAGGACCGTGGACCACAGCTCGGCCAGCATCGGGAGCACCCCGTCGCCGGGGACGGGCGTGGCGTCGGCCGGCTCGCCAGGAGCGGGCATCCCGGTCGACTGCGGCCGCTCGGGACGGTCGGTCACGGCAGCTGCGGCTGGCGCGCCGGTGAACTGACTGCCCGTCAGGTCCGTCAGCCGTTCGGCGATCCGCAGCGGCCGCAGGTCCAGTGCGGTGGGTGGCAGCCCGGCCCGGCGAGCCGGCGCGCCATCGCGCAGCCGCTGCCAGTCGATCTCCACGCCCGCCTGCCAGAGCCCGCCCAGCGCCCGGGCGAGCGCCAGGTCGTCGGCCTCCCGCTGGTACTCCCGGCGCATCGTGGCGAACACCGTCGCACCGCCGAGCGCGGCACCCGACTGGGCCGCCAGCGTGCGCAGTTGACCGGGCCCGATCTCCACCAGCAGGGGGCAGCGCTCGGCGGTGGTGGCCAGCGCCTGCCCGAACAGGACGGGCGAGGTGAGCTGGCGGCTCCAGTAGCCGGGGTCGGTGAGCTCCTCGTCGGCCCACCGGCCGGTCAGGTTGGCGACCATCGGCACGGTCGGGCGGGACAGCTGGTAGCCGCCGAGGAGTTCGGCCAGTTCGTCGCCGGCCGCCCGCAGCAGCGGGGTGTGGAAGGCATGGTTGACCGGCAGCAGCCGGCCCGGCGAGTCGAGGCGGGTGAGCTGTTCCTGCACCGCGAGCAAGCCGGCCCGGGTGCCGCCGAGCACGCAGCCGCGCGGCGAGTTCGCCGCCGCCAGCCACACCTCGGGGCCGGTGAACTCGGCCGCCTGATCGGCCGGCAGGCCCACCGCGAGCATCGCCGACGCGGGCTGCCGGGCGACCAGTTGGGCGCGCTGCACGACCAGGCGCAGGGCGTCCTCGGTCCGGAAGACGCCCGCCAGGGTCGCTGCGGCGAGCTCGCCCAAGCTGTGCCCGGTGACCGCGGCCGGCCGCACGCCGAGCTCCGCCAGTGCCTGGGCGAGGGCCAGCTGCAGGCTGAAGAGCAGGGCGTGCGAGCCGACCGGGTCGAACAGCGCCGAGCCGTCCTGGGTGCTGCGCCCGGCGAGCCGGCGCAGGTCGAAGGCCGCCTCGGGGGCCGCGAGCCGCGGGCCCGGGCCGTCCGGGTAGAGGTCGGCCAGCAGGTCGCGCCCGACCAACTCGCCGCACTGGCGCAGGTATCCGGTCAGCGCGGTGGCGAACCCGGGCAGCCGGCCGTGCAGCCCGGCCGCCATGGCGGGGTACTGGTCGCCCACGCCGGGGAAGACGAAGGCGAGGTCGGTCCGGCCGGGCACGGTGCTCACCGGCTCCCGGTCGGCAGTCAACTGCGCGGCCAGCGCGGCCGGTTCGGTGCCGACCGCGAAGCTGCGGTGCGCCCGGTGCCGGCGGCCGGACTGCGACACGTCGGCCATGGTGGCCGGCTCGGCGCCGCCGGCCAGCAGCGCGTCGCGCCAGGCTGCCGCGGTGCCCGCCAGCCCGGGCGCCGAACCGGCGGAGATCAGCACGACCGAGGCGCGGCCCGCACCGGCGTCCTGCTCGGAGGCCGGACGGGCGGGCGGCGCGGGGGGCTGCTCGACGATCAGGTGGGCATTGGTGCCGCCCAGCCCGAACGAGCTGACCGCGGCTCGGCGCGGACCGTCCGAGGTCCAGGTCTGCACGGCACGGGGCAGGCGGAGCGCTCCGGGGTCGCGGGAGACGTAGTCGGCGGGCAGGCCCAGGTTGAGGATCGGCGGTACGGCGCCGTCGCGCACGCTCAGCACGGCGCGGATGAACCCGGCCAGGCCGGCCGCCTCGCGCAGGTGCCCGACCGCCGACTTGACCGAGCCGACCCAGGGGCCGGGCTGGCTCCCCGACCCCTTGCCGTAGACGACGGACAGCGCGCTCCACTCGACGGCGTCGCCGACCGCGGTGCCCGAGCCGTGCGCCTCGATCGAGCCCACCGTCGTCGGCTCGACCTCGGCGAGCAGCAGGGCGTCCCGGATCACCCGTTCCTGGGCGGTGGCGCTGACCGCGCCGTAGCCGGACTTCGCCCCGTCGTTGTTGACCGCCGACCCGCGGACCACGGCGAGCACGCGGTCGCCGTCGGCCTCGGCGTCCACCAGCCGCTTCAGCACCACGGCCGCAACGCCGTCGCCGGCGACCGCCCCGCTGGCCCGGGACGAGAAGGGACGGCAGATCCCGTCCGCCGAGCCGATGGAGCCCGGCAGGTACACGTAGCCGTACTGCTCGGGCACCCGGATCGCCGCGGCGGCGGCGACGGCCACGTCGGACTCGTAGTCGGCCAGGCTCTGGCAAGCCTGATGGATCGCCACCAGTCCGGTGGAGCAGGCGGATTGCACCGCCATGCCGGGCCCGGTCAGGCCCAGGCGGTAGGAGAGCCTGGTGGCGGCGTGGTCCTTGGCATGGCCGATCTCCAGGGCCAGCTCGTCCGGCTCCTCGCCACGGGCCGCCAACACCGCGCGGACGAGGGCCTCGTGGCGGTTGTTGCCGACGCCGGCGAAGACGCCGACCCGGGCGTCGTCGGAGCCGGGCACCACGCAGCCGTCCTCCAGCGCCTCGGAGACGGTCCGCAGCAGCAACCGGTGCTGCGGGTCGGTGATCCGGGCGTCGGCGATCGACATGCCGAAGAAACCGGGGTCGAAGTCGAAGACCCCCTCGATCCGGCCGGACGCGCCGATCCAGCGGGGATCCGCCAGCTGCCGGTCGGGGACCAGCCCGTGCAGCTCCTCGGCCGGCGCCCGGGTGATGCAGTCGCGCCCGGCCAGCAGGTTGGCCCAGTACTGGTCCACGGTGGGGGAGTTCGGGAACCGCCCGGCCAGGCCGATCACGGCGATGGCGGTCATCGGGCCGCCTCCTGGTCCCGGGCGGCACCGCGCAGCGCGGCACGCCGGTCGCGTTCGGCGGCCGACCTGGCCGGGTCGGGGCGCCGGCTGCCGGCGTCGATCACCATGCCGATGCCTGCGGTGGTGCCGGCCGCCGCGGGGTCGGTGCCGTCGATCAGCGCGGCCTGGCCCCGGATGGTGGGCCGGCGCAGCAACTCGGCGAGGTCGACCGCGACACCGGTCTCGTCGCGGATCGCGGCACGCAGCACCAGCAGCCGCAGCGAGTCGCCGCCCAGGGCGGTGTACTCGTCATCGATGCCGACCTCGTCGGCGTCCAGGACCCGCTGCCACAGCTCGGTGAGCAGCCGTTCGGTCCGGGTGCCCGGGGCGACCAAGGCGGTGGCGCGGCGCGGGCGCGGGCGGCGGGCCGGGCGCAGCGCCTGCCGGTCCACCTTGCCGCTGAGCAGCTGCGGCAGTCGTGGCAGCTGGGCGAAGTGACGGGGGATCATGAAGTCCGGCAGCCGCTCGGCCAGCGCACGGCGCAGCTCGTGGTCGGTCACGGCCGGGTCGAGGGCGACCACGAAGGCGACCAGCACGGCGCCCTGCTGCGGGTCGGGATAGCCGACCACGGCGGCGTCCCGGACCGCCGGGTGCTCCCGCAGCAGGTGTTCGACCTCCTGCGGTTCGACCCGGTGGCCGCGCACCTTGACCTGCTGGTCGGCGCGGCCGCGGTACTCCAGCTGCCCGTCCGGGCGGTGCACGGCGAGGTCACCGGTGTGGAAGAGGACCGGCGCCTGCGGGTCCCCGAACGGGTTGGGCCGGAACCGCTCCGCCGTCCGATCGGGGTCGCCGGCGTAGCCGGTGGCGAGCCCGGGGCCGCCGACCAGGATCTCGCCGACGATGCCCGGCGGGACCCGCTGGCCCTGCCGGTCACAGAGGTAGACCCGCATGTCCAGCGGTCGGCCGATGACGGTGTGGCTGCCGGACGGCCCGTCCAGCGGCCCGCGCCGGTGGGTGACGTAGTCCGCCTCGGTCAGCGTGTAGGTGTTGTGCAGTTCGAGCCCGTGGGCGCGGACCTGCGCCTCCAGGTCGGGCGGCAGCGCCTCGCCGCCGACGAAGACGTGCCGCAGCCGCTCCAGCTCGCCGAAGGCGGGGTGCGCGACGAGCAGTCGCAGCATCGAGGGCACGAAGCTCACCACTGAGATGGACTCCCGGCCGATCAGCCCGACCAGGTACTCGTCGTCGCGTTCGCCGCCGGGCTCGGCCACGATCGCCGTGCCGCCGGTCGCCAGCGGCCAGAGGAACTCGCGGAAGCTGATCGGCGACTTGAGCAGGTGCCGGTCGGCGGCGGTGAGCTGGTACATGCCCTGTTCGAGGAAGATCCGCGAGGTGTGCATCCGGTGCGGCCGGACCACGCCCTTCGGCACGCCGGTGGAGCCGGAGGTGAAGAGCAGGTAGGCCGGGGTCTGCGGGCCGGCCCCGGTGTGCGGGGCGGGGCCGGGGCCGGACTCCTGCGGGTCGGGGACGGCCGGGAACTCCAGTACCGGCAGGCCGAGTTCGAGCGGTGCGCCGCCCGGGCCGTGCAGCAGGGCGGCCGGGCCGCCGCTGTCGACGAACTGCGCCAGCCGGGCCACCGGCAGCGCCGGGTCCAGGTAGAGGATCGCGCCACCCGCCTTCAACACGGCCAGCAGCGCGGTGAACAGGCCCAGGCTGCGCTCTCCGGAGACGGCCACCGGCTGCCCGGTGGTCACGCCGGCCGCCAGCAGGCGGTGCGCCAGACGATTGGCCGCCTGGTCGAGCTGACGGTACGTCAACTCGTCGTCGCGGAAGCGCAGGGCGACCGACTCCGGAGTGCGGGCGGCCTGCTGGGCGAACAGCTCGTGCAGTGTGGTGGCCGGGTACTCGGGCAGTACGGCGGGGTCGGCGCCGTTCAGCGCCGCCTCCTCGGGGGTGAGCAGGTCCAGCTCGGCCAGCAGTCGCCGGGGCTCGGCGGCCACCTGCGCGGCGATCCGCTCCAGGTGACGGGCGATCAGCTCGACGGTGCCGGCGGGGTAGGCGTCAGGGTTCCAGTGGATCCGCACGCTTGCGTCGGGCGCCGTCAGCAGGCCGAGGTCGCCACGGGGCGGCTCCGCCGTGGCGGGGCCGACCACCAGCAGCGGGGCGTCGGAACTCGGCGGGGCTGGGGCGGCCGGGGCGGGAGCGGCCAGCAGCTCCAGCAGCGCGGTCCAGGAGAGCCGCCCTTCGGTGGCCGCCAGCGCCTGGCGCGCCGCCTCGAGAGAACCGGAGCCGCCGAGGGCCTCGGCTCCGTCGGTCGAGCCGATCCGGTAGGGCGCGCCATACCGCTCGGCGAGGATCAGCAGCAGCGCGGCCGCCAGCTGGCAGGGCGGCACGTCACGGTGGGCATCGCGCAGCCGCGCGTACGGCTCCGGCGCCCACGCCCGGCTTTCGACGGGAACGCGGACCGCCGCTCCACGAGTGGGCAGTTCGAGCATGGGACCCTTCCTTGGTGTGCCGTGGTTCGGGGGTTCAGCCGTGCCGGCCGGTCGGCCGTAGGACCTCGTTCGGGTGAGCAGGTCAGCCGTGCAGGATCGTCTGGGCGGCGGCCAGGCCGGTGGCGGCCCCGTAGGTGACGCCGATGATCTTCGAGGAGCAGTCGCCCACGAAGAAGAGGCCCGGCGCGCTGGACTCCATGCCGTCGGACAGCTCGATCGCGGGGAAGACGCGCTCCACCACGGGCGCCGCCACCACGGCCTGAGGCCCGCCGATCCCGGGGGCCAGCTCTTCGAGGCGCTCGACCATGCCGGCGATGTCGGCCACCCGGCGCGGCCCGAGCGCCTCGCGCAGGTCCACCCAGGCCGCGTGGACCAGGCTGGTCTTCGCGTCGCCCTCGCCCTCGCGCCCGAGCAGTTCGGCCGCCCGCTGCACCACGGGCCTACCGTTGCCGAGCGCGGTGATCCGGCGGGCGAAGCCCAACGCGTACTCGGTTCCGTCCAGGCCGGCCGGAACGTCGACGGTGGTGATGATCCCGAAGTTGGTCCGCTCGGTGGGTGTGGTGAGGCAGTGCTGACCGTCCAGCACCACGGCGTCCATGAAGGCGTACTGCATCAGCCGGCCGCCCTCGCAGACGCAGAACGTCCGGACCGACTCGCCCTGCTCGTTGAGGTAGGCGAGCTTGGGGTTGTGGCACGAGGCGGTCAGCGGGGCCGCGATGTCCCGGGGCGCCTCCAGCCGCACGCCCAGGTCGACCCGCAGCGGTGCGCTGTGCGCGACCTCGGCCTCGGTGAGCAGCCTGCGGACCCAGCCGAGGCCGAGCTTGCCGACCGCCACCACCACCGCGCGGGCCCGCAGCACCCCGCCGAACTCGGCCGGCACCTCGACCCGCCACAGCCCGTCGGCCTCGCGGGTCACCCGCCCGGCCGGACAGCCGAGCAGCAGTCGCAGGCCTTGTGCACAAGCCTCGTCGGTCAGCGCGTCGACCACGGTGAGGGCCTCGTCCACGGTGATCGCCTGCGACACCGCGTCGTCGACCAGGGCGAAACCGCCGGCGCCGGCCAGCGTGCTCGCGGCGGGGCGCTCGCCCTGCGCCGGGGGCAGGCCGAAGCGGTACATCGAGGCGTACACCTCCTCGACCGAGCGGGCCGCCCGGTCGAAGTCGCCCAGGGCGCGCTCCAGTCCGCTGTAGGTGCGGAAGCCGCCCTGCCCGTCCCGCTCGATCTTGGAGCGGGACAGCCCGTTCACGTAGCCGAGGTTGATGTCGAAGTGGAAGGCGGCACCGCCGAGTCCGGTCAGGCAGGTGCAGCGGTTGCACTGGAGTCGGAACTTCTCCGCGGCGCGGACGGTACGGCCGTTCATCCGGGCGCTGACCCGGGGGCAGAGGCTGTCGCGCATCGTGCCGCCGGCCTCCAGCAGCGCCACCTTGGCCCCGCCGACCGCCAGCCGCCAGGCGGAGAACAGCCCCGCCGGGCCGGCGCCGATCACGATCGCGTCCAGCGGCTCGGTCTGCGGTGCCGGCGCCACCCAGTCAGTCATCGTCGCCTCCGTGCCAGAGTGTGCGCTCCTGCTCGAAACGGGCCGCGAAGGGGCCGTAGAAGAGGTGGGCGGTGGGTCGGTGCTGCTTCTCGATGCGGTGGATCATCCACTGGCAGAAGAGCGGGAGCAGCTGGACGATGTCGTCCACCCGCTGCCCGGTGAGCCGCGCGTAGCGGCGCAGGGCCGAGGTGGCCGCCGCCCGGAACGCGTTCTCCCGGTGGAAGACCTGGTCGAAGAGCCAGTCGAAGCCGTGCTCCGGATACTCGGGGAAGGCGGCCAGGGCGGCGGTGACCACCACGTTGAGCACGTCCAGCGCCGGCAGGCCGGCCGGCTGGTAGTCCTCCCAGTCGATGGCCGCGAGCCGCCCGTCCTGGTCCACCTGGAGGTTCCACGGGCCGAAGTCGCCGTGCACCGGCCCGACCAGGGCCCGGTCCAGCGCGGCGGCCGTGGCGTCGGCCGGCCGGGGGAGGTCCGGCAGGAAGGCGGTCAGCACCGACAACGGGGTCGGCTTCGCCAGGGCTGGGCCGCTCAGGTGCAGTCGAGCTGCCAACTCCACTGCCTCCAGCAGGAGTCGCGCCCAGCCGGCGGGTCCGGTGGTGGCCATCGCGGTGGGCAGGTCCCGGTCCGGGACATAGCTCATGACGAAGCCGCCGTGGCAGGTGCGGATCGGACGCGGGAGCGGGACGACCGGCTCGCGCAGCGAGTTGAGGATCCGCCACTCGCCGGCCACCATCCGGTCGTCCGGGTCGAGCGCGATCTTGGCGACGTACCGCGGCACGCCGTCCACCGAGGAGCCGACGAACAGCCGCTGGCACGCCTTACGGGCGCTGCGCGGCACCCAGGAGCGGAACCCCAGCCGCTCCGGCGCCACCCCGTCCAGCTCCCGGTGGACCTCGGTCAGCGTCTCGGTCGCCAGCGCCAGGAGCGTCTCGCGGTCGGTCGGCGTCTCGGTCTCGCGCTCGGTCTCGCGCTCGGTCTCGCGCTCGGTCTCGGTCGGGTGCTCGCTCTGGCGGTCGATGACGGTCACCGGGGCTCGCCGATCAGCCGATCGGAGCGCAACGAGTCGAAGGTCTCGGTCACCAGGGTGCCGAAGGACGGCCCGTGCAGCAGCGTCCGCAGCTCGGCCACGCCGTCCTGGCGCTCCTGCGGCCCGACCGCGAGGTACTGCTCGATCCGCTCGTTCATCCCGGTGCGGAAGCGCGCGTAGCCCTCCTCGGAGGCCAGCACCGTGCCGACCTGGTCGACGATCGCGGCGGTTCCCTCGAAGTCGTCGGCCGGGACGCGGTAGTCCTCGATCAGGCCGGAGAAGCGGGCGCCCAGCCGGTTGAACAGGGTGTCGCCCAGCTGTTCCAGATTGACGATGTGGCCGTAGTGCTGCTCCGGCAGCGCCATCGGCAACTGGCCCAGCTGGAGCGACTCGTGAATGGCCGTCAGGCCTGGTGTCAGCATGTAGTGGCGGGTGCCGGAGACCTCCTGGAGGAACTCCGGCTGCGGCATGCACTGGAACTCGGCCCGCCGGCCCGCCACCTCGACCTGGTGTTCGCGGCCCGCACCGAAGGCGCCGCCGCAGACCGCCACCCGCTCGAACTGTGGCCAGTCGGCCAGCAGATCGGGCACCCAGCGGACGAACAGCCGCAGGTAGTCGTTGTGGTGGTCGTAGTCCAGCAGGAAGTTCTTGAAGCCGCCCAGATTGATCACCAGGTCGTAGCGGGACGGCCGGCCCTTGACCACGCCGTGCAGCGTGCCCTCGTCGATGATCGCGCCGCTCAGCCGCATCTGCCGCACGCCCAGCCGGCGGATCTCGGTCGCCCGGGCCGGCACGCCGGGGAAGTTCTGCACCACCGAGGCATCGGCCAGCAGATGTGCGGCGTAGATCCGCTCGTGCGGGGAGAGGCCGGCGAAGTGGGCGTCCAGCGACTCGTAGGAGTCGCGCGGGGCGCTCGCGCAGAGTTCGGCGACCCGCGTGGGCTCCGGAACCTTCCAGAAGCCGAAGAGACTGTCCACCATCAGCACCGGGCGCCCGGCCACCACGGCCCGGAACACCAGCTCGGCGCCCATCACCGAGACGATGTAGTCGCTCTCGCCGAGCAGTTGCTCGAAGCCGCCGAGCAGCGGACCGTCGCCGATCTCGGCGCTCTCCGGGATCTCGATGATCTCGTCGAACGCGTCCGCGTTGCGTCGGGCGAAGTCCGCCGCGACGGTCGTCCCGAGGAAGGTCCGCTGGTGCTCGGAGAGCAGTCGGGAGATCGCGGTGAGTTTGGAGATCGGCCCAAAGCCGCAGCTCTGGGCGCCTAGGACGAAGCGCATGCAGTCACTCCAGGTTCGGAAGCGGGCGCGAGCAGGGCGCACGAGATGGCGTGGGAGTCGATGCCGTAGAAGCGGAAGAGTTCACCCCGGTCGGCCACCGGGGCCCGGCGCCCGTCCACCGCCAGCGGGACGAAGCGGCCGTGCCACCAGCCGGCCAGCGCGAGCGCCGTCCCGGAGGCCAGGCCGCCCGCCGCGAGGTGCTCCTCGACGGTGACCACCACCCGGGCGGTGCGCGCCGCGGCCGCGACCGCGGCGCTCGGGAAGGGCGCGACACAGGTCAGCGCCAGGACCTGGACCGGCAGGCCGGTGGCCCGCACCCGCTCGGCCGCGCGCAGCGCCTGCGGCACGGTCGCCCCGGTCGCCACCACGAGCGCACCGCCGGGCTCGCCGAACGCGCGAGGCCGGTCGACCGAGAACTCCTGGTCGGCGGTGAAGACGACCTCGTCCTCCCGCGCGCCCAACCGGACGTACGCCGGCCCCGGCCAGGCCACCGCCTCGCGCAGCGCCCAGGCGGCATCGTGCACGTCCACCGGGCAGAACACCCGGGTGCCGGGCATCGCGGCCAACGCGGCCAGGTCCTCGGTGACATGGTGGGTGGCGCCGAGCGTGCCGTAGCCGAGGCCGCCGCCGATCCCCACCAGGGTCACGTCCAGGCCCGGTTGGCAGACGTCGAGCCGGATCTGCTCGGCGGCCCGGCGGACCAGGAACGGGGCCATGGTGCCGACCACTACCCGCCGTCCGGTGCGGGCGATCCCGGCGGCCACGCCCACCAGGTTGGCCTCGGCGATGCCCACGTCGACGAACCGCTCCGGGTGGGCGCGCAGGAACCGCATGGCCAGCGCGTGGCCGTCCGCCGCCAGCACCATCAAGTCCTCGAAGCGGTCACCGAGTTCGGCCAGCACCTCGGCGCAGGCCGGGCGCATCGCCTGGAACCGCGGTGCGGCGCGATCGGGTTCGGCCGTTTCCAGGTCGGTGGCCGCCTGGCGGGTTGCCGCCGCGTGGGCAGGCGAGACCAGGTCAGTCATCGGAACCGCTGTCGGCCGTGGCGCCGACGGCTGCCAGCGCCGTGGCCAACTGCTCGGTGGAGAGCCGGCCGACATGCCATTCGGCACGGTGTTCCATGAACGGCACACCCTTTCCCTTGATCGTGTGGCAGAGAATCACCGAGGGCCGGTGCCGCTGAGCCCTCGCGTCGGCCAGTGCGGCCGCCAGGGCCAGGTGGTCATGGCCGTCCACCTCGGCCGTGTGCCAGCCGAAGGCCCGCCACTTGGCCTCCAGCGGCGACAGGTCCAGCACCTCGGCCGTCCGGCCCTCCTGCTGCATGCCGTTGGCGTCCACCAGGGCGACCAGCCGGTCGAGCCGCCGATGGGCCGCGAACATCACCGCCTCCCAGACCGAGCCTTCGTTCAACTCGCCGTCGCCCAGCACCACATGGACGACGCCCTGGTGCCCGTCCAGCCGCCCGGCCTCGGCCAGGCCGGCCGCCACGGACAGGCCGTGGCCGAGCGAGCCGGTGGACACCTCCACGCCGGCGGTCTCCTCGTGCGGATGTCCGGCCAGCGGTCCGTCGTGGCGGTCGAGGTCGAGCACCCCCCGCTCGGCCAGCACGGCGTACAGGGCCCACACCGCGTGCCCCTTGCTGAGGATCAGCCGGTCCCGGGCCGGATCATCCGGGAACGAGGGGCCGAGCCCCATCGCCGCGCAGACGGTGACGAGGATGTCGGCCACCGAGAGGGAGGGGCCCAGATGGACCGGCTGGTCGACGGCGAAGCGCAGGATCCGGCGTCGTACGGCCGCCGCCACCGCTGGGGTTCCGGTCCGGTCGCCCTGGTGGCGACCGGAGCCGAGGGGCCGGTCGGCGTGGACGACCGGAGCGGAACCGCTCACTGCTCGGGGCGCTGGTAGACCGAGACGTGCAGGCCGGACTGGGCGGTGAACGGCTCGCGCGTCCAGCTGCCGAAGCGGTCGACCTTGCGCAGGCCGGCGAGCTGGGCCATCAGGTCCATCTCGGACGGCCAGATGTAGCGCAGGAACGCCGGGTAGAGCTCGACGCCGCCGTTCTTCAAGTGGATGTGCTGCTCGAGGATCCGCTGGGTCGACGGGTCGTGCTTGTCGGCCTCGATGAGCACGTGGTCCAGGCCCAGATCCAGCACGTGTGCCCGGGAGTTGCGCTGGAACCGGGTCGGGTCGGGCATGAAGGCCTCGACCACGAAGTAGCCGCCGGGGCGCAGCGCCGCCGCCGCGCTGCGGAAGCAGGAGAGCTGCTGCTCCTGGGTCTGCAGCGCGTAGATGGTGTTGAGCACCAGGAACGCGAGCGAGTAGTCGGGCTCGGCCTCGAACGAGGAGATGTCCGCCAGGGTGACCTGGATGTCGGCGCCGCCGGGCTTCTGCCGCATCTTGTCGATCATGTCCTGCGAGCTGTCCAGGCCGTGGATCTCGACCCCCCGCTCCGCCAGCGGGATGGCCAGCCGTCCGGTGCCGATGGCCAGCTCCAGGGCCGGACCGTCGCCGGCCAGCTTGTGCAGGAAGTCGACCGCGTCGTCCGGAGCCGGCCAGGGCAGTCCGTCGTAGATCCCGCTCCAGCGCGTGCCGTAGGTCAGCGCATCCCAGTCGGTGTTCACGTTCGCGAGGTCTCCTCTTGGCTCAGGCATGACGATTCGTTTCGGGGGACCCGGGACGAATCACTTGGTGGGGACCGGCTGGGTGTAGTTGTCGCCCCAGCTGGTGTCGGACTGAACGATGACCGTTGCCGCGGTGGCAATCGGACGGTGTGTCACCGAGGGGGCCGCGACGGCTGCCGCGGTACCCAGAATCAGACCCGCAACCGCGACCGCAGAGAAAATCGCCTTAGAAAACATGTGGGTTCCAATTGCTGCTGTGCGAAAGGGATTAGGTGGCCAGATCGGCGTCCGCCGGTTTTCGGCGGGTCAACCTTGAATAGGAATCTAGGCAGTACCTGCGGCGAAATCCACAGGGCAGCGGCGGGGAGAGGATGACAGACGCAAAAAGCGCAGGGCAGCAAATCGGGTTTCCCGCGCAAAACGGGCATAGTGCTGTCGGGAGGCCGTTGAAACGCCCCGATCGGCCCCGAACAAGCGCGATCGCCCGGCCGGGCAGGCCGCTCCGCGGGACCTGGCCACCGGCCGGGCGATCGTGGTCGGACGGGCCCGGCTCAGCCGCCTTCCGGGTCTGCGGGATCGCCGCCCGCAGCCGCTCGCCGCACCGCTCCCAGCCCCGCCGCCGCGCCGGTCGCCCGGGCGCAGGCGTCGTCCACCTCGTGCCGGGCCGGCGTGTGGCGCTCGCTGCCCAGGCTCAGCCGCACGGTGAGAGCTCGCAGCCCGGCGGGCAGTTGCGGCCCCCGGTAGACGCTGCGCACCTCCAGCCCGCGCAGCAGCGGCCCGGTCGCCGCCTGGACGGCCGCCAGCACCGCCGCCACCGCGAGGTCTCCCGGCAGCAGGAAGGTCAGGTCCTGCTCGACGGCGGGGAACCGCGGGGGCGGGGTGACCAGCGGCGGCCGCTCGGGGGCGGCGAGCAGCGCGTCGAGGTCGAGTTCGGCGGCGGCGAAGGAGCGGCCGGCCCCCGCCGCGGCCCGGGCGACCCGCGGATGCAGCACCCCGATCCGGCCCACCGCGGCGTCGTCCACCAGCACGAGGGCGCCACTGCCGGGCTGGAAGCCGGCGAAGTCGGCGGCGGCCAGCGTGAACCCGGTGAGCCCGGCTGCCCGCACCGCGGCCCGCAGTGCCCCGGCGACCTCGCGGACGGCCTGCTGGTTCAGCTCCGCCCGATCACTCGCGGTCGCCTCGACCCGGCCGAGGAGCACCGCCAGCCGACTGGCCTCGGGCCGATCGGTCTGCTCGGGCAGCACCACCGTCCCGGCCTCGAAGAGCGCGCAGCCGCGGGCCAGGCGCAGATTCGCGGTGGCGGCGGCGAGCAGCCCGGGCAGCAGGCTGCGGCGGACCTCCAGCAGCGCCTGCGGCGCCTGGCCCGGCTGGCCGGGGCCGAGCACCGGCAGCAGTCGTCCGTACCAGTGCGGCGCGTCCGTGCGCAGCTCCTCGGGCACCGTGCCGTCCCGCACCGCGGGTGAGACCACCTCGTGGAAGCCCTGGCGGGCCACCGCGTCCCGAGCGGCCTCCCGGCGCACCCTGGTGCGATCGCGGCGTGGGGCCACCGGATCGCTGGGGACCGTGTCGGGCAGCGCGCGGTACCCGTGCAGCCGGGCCAGCTCGGTGGCCAGCTCGGCGGGGCCGGACAGGTCGGGCCGGAACGGCGGCACGGCGACCAGCAGCCGCCGCTCGCCGACCTCCCGGGCGGTCGCGCCGATCCGCAGCAGCAGCGACCGGCACTCGGCGCGACTGAGCGACGCCCCGAGCATCCCGGTCAGCTCCTCGACGTCCAGCAGGAGCTCCCGGCGCTCGATCTCGGGCCCCTCGGCCTGCGCCACGGCCGGCCGGCCGACCTGCGGCGCGGCCTCGCGCAGCAGCGCCACGACCCGCGCCACCGCCAGCGAGGTCGGTGCGGCCCCACCGAGCGCCAGGCCGGCCGGCCCGACGGCGACGATCAACAGGCCGGCCGGCGCGTCCCTGTGCCCGGGCCCCGCGCCGCTGTCGATCCGCACGCCCAGCCGCTCGGGCCAGGGCACCGGCAGCTCGCCCGGCAGCGCGGCGGCCGCGTCGTCGGCCGGCCCGCCCACGGTCACCGCGGTCACCGAGCCCCCCGCGGCCACCGGGTGGGCGCGCAGCCGCACGCCGTACTCGTACTGCGCGATCCGCAGCGCGCTGCGCAGCCCGGGGAACCCCTCGGCCGGCTCGGCGGGCGCGATCCCGGCCAGCGCGAGCCGCCCGTCGTACCCGGCCAGGCGCAGGTCGGCCGGCAGGCCGGCCAGCAGCGCGGCCGCCGCCTGCAGGCCGGGCTCGGCCACCGTCAGCGGCAGTGCCGGCCCTGGCACCGGCCGGTCGCAGTGGCAGGGTTCGGAGCGCGCGAGCCGAGCGCCCTCCGGCAGGTCGAATCCCGCCCGGGCCGAGATCTCGACAGCCAGGCCCCACAGACCGCGGCAGTGGCCCAACTCGGCGGGCACCTTGACGTGCAGGATCTCCTCGCGGCGCCCGTCCGGCAGCAGTGGGTGGACCGGCTCGCCCAGAGCCGCGTCCGCCGGCAGCGGGCACGGCTCGTCGTCGCCGCCGTCCAGGCCGAGCTCGGCCCGGCCGCAGAGCCGCCCGCCGGGCGCGCCGCGCCGGGCGGCGGCCACCTTGCGCACACCGTGCAGCACGTCCGGCGCCGCGGCGCCGACGGGAGCGAGCAGCCGCGCGCCCGCCAGCGCGACCGCCACCACGTCGCCGGGCGCGGGGCGGCGGGCCAGCGTGCCGGGCAGCTCGACGACCTGCGGCTCGGGCACCGCCACGGTCAGCTGCCGGCCCGTGCCGTCGGGGTCCGCCAGCACCCGGGCCGCCACCACCCGGGGGTGCAGCAGGCCCAGCGGTTCCACGGCGGTGACGGTCACGCCGGCCTCGCCGAGCAGGTCGTCGACGGTGCGCGCGGACAGCTCACGGCCGAGGAAGGCGGTGAGCCAGGACAGGGGGATTCTCACGAGCAGTCACCTCGGGGCGAACTGGACGAACTGGGTGAGGACGCGCAGGTCGTTCTGCAGGAAGTGCCGGATGTCGCGCAGGCCGTGCCGCAGCGCCAGCACCCGCTCCAGGGAGATCGCCAGGGCCAGGCCCCGGGTCCGCTGCGGGTCGCAGCCGATCCGTAGGATCTCGGGGACCAGCAGGCCGCCGCCCATGATCTCCAGCCGCCCGCTGCCCCGGCACAGCTCGCAGCCCGCCGTGCCGCACGGGCGGCAGTCGACGTCCACGGCCACGCCCGGCGTGGCGTAGGGGAACGAGCGGAACCGGAACCGGGGGGCGAAGCCCGGGCCCATCACGTCCTCGACGAAGCCCAGGGTCAGGCCCTTCAGGTCGCTCAGCCGGATCCGTGGCCCCAGCGCCACCACCTCGAACTGGTGGAACTGGGTGTGGGTGCGCGGCGTCGGCACGCCGTTGCGGAAGCACGGCCCGGTCACCACGAAGCGCATCGGCTGCCGCGGCCGCTCGCGTTCGAGCACACCGGCCTGGGAGGCGGTGGTGTGGCTGCGCAGCAGCGTGTCGGCCGTGAGGTAGAAGCTGCGGTCCAGGCCCCTGGTCGGATGGTCGGCGGGGACGCCGAGGATGTCGAAGCTGTGCGCCACCGTCTCCACCCAGGGCGAGTCGAGGTGCGCGAAGCCCAGCTCGCCGAAGTGCCGCAGGCACTCCCGGGTGAGCAGGGTGATCGGGTGCAGCCCGCCGAGGTCCCGCTCCGCCGGCGGCACGGTCGGGTCCAGCCGCTCCTGCGCGAACCGGGCCTCGGCAGCGGATCCAGCCAGTTCGGCGGCGGCCAGGGTCAGCCGCTGCTGCGCGTCGGCGAGCGCCTTGCCCAGCTCGGCCCGCCGCTCCCGGGGCAGCTCGCCGAGCCGGGCACGGCAGCGGGCGAGCGGGGCGCGGCGGCCCAGGTGGGCGCGTTCCCAGTCGGCGAGTTCGTCGGGGGTCGGAGTGAGCCGGCGCAGGGCGTCCAGCGCCGCGTCCCGCAACGCGTGCACGGCCGGCAGGTCCGGTGGCGCGTCGTCGCGCGCCGCCGGGTCGGCAACGGTGGCCCCGGCGTACGGGGGATCGGCGGACGACGACAACGGACGGTCCTTTCTGAAAACCTGCGCGACTCGGTCCGGCTCGTCATGGCGGCGCGGTCACCGTGAAACGAGCCGCCCGATACCGCCGGTAATCCTGGAACAGCACCCTGCGGACGGCAAGGGACTCAGCCGGTTAATGGCTGCTTTGTCCGGTTCCTCCGGGGTGGCCAATTATTCCGTGGCAGCCGTCGCCGCTGTTCTTCGCACGGTCCGGCGGTCCACTATGGCGGAATGCAGCTCCGCATCTTCATTGAGCCCCAGCAGGGTGCTTCCTACGCGGCCCAACTGGCCGTTGCCAGAATCTCCGAGGATCTGGGTTTCGAGGGATTCTTCCGGTCCGACCACTATCTGAGCATGGGCGCGGTGAGCGGCCTGCCGGGGCCCACCGACTCCTGGCTCACGCTGGCCGCCATCGCCCGGGAGACCTCCTCGATCCGGATCGGCACGCTGATGTCCGCAGCCACCCTGCGGCCGCCCGGCGTGCTCGCCCTGCAGGTGGCGCAGGTGGACGAGATGTCCGGCGGCCGGGTCGAGCTGGGCCTGGGCACCGGTTGGTACGAGGCGGAGCACCGGGCCGTCGGCCTGCCCTTCCCGGCCCGCCGGTTCGACATCCTGGAGGAGCAGCTGCGGATCATCACCGGGCTGTGGACCACCCCGGCCGGTGAACTCTTCGACTTCGCCGGCGAGCACCACACCCTGAGCGGGAACCCCGCGCTGCCCCGCCCCGTCCAGCGCCCCCACCCGCCGCTGCTGGTCGGCGGAAAGGGCCCGCGCCGCACCCCGGCGCTCGCCGCCCGCTACGCCGACGAGTACAACATCGGCTTCGTCCGGGCCGAGGAGGCCCGCCTGCAGTACCAGCGGACCAGGGCCGCGTGCGAGGCCATCGGCCGCGACCCCGAGGAGCTCTGCTACTCCGTCGCGCTGCCGGTCTGCGCCGCGACCACCGAGGCACAGCTGGCCGACCGCGCCGACCGCCTCGGGCGCGGGGTGGCCGAGTTGCGCGCCACCGGGCTGGCCGGGTCGCCGGCGGAGCTCGTCGACCGGATCGGCGAGTACGCGCGGGCCGGCGCGCAGCGGCTCTACCTGCAGCTCCTGGACCTGGAGGACTGGGACCAGCTGGAACTGTTGGCCCATCATGTGATGCCCCAGGTGTCCGCCGAGTGAAGGAGCGCCAGAGAACCATGACGATCGACACCAGCGACCACTACAACGTGGCCGGCCAGGAGGACGGGCGGCTGTCCAGGACGCCGCACGGCCGGCTGGAGTTCCTGCGCACCCAGGAGCTGCTGCGCCGGGTGCTGCCGCCCGCGCCCGCCCGGGTGCTCGACGTGGGCGGCGGGACCGGCGCGCACGCGCGCTGGCTCGTGGCGGACGGCTACCAGGTGCGGCTGGTCGACCCGGTGCCGGCGCACGTGGACGCAGCCGCGCTGATCCCCGGGGTGGCGGCGGAGGTCGGGGACGCCCGGGAGTTGACCGCGCCGGACCACAGCGCCGACGTGGTGCTGATGCTCGGGCCGCTCTACCACCTGGTGCACGCCGCCGACCGGCAGCGGGCACTGGCCGAGGCTCGCCGGGTGCTGCGGCCCGGCGGGTTGCTGGCCGCCGCCGGCACCAGCCGCTACATCACGCTGCTGGAGGCCGGCAGCGGCGGACGGTTGGACCGGGAGATCGCCGAGCGGGTGGCCCGGACCCTGCGGACCGGCGAGTACGACGGCCATCTCGGCTTCGTCCAGGCCCACTTCCACACCGCCGAGGAACTGCGCGAGGAACTGCGCGAGGCGGGGCTGTCGGAGATCTCGGTCCTCGGTGTCGAGGGACCGGTCTGGTCGGCCCTGGACATGGCCGGAAACGATGCGTTCGACGCGCATGTCGAGGCGGCGCTGCACAGCGCCCGGCTGGTGGAGACCGACCCGCTGCTGGTCAACGCCAGTGCGCACCTGCTGGGCATCGCCCGCGGCTGAGCCCGCGGGCCCGTTGCTCGAACCTCGCCCATCCGGGCGGTCCGAGCAACGGGCCCGCCCGGCGCGTCGGTGACCGGTCAGGGCTTAGGGCCTGTACGGCGGATCTTTCCGGGCCCGCGACGCCGGGCATCCCGGCTGGACGCACGCCCGAATCGCCCAAGTACGTCCAGTACGAGGACGACTCGGGCGCACGCCCAGCCGGGCGCCCAACGCCGCGGGCTCATCCGAAAAGATCCGCCGTACAGGCCCTAGCGGCCCTACCGCACGGCCGCCGCCGACGCGGCCGCGTGCTCGTACAGGCCAAGCACGGCGTCCAGCGTCCCGATCGCGTCCCGCGCGGTGGACAGCATCGGGCGGCCGCTGGTCACGCTCTGGCAGAAGTCGGCGATCTGCCGGCGGTGCGAGATGCCGTAGTAGTCGATGCCCGGCGGCTCGGCGACCGCGGTGCGGGCCTGCTCGGCGCTCACCCGGCGGTACAGCTCCGCCGAGCCCGACCAGTGGTGCAGGGTGCCGGGGTGGTCCAGGTCGAAGGTGACCGAGCCGAGCGCGCCGACCACCTCGAGCCGGGTGCGCCAGTCCACGCTGCTCGCCACGGTCACGTTCATGGTGACCGGTACGCCGTCGGCGGTCAGCAGCGCGCTCAGCGTCTCCTCGGTCTCGATGACGTCGGCCAGCACCTTGGTGCTGGTCACGGCGGCGCGCACGGCCAGGTCGCCGCAGATCCAGCGGACCGTGTCCAGGCAGTGGTAGCCCTGGTTGATCAGCGCCGAGCCGCCCTCGCCGTCGAGCGTCCCGCGCCAGTAGCTGTCCGCGTAGTAGCTCTCCGGGCGGCTGCTCTGCAGGCTCACCGCGACGTAGAGGAGGTCGCCCAGCAGCCCCTCGCGCACCCAGCCGCGCACGGCCGACACCAGCGGGTCGTAGCGGTGCTGGGCCACCACGGACAGCACCCGGCCGTTCGCGGCCGCGCAGTCCACCATCCGCTGGGCGTCCGCCGGCTGAGTGGCCATCGGCTTCTCCACCAGCACGTGCTTTCCGGCCTCCAGGAACGCGATGGCCAGTTCGGCGTGCTGCCGGTGGTCCACCGTGATGGAGGCGCTGGTCAGCGCCGGGTCGTCGAGCAACTCGTGCCAGGCGGCCGACCAGCGCGGTATGCCGTGCTCGGCGGCGAAGGCGGTGGCGGTCGGCTGGTCGCGGTCGCAGGCCCACGCGACGGTCCAGTCCGGCAGCGACCGGAAACCGTCGACGTGGTTGGGAGCCACGCGGCCGCAGCCGACGATCGCATGGGAGCGGGGAATCGCCACTGTCGAATCACTCCTTCGGGAGGCGGATGCCGTCGGCAACTGGCTGACGAGCACTGGTCATATTCCGTTACTGCCTTGTTAGGATCGCGAGCGAGTCGACGGCCATGCGGGCGGTCTGGACTCGTGCGACCATCCACGGCCCGCGGCAGGTGAGGGCGATATGACCAGCCTCGATTTCGGCGGGCCGTCGGATCTGGACGAGCTCCACGCGGTTGTCTACCAACACGTGATGGAGACACGGGAGTTGGACGTCGCCAGCTTGACGGCCGCACTGGGGTGCGGCAAGGAACAGGTCGAGCAGGCCCGGGACACCCTCGTCGAGCTGCAGTTGATCGTCCTCAGCTCACCGGAGGACGGGCGGTGGACGGTGGTCAGCCCCGATGTCGCCAAGGCCCGCGTCGTCGATCCACTGGAGAACAAGATACGACACCAGGCGGCGCTGGCCGAGCGGATGCGCCAACAAATCCACGCGCTCGTCCCGGTCCACGATGCCTATCGCCGCAAGGAGTCCCGGGGCCAGGCGATTGACATCGTGTCAGACCTGACCGTGGTGAATCTATTGCTGAACGCCGAGAGTGACAAGTGTGCCCGGGAGGTCCTCACCCTCCAGCCCGGCGGCGGGCGTTCGCCGGAGCGGCTGGCCCTGGCGCTGGAACGGGACCGGGCGATGCTGGCGCGCGGCGTGCGGATCCGGACGGTGTATCAGCACGCGGCCCGCTACGACCTGCCCACCCAGGGGTACGTGGAGACGCTGACCCGGGCCGGTGGAGAGTTCCGCAGCGTGGACGAGGTGCCCGACCGGCTGGTCATCTTCGACCGGAGCACCTGCTTCGTGCCGATCCGGCCGCTGTGCGAGCGCGGCGAGCTCAGCGCGGACGACCCGGGGCGCGGCGAGGCCGCCGCGATCATCCGGGACCCGCAGGTCACGGCGTTCATGGTTCGGCTCTTCAGCGTGCTCTGGGACCAGGCCCAACCGTTCGACCCGACCTTCCCGCAGCCGAAGTTCATCACCGACCACCAGCGCCGGATGATCCTGCGGCTGATGGCCACGGGCGCCAAGGACGAGGTGGTGGCCCGGCGACTCGGCATGTCGGTCCGCACCTGCCGGCGCCACATCTCCGACCTGACCCAGGCGCTGGGAGCGGAGAGCCGCTTCCAGGCCGGCGTGATCGCCGCCCGCCTGGGCCTGCTGGCGGCCCCGGAGGAGACCGGCCCGGAGGAGGGCGGACCGAAAGCGACCGGCCTGTCGACGGCCGGCGCATAGGTTGACGCCGGGATTCGCGCTGGATGCCCGATTTGCGGGCCTGAGCGCTTGCTGTCTGTCAGGATCTTCGGGACCCGGTCCAGCGGTCGCGGTCGGCTCGGCGCTATAGCCTCCGGGTATCGGTGCTGTCGGGAACCGCCCACTCCCGTGCAGCGCATCCGTCGTTTCGGCTCGAAAATCCCTGGTGCACCGTTGTCGGATTCACGGGCCGTCGCGCGCCGCCTGCTCCCGCCCTCTGCCGGGAGCGGCCCCGACGGCAGCGGCCGAAGACCAGTGCACACGAGCGGCAAGGAATCCTGTGAACTCCGACGCCATACCTGTGACCCCCGCCATCGACTCCCTCGTCATCGGCGAACTCGCCGACTTCGAACTGCGGCTGTACCACGGCGCCCTGCTGGCCGGCCGGCTGCTGGCGGCCTTCGCGCCGCGCCTGGGGGACATCCCGCCCCGGGCCGCCTTGGTCAGTGCCGTCAACAGCCTGATCGGCCAGGCCGAGCTGCTGCACACGCGGATCGGTGAACTCCGGGTCCCGAAGGAGAAGTTGGGCCGTCCCTCGGTGGTGGCCGTCGAGCAGGCGGCCGTTCTGGCCCGGGCCGACGACCCGCAGCGGGCGCTGGCCTGGGGACAGGCGCTGCTCCAGGCGCTGGCCCACCTGCACGCCGCGGCCCGGGACAGCTGCACGGCCGAGACCACCTACCACGACCGGCGGTTGCACGAGCGCTGCCGGGTGCTGGCCCAGGACGGACTGGCCCGCTTCGCCGAACTCGACCTGCCGGCGGTCGACCTGGGCGACTACCTGAGCGCCCCGCACCAGGCCGGCGCCTCGGTCACCCCCACCGGCACCGTCGAACTCCCGCTGGTGGCCTGCCCGGCGCGCGCCTACCCGGCCTGGGCGCCCCGAGTGCCCGCGATCGGCGGCCAGATGCCCGACCCCGACCCGTCCAAGCTGGACGACGAAACGGTCGTCTACCTGCTGCGCAAGGGCGTCCAGATCGAGTTCATCGCCACCGACGTCCCGCTGCGCAGCATGGCGGACTTCGCCGACCTGCCGCTCGGCTTCTACACGGACATGAACCGGCACGCCCACGACGAGATGCGCCACACCCACCTGCTGTTCAGCGAGTTGACCGCGATGGGCGTGGACTACAAGCAGTTCCCCTACCGCGACCCGGACCTCTACGCGGCGATGGCAGGACAGCCGCTGGACCACCGCATGATCGTGCTGAGCCGCACCGGTGAGGACGCCGCCATCGAGGTGTTCGGCAACGCCGTGCCCAAGCTGCGCGCGGCCGGCTACGAGTCGGTCGCGATCATGTTCGACCACGTGCTCGCCGACGAACTCCGGCACGTCACCTATGCCAACCGCTGGCTCGGCCACCTGTACGGCGGCGACGACCTGGCGGTGGAAGAGGCCACCGAGCGCTGCCTGATCCGGCACAACGAGATCGTGGACGAGATCGGTCTGGGCGACTACGCCAAGCGGGAGCCGGACCACATGGCCTTCCGCGGCCGGGGCCGGCCCAACCTGGAGCTGCGCGCGATGGCCGGCTTCTCCGAGCGGGACCTGCAGCGCCTGAGTGCCGCCTCCGGCGGTGGCGAGTGACCGCGACAACCGCGCAGGCCAAGCCGCACGCCAAGTCGGTCTTCCGCAACCACCTGCTGGGCCGGACCCTGGACAACGCCCGGACGGTGCCGTTCTACCGGGAGCACTGGAAGGGCGTGGACCTCGCCGCGGTCCGTACCGTCGCCGAGCTGCCGGTCCTGCCGACCATCACCAAGGCGGCCCTGCGCGAGAGCGATCTGCCCGCCCTGCGCGATGACCTGACGATCAGTCAGGTCGCTCACTCGACCGGCACGACAGGCCGACCCTTCATCCGCTACCGCTCGGTCGAGGAACTCAAGGCGCTCTCCGAGTACTCGGACGCCGTGCGGGCGGCCACCGCGCAGAAGAGCGCTGTGCCGCAACGGCGTTCGATCATGTTCTCGGCCATGCCGATGGCGATCCACGGCAGCGTCGCCGCCACCACCATCACCGACCTGCGGCTGGCCATCGACGCGTTCTCGGACCGCGGCCTGGAGCGCGCGGTCACCACCCTCACCCGGGACGGCCTGCTGCCGGACCAGGACCGGTTCGAACGTCGGATCTGCGGCAACCCCGCCGCGCTGCTGCTGATCACCGACGCCCTGCTGGCCGCCGGGATCGACCCGGCGGAGCTCGGCATCCAGCGCCTGGTGAGCCTGAGCGACGTGTTGCCGCCCGGTCAGCGTCGCACCCTCGTCCAGGCCTGGGGCGGGGCGGAGTTGCGCGACCGGTTCAGCCTCTCCGAGGTCATCGGCGGGTCCACCCGCTGCGCCTCCTGCGAGGCCTTCCACTTCGACCCCACCGTGGTGCCCGAGGTGCTGCGGCTGGACCGGGACGAGCCGGTGGCGGGCGGCATCGGCGAACTCGCACTCACCGAGCTGTTCCCGTTCTCGCAGATCCAGCCGATGATCCGGTACCGCACCGGCGACCTGGTCCAGCTGGTGGAGAGCGACTGCGAGCCGGGCGAGGTCTCGATCCGGCTGCTCGGGCGGATCCCGTTCACCCCGTTCGTCGAATCCGCCGGGCAGCTCGAGTCGGCCGGGCGGCGGCGTCCGGTCCTCTCGCCCTTCCTGCTGGCCGAGGCGCTGGAGCGGCTGCCGGAGGTGGCGCTGGGCGACCTGCGCCCGGCCTCCGCGCGCGGCCCGCTGCGCCAGGGCAAGCCGCTGGCGCGCCTGGAGTGGACGCCCGAGGGGGCCGGCGGCCGGCTCGCGCTGCAGGTCGGTACCGCCTTCGATCCGCGCTTCTTCGCCGCCGAGGCCGCGGAGCTCGGCAAGCGGCTGAGCGCGCTGCTGGAGCAGTCGGTGCTGCCCGGGGTCGAGCGGGCCGAGCTGTCCTTCGCGGTCAGCACGCACCGGGCCCAGGAGGTCGTGCCGCAGTGGATCGAGTAGCCACCGTGACGGGCGCGCGGCCGCGGCCCGGCGACCACGCGGGGGGCACCGCCGGGACGCCGAGGTCGGCCCGCGCCGTCGAGGTGGTCGGGCTGCGCCGGGACTACCAGCGCGACGGTCGCACCGCCACCGCGCTGGACGCCGTGGACCTGCACGTCGACTACGGGGAGGTACTGGGGGTCCTCGGGGTCAACGGTGCCGGCAAGACCACGTTGATCAAGATCCTGGCCACCCTGCTGACCCCCACGGCGGGCCACGCGAGCGTGGCGGGCCTGGACGTGGTGCGCGACCGCAAGGCGGTCCGCCGGCAGGTCTCGCTGGTGCTCGGCGGCGACCGCGGCCTGTATCCGCGGCTCTCCGCCCGGGACAACCTCGCCTTCTTCGGCCTGCTGGCCGGCCTGCGGACCCGTGAACTGCGCTCGCGTTCCGAGGAGTTGCTCGGCCAGGTGGGCCTGCTGCAGGCGGCTGACCAGCGGGTGGAGACCTTCTCCAAGGGCATGCGCCAGCGGCTGCACATCGCGATCGGCCTGGTCTCCCGGCCCCGGGTGCTGCTGCTGGACGAGCCCACCCTGGGCCTGGACCCGGAGGAGGCCGAGCGGTTCCGGCGCAACGTCAGGGAGCTCTGCGGTGAGGGCATCGCGGTGATCCTGACCAGCCACTACCTGCTGGACATCGATCGGATGGCCGACCGGGTGGTGATGCTGAACGACGGCCGGATCAGCCACACGCTGACCATCGAGGAGTTCCGCGCCTCGGCGGACACCGTCGCCACCGTGGCGGTCCGCGGCAGCGGCGTGCGCCCCGAGTTCCGGCTTCCGGCCGCCCTGGCGGTCGACTGGTCGCAGCAGGAGTCGCGTCACGGGGCGCGGCAGGACTCGCGGCAGGACTCGCGTCAAGAGTCGCAGGAAGAGGAGCGCTGGTCGGTGGAGATCACCCTGCCGGACTGGAACCCGGCGCACCTGGCGGCCATCGGCGGGGCGCTGGAGGGTGCCCGGGTGACGGACTTCCAGGTGCTGCCGGTGGCGCTGGACGACGTGTTCTCAAGGATGCTGCGATGAACGGGAGGCCGCTGTGAGCGCCGCCGTGACGATGCTGGGCGCGGCCCGCTTCCACATCAAGGACGTCCGGGCCAATCCCGCCGTGATCGTGCTCGGCATCGTGCAGCCCACGGTCTTCCTCTCGCTGCTGCTCGCGGCCGGACCCGGCTCGACGCCTGGCGGGGTGCCGGCGCTGACCGTGGGCACCGCACTGATCTCGCTCTGGTCCAGCCTGGTCTGGTCCTCCGGGATGCTGCTGCACCGGGAGATCCGGATGGGCACCATGAGCCAGTTGCTGGTCCGCCCGGCCGACCTGCGGGTGGTGGTGGCCGGCAAGGCGGTGGGCACCGCGGTGATCGCGCTGGTCGCGGTAGGCCTGGTCTGCGCCGTGGTGCCGGCGGCCTTCGGCAGCCCGGTCGAGGTCGCTCGCCCCGGCCTGCTGGTGCTGGTGGTGCTGCTGGCGGTGGTCAACGCCGGAGCCTTCGGGCTGCTGCTCGCGGCGCTGTTCCTGGTGGTGCGCTCCGCGGCCCGGCTGGCCGAGGCGCTGATGTACCCGGTCTTCATCGTCGGCGGCGCCCTGGTGCCGTTGGGCGCGCTGCCGCCCTGGGCCCGCTGGCCGTCCGCGCTGCTCAGCCTGCGCTGGCTGCGCGAGGTGGCGCTGAGCGCGGTGGACGGCAGTGCGGTGCGCCCGGTCGCGCTCGGCGCGATCGCGGTGTCGACCGTCGGGTACCTCGTCGCGGGGAGCCTGATCTTCGGCCGCCTCACCGAGCGGGCCAGGGAGAGTGGCAATGTTGACCTCAATTGAGCTGGCCGACCGCTGGTCGCCCTACCGGGTCGCCGCGAAGATGTCGGTGCGGAGCTATCGGGCCCATGTGTCGAATGGGGTGATCGGCTGGAGCATCCTGCCCCGGGCACTGCTCCAGGCGATATTCCTGGTACTGCTCGGTGGTATGCAGGACGGGGCCGCCGGACGAGTTTACGCCGGCCTCGGCGGTATTGCCTTCGCGTTGATTCCGGCACTGGTCACCAAATTGCCGGACGTGGCTGCCGAAGAGAAATACATGGGCACCCTGGGCAGATTGCGAATGGGTCGACTGGGCCTTTTTCGACTGTTCCTGGCGCGCTCCCTGCCCTATCTGGTCGAGGCCTTCGGCAGCTGGCTGGTCGCGTTTCTCGTGGTGCTGCCGCTGATCGGTGACGCAGCGCTGCTGACCCGCTTTCCACAGGCGCTGGCCGGCGCGGTCGTGGTGGCGCTGGCAGGGCTGTCGGTCGGCCTCCTGGTCACCGCCTTCAGTCTGGGCAAACGGGCCGACCTGCTGGCCGGCAACCTGGCCTCGTACGCCTTTCTGCTGCTCGGCGGCGTGCTGCCGACCGTGGCCGCGCCCGGCTGGCTGCGCGTCGTGGCGGACCTGGTGCCCTACGGCGCCGCCGTGTCCTGCTTCCGGCATGCCGTGGCGGGCCGGGCCGATCTGCCGGCGGCCGGCCACGCCATCCTCCTGTCCGGGTGCTGGCTGATTGCCGCCGCACTCGTTCTGCAGTACCAGGAGCGCCGTTTCCGGCGCACTGGTCACGACGATTTCGTATAGCCGACCGAGGTTTGCGAAATCCCCTGATCGAAGGCTTGACGGAGAAATCCAGAACCGGCTAGCCTTCTTGTCAAGCGAAGAGCACGGAAAGGAAAGGAGGGGAATAACATGGACATCCAGAACCTGGTGGTCGAGCTCGTCAAGGAGAGCGACATCGTCGTCGAGGTCGCCGAGACGATGTGATTTCAGTGAATACTGAAGTGCGGCAGTTCCGATTTATCGGAACTGCCGCGCTTTTCTCTTTTCGGGCGGCCGGCTCAGCCGGCCGCGGCCGCCGCGATGGTCGCCTCGATGCCGGCCAGCGCGAGGTCCAGGCTCTGGGCGAAGCGCAGGTCCCGGACGGCGGCCTGGCCGGCCCGTGGCTGGTTGGCCATCAGGTCCGCGTTCTCCACGAAGCCCGGGGTGGCCTGTTCGATGACGCCGTAGAGCTCCCGGTAGAACTCGTCCTCGCTCAGGCCGGAGGCGCGGACCCGGGCCAGCCAGAGCGACTCGATCACCGCGTGGCCGTAGACGAACTCGAAGAGCAGGCCGAGCGCCGCGCCGAACTGCTCGGCGGGCAGACCGCTGTGGGTCATGGCACCGACAGCGCTGTTCGAGAAGAGCAGCGAGTTGGGGCCGAGCGGCAGGAACTGACCGGCCAACTGGGGTGCCCAGGGGTGGTGTTGGTAGCAGGAACGGTACTGGTGGGCCAGCGTGCGCAGGTGCCGGCGCCAGTCGCCGTGGTCCTCCAGGGTGGTGGCGCCCAGCGGGGCGAATGCCTCATCCAGGGCCAGTTCGAGGAGGTCGTCCTTGGTGTCGACGTACCAGTAGAGCGACATCGCGGTGACCTCGAGCTCGGCCGCGAGCCTGCGCATGGAGAAGGCCGCGACGCCGTCCGCGTCCAGCAGCTCCACCGTCGCGCGCACGATCCGCTCCCGGCTCAGGCCGCTGGGGGCGCTGCCGCGGCGGCTGCGCTTGGGCGGCTTCACCCAGATGCTGACCGCGGGGTCGCGGGGTTTCTCGGCCATGCTCGGTCCTTGCGCTGTGCGGACGATCGCTGCACGGCCACCGGGAGCGGCCGTGCAGCGATCGTACGGTCAGTGGCGCTCAGTGGAGCTCAAGTGGTGCTCAGGGGCGCTCAGCGGGCGGACTCGGCCGGTTCGGCCTGCCGCGTCTCGGCTGCGGCCGGCGGCTGGGCAGCGGCTCGGCTGAGCAGCCACGCGGCCAGGAAGCCGCCGAGCAGGACGGCCGCGGAGCCGATCAGCTGACTGTTGGTCAGGCTGTTCGCGAAGGCCGAGTGGACCTGATCGGCCTGCTGAGGGCCGGCTGCGGCGAGTGCCTCCGGCAGCGAACGGCCCGCGGCGTGCGGCAGCCCGGCCGGCAGCGAGCCGGCGAAGCCGGCGGTGAGCACCGCGCCCAGCACCGCGACGCCGAGCGAGGTGCCGAGTTCGCTGAGGGTGCCCAGCAGTCCGGAGCCGACGCCGGCCTTCTCCGGCGGGATCGAGCTCATCATCGAGCCGGCCATCGCGGGTTGGGCCACGGCCACGCCGGCGCCCATCAGCACCAGGCCGAGCAGGATGCCGGGGTAGGAGCCGTGCCGGCCGAGCAGCGCGATCGAGGCCAGGCCGACGGCGAGCATGGTCAGCCCGCAGGCGATCGCGGTGGGCGGCTTGAGGCCGAGCTTCATGGTCAGCCGCATGCCGAAACCGGTCAGGTTGAGCAGCACCACGGTCAGTGCCATCGGCGCGGTACGCAGGCCGGCCGCCAGCGGACCGTAGCCGAGCACGAACTGCAGGTGCTCGGTGAGCAGGAAGAGCGAGCCGCCCAGGCCGAAGCTGACCAGGACCCCGCCGGAGATCGCGCCGCGGAACCGGGCGTTGCGGAAGAAGCCCATGTCGAGCAGCGGGTGTTCGATCCGGCGCTCCCAGAGGGTGAAGAGCAGCAGGAAGAGCAGGCCGAGGCCACCGGAGATCAGGGTGCTGCCCGCTGTCCAGCCACTGCCGGGCCCCTGGATCACCGCGTACACCAGGCCGACCAGCCCGGCCGTGGAGAGCACCGCGCCGAGCAGGTCGGGACTCTCGCCCCGCGGGTCCTTGGACTCGGGCACCAGGCGGGCCACGGCGGCCAGACCGAGCGCGGCGACCGGCAGGTTGACCAGGAAGACCGAGCCCCACCAGAACCGGCTCAGCAGCAGGCCGCCGATCACCGGCCCGAGTGCGAAGCCGAGCGACGCGATGGCGCTCCAGACCGCGATCGCCTTGGGCTGCTCGTCGGGCTCGAAGGTGCGCACCACGATGGCCAGACTGGTGGCCAGCAGCAGGCTGCCGCCGACGCCCATGCCGGCCCGGGCCGCGATCAACTGCCCGGGGCTGCCGGCCAGCATGGCGCCGAGCGAGCCGATGCCGAACAGTGCGAGGCCGATCAGCTGGACCCGTTTGCGCCCGTACCGGTCGGCCAGTCCGCCGGCGGCGATCAGCAGGCCGGCCTGGGCCAGCGAGTAGGCGCCGATCACCCACTGGGTCTGCGCGGTGGTGGCGCCCAACTCCCTGGTGAGGGAAGGGATGGCGACGTTCAGGATGGTGTTGTCGAGTACTACGACGAGTTGGGCCAGGCAGATCACGGCGAGGATCACCCACCGGTCGGGCCGGCGGTCGGTCTGGGACAAGGCTCCGGTCCACTCTCTTCTACGACGTATAAGACTCGTACACCGTAGAGGAGGGCCGGCGGGGAGCGCCAGAGGTTTTCCGGGGGGCGGGCGAGTCTCAGTAGTCCAGCCCCGGGTACCAGTCGCCGCGCCCGCCCGGCGTCAGGTCCAGCAGGTGCCAGACCGGCGACAGTAGGTCGATGCCGCGCTCGCCGACCTCCTGCGCCAGGGCCGGGCGGGCCGAGTACTGGTGGCGCAGCGTGCCGTCGGCGTCCCGGGTGAGGATCGACACCGTCGAAACCTGGTTGCCCTGCCCGTCCTCGCTGCCCAGGTCGTACTTGAAGGTGTTGGCCCCGCAGCTGAGCAGCCGCAGCCGCTCCCAGCCGCGCCGCCGCGCGTGCGCCCGCAGCGGCTGCGGATCGGCGGCGGCCACCACCACGAAGTCGGCGTTGCGGGTCAGGTGGTGGGCGATGCCGTTGAACCCGTCGAGCCACATGGTGCACATCGGGCACGGGCTCTGCTGCCGCTTGCCGTACATGAACTGGTAGACCACCAGCGGCCGTCCGGGCACGGTGAACAGCTCGCCGAGCTGGACCGGACGGACCGGGTCGTCGCCCTGGTCCAGCCAGGCCGGCCCCTCAAGGAAGGTGTAGTCCCCGATCACCGGGCCTGGTGGCAGGTCCCGCCGCTGCCGCGCCACCCGCTCCCGACGGTTCATCAACTCGAGCTCGGCCAGCCGCAGTTCCTCGCGCGCCTGGGCGTACTCGGGCGACTCGTCGGCCAGCCGGGTGCCGTACGGGCCGAAGGGGGCGGGGGAGGAGGTCATGGCGGCGGTCCCTTGGGGGCTCGGCGGGAGAGAGGGGTCACGGCCAGCCTCGGGCCGGTGCCGGGCCCCGGCAAGCCACCCGCCGCCGCGCGGGTGAGGGGGTGCCGGACGCCACCGAAGGGGGCGCCGCACGCGGCACCCCCTTCGGTCCTTCGGCTCCGAGTCGGCTCAGCGGTGCGAGGGGAACTCCACCACCTGCTGGTAGGTCGGCCGGTTCTGCCAGCTGATCTTGTTGTCGGTCACCCCGCCCAGCGGCCGCTGGATGATGGTGTCGGCACACCACTGGTCACCCGCCGCGCAGTCGCCGTCCCCGGGGTAGACCTGGCTCGCGGACTCGGCCGCCGCCTCCTGGAGGGTGTTCAGCAGCACCGTCCGACAGGCCGTCAGACCGCCGCCGGCACCGCAGAACTGCTGGGCCAGCGGACCGGCGACCGGTTCGCCGAGCACCGAGCGCAGGTCCTTGTCCAGGTAGCTCCACCAGCCGAACTGGAACGACGAACCCTTGTGCGGGATCGACTCGTTGGCGTCCACCGGACCGCCGCTGGCGGCGCCGGTCTGGCCGCCCGAGGGGGACTCGTTGATCTGCAGCGCCCCGGTCAGCGCGGTGAACAGCTGGTCGCCGAGCCCGGGGTGCATCACCCCGTCCGCGACCAGCGGCCACCAGGCGTCCAGCACCTGGATCGCGGCCGCGTTCGCGTAGGCCTGGCTGCCCGGCGAGCTCTCCACCCGCTTCGATCCCGCTGCCTGCCAACTCTGCAACTCGCTGACCACCGAGGCGAGTTGCGGGTCGGTCACCGGCGCGCTGTTGATCACCTTGAGCAGCTCGGGCAGCACGTCCTCACCACGCAGGTCGGTCACCGCCGCGTCCGCCATCGCCTGGGTGAGCGAGGCGCGGGTCACCCCGCCCCTGGCGACCAGCGCTTTGACCCGGGAGTCCAGCAGGTTGGCCCGGTGCACCGACCCGTCGCCGAAGCCCGCCGAGCCGTAGTCCTGGGCCTGCTTGTTGTTCCAGGAGATGTAGTAGTCCTGGTCCACCCCCTGTGGGTGCTGGGCCGGCGGGGTGTACTGCGCGGTGTTGTCGGTCGGGTCGAACCCCTGCCACTCGTAGGCGGGTTGGGCCAGTACCGGCAGCCCGGGGTCGACGCCGGGCGCGCGCACCGGGTTGTCCCCCGAGTTGTAGTAGGCGATGTGCTGGGAGTCGGCGTAGAACCAGTTGAAGGTGTAGTTGATGTTCTGCGTCGCCTGCTGGAAGCTCGCCGGATCGTGCACCGAGCCGGGGTCGTTGAGCATCTGGAAGCCGATGATCGAGTCGACCTCGTGGTCGTAGCTGGAGCGCAGCGAGGTGAACGCCACCGGCTTGCCGCCGACCGTGCCGCGCGAGGTCACCAGCCCGTAGTCGGATCGGTACATCACCAGCGAGTAGGAGCCGGTGGGGGTGGAGTCGGCGGTGGTCGGCGACCAGGCGTCGGTCTGCACCAGCTTGTCGAAGGGCGTGCAGACGCCGTGGTAGAGGTAGGACTGGGCGGCCAGGGTGACCGGCGAGCCGTCGGCGGTGCACAGCGGCACCGCGTAGGTGTCGGTGATGTCCTGCCCGGCCGAGGTCGCGCTCCACGCGTAGTCCTGGCCGCGCCCCAGCTCCACGTAGAAGCTCAGCCCCGCGAAGGCCGCGCCGCGGGCGCTGATCCCCGGGCCCTGCAACTCCTCCAGCATCAGCAGCTGCGGCGCGAAGTAGCCGGTCTGCGGGCCCATCACGGCCACCGGGTTCCCGCTCGCGGTGTACTTGCCGGAGACCAGCAGGGCGTTCGACATGCCGTGCTTGGCGGTCAGCAGGTTGCCGGGCAGCACGCCGGCCGCCTTGGTGGTGCTGGAAGTCGCCGAGCCGGTCGCGTTGTAGATCAGCTGCTCGGGCACCACCGAGCCGGCGTCCGGCAGCGCCACGCCCTGCGGGTCGCTCGGCGGCAGCGCGTACGGGAAGGACTGCCCGTCGTGCAGCGTGGTGACCGCTTCCGGGTCGTTCGCCTCGCGCAGCGACTGCCAGACCTGGTCGCCGAGCGCCGTGCCGTAGCGCGCGTCGGCGGCCTCCTTGACCAGCGCGGACTGGACCTGGCCGCCGCCGCCCGAACCGAACAGCGCGCCGATCACCGAGGCCAGCGCGACCAGGTCGGTCAGCTGGAAGGGCTGGATCGAGCCGGCGTTGGTGATCGCGTTGACGTGCCCGGTCAGGTCGTACTCGCCGGGGAAGGTCCGGTTGTCGTAGGCCTGCGTGATGTAGGCGTTGATGCCGTCCACGTACGCCTGTGCGTCGGCCAGCGCCTGCTGGCCGCGCGGGCCGTCGGCGGCCACGTTGGTGATCTGCTGCTGCAGCTCGTCCTCGGTGTACGGCGCGGCCTGCCAGAAGCTCTGCTCCAGCTGCCGGTTGGCCGCCGCGCCGCCGGCGAAGCCGGACAGCTCGCCGCGCCCGACGTGCCGGAACAGGTCCATCACCCAGAGCCGGTCCTGGGCGGCCGCGTAGCCGGCGCCGAACTCGGTGCCGGACCGGGTGGTGCCGGTGACGTGCGGGATGCCGGTGTTGTCGCGCACGATCGTGACGTCCGAGCGCGGGCTGCTGGTGCTGGCCACCTGGTTGGCCGGCACGCCGAACGAGGCGTCGTTGAAGAAGTTGCCCAACTGGGCGTTGGTCAGGTTCGGGTAGCCGGAGGCGAGCGCGGAGTAGGGGCCGAGCTGGCTGTCGGTGTTCGCCGGGCGGGTGCCGAAGACCTTGTTGGCCAGGATGTCGGCGAGGGTGGCGTTGCCGTTCTCGCCGGGCGGCAGGATGTCGTTGCACTGGCCGCCGCAGTAGTCGGGGGCGGCGGCGGGCAGGGCCTTCACGGCGGAGGCGGTGGCGGCGCCGGGGGCGGCGGCGAGCAGGGCGCCGGCCAGCAGGGCGGCGATCGCGGCGGCCGGGAATCTGAGCCGCCGGCGGGGCGGGCGTAAGGCGCGGCTGGGCAAGGGTCGGCTCCTCACGGTGGGGGTGGGGAGTTGACGGTAAGTGGGTTACTGGTCGGTTGACTAGTCGCTGTGCGCGGAAATGTCATGATTGTTTGACATGGCATCGCTGAACCTGAGCCTTGGCCGAGCGGGCTCGGATTGGCGGGCGCTCAGGTCCTGCCCGGCACGATCGGCCGGACAGGACCGAGTCCGAAATGCCCGTCCCGTGGCAGGCAGCGGCAAAGAGCTGGCCGCAGTTCGCCTGTTCGACAGATCCCTTTGGCCCAGCGCACGTCCAGCCCGGCAACAACGATGGCATGCGAGTCGCGATCGTCACCGAGTCCTTCCCGCCCGAAGTCAACGGCGTCGCCCACAGTGTGCTCCGCACCGCCGAGCACCTGGTCCGGCGTGGCCACCAACCACTGGTCATCACCCCGGCGCCGGCCCGCGGTGCGAGCACCCCGGCGCACTCCTTCGGCCCGGACGCCGTGCAGCTGCCCGTCGTCCGGATCCCCTCCGTCCCGTTGCCCGGCTACCCGCAGGTCCGGGTCGCGCTGCCCAGCTCCCGGCTGGCCGGCGCGCTGGCCGCGCACCGGCCCGACCTGGTCCACCTGGCCAGTCCGTTCATCCTCGGCGCCCGCGCGATGACCGAGGCCCGGCGCCTGGGTCTGCCCGCGATCGCCGTCTACCAGACCGACCTGGCCGGCTACGCCCAGGCCTACCGGGTCGGCGGCGGCCTCGGCGCGGCCACCGCCTGGCACCGGATCCGCTCCGTGCACCGGGCCGCCGCCCGCACCCTGGCCCCCTCCACCCCGGCCGCCCAGGACCTCACCGCGCACGGCGTGCCGCGGGTGCACCTGTGGCCGCGCGGCGTCGACTCGCTGCGCTTCCACCCGCGCCACCGCGACCAGGCACTGCACCGCGCGCTGGCCCCCGGCGGCGAGGTGCTGGTCGGCTACGTCGGCCGGCTGGCTCCCGAGAAGCGGGTCGACCTGCTGGCCGGCGTCTGCGCGCTGCCCGGCGTGCGGCTGGTGATCATCGGGGACGGGCCGAGCGCCGCCGCGCTGAAGGAGGCGCTGCCCGGCGCGATCTTCCTCGGCCGCCGCACCGGCGAGGAACTCGCCCGCTGCTACGCCACGTTGGACCTGTTCGTGCACACCGGTCCGCTGGAGACGTTCTGCCAGACCATCCAGGAGGCGATGGCCAGCGGCGTCCCGGTGGTCGGCCCGGCGGCCGGTGGCCCGCTCGACCTGGTCGGCCACCGCCGCACCGGGCTGCTGGTCGCCCCGCGCGATCCGCGCGCCGTCACCGAGGCGGTCGCCGAACTGGCGGCCGACCCCGAGCGGCGGGCCGCATACGGGCGGGCGGGGCGGTCGGACGTCACCGCGCGCACCTGGGAGGCGGTGGGGGACCTGCTGCTGCGGCACTACGCCGAGGTGCTGGCGGAGCACCGGGGGGAGGTGCTGGAGGTGGCCTCGGGAACGGCGCCGGCCCCGGCAGCCGCTGCGGCCCCGGCCCCGGCGCCGTTGGTGCTGCCCGCTCCGGCACCGGTCGAGGAGCAGCCGGCATGAGCCAGGGCCTGCGCATCGTCCGGATCGCCAACTTCGTCACCCCGGTCTCCGGCGGCCTGCGCACCGCCCTGCGCCACCTCGGCGCGGGCTACCTGGCCGCCGGCCACCAGCCGGTGCTGGTGGTGCCCGGTCCGGACCACCGCGACGAGCAGAGCGACCAGGGCCGGGTGGTGACCCTGCCCGGCCCGGTGCTGCCCGGCAGCGGCGGCTACCGGCTGCTCACCGACCGCCGCGCGGTGGCCCGGCTGCTGACCGAGCTGGCCCCCGACCGGCTGGAGGTCTCCGACCGCACCACCCTGCGCTGGACCGGCGACTGGGCCCGCCGTCGGGGCATCCCGGCGGCGCTGGTCTCGCACGAGAACGTCACCGGGCTGCTGCGCACCAGGGGCCTGCCCGACCCCGCCGCCCGGGCGCTCGCGGACCGGCTCAACTCCCGGACCGCGCGGGCCTACGACACCGTCGTCTGCACCACCGCCTGGGCGGCCGGCGAGTTCGCCCGGCTGGGCGTGCGCAACCTGGTCCGGGCGCCGCTCGGGGTCGACCTGGCGGGGCTGCACCCCGGGCGGTACGACGCCGAGTTGCGCGCGCGGTACGCGGGTCAGGGGCGGGCGATGCTGGTGCTCTGCTCGCGCCTCTCGCCGGAGAAGCGCCCGGGCCGGGCCCTGGACGCGCTCGCCGAACTGCGGCGCGCCGGAACGGACGCGGTGCTGGTGGTGGCCGGCACCGGGCCGCTGCACGCCCGGCTCGCCGAGCGGGCCGACCGCGAGCGGCTGCCGGTGCGGTTCCTCGGCCACCTCGCCGACCGGGCCGAGTTGAGTGCCCTGCTCGCCTCGGCGGACGTGGCGCTGGCCCCCGGCCCGATCGAGACCTTCGGCCTGGCCGCCCTGGAGGCACTCGCCTGCGGCACCCCGGTCGCGGTCAGCCGCTCCTCCGCGCTGCCCGACATCGTCGGGCCCGCGGGCCGGCCCGCGGTCGACAGCGGGAGCGGATTCGCCACTGCGGTACGGGAGTTGCTGGATCTTCCGGAGCGCGAGCGGCGCGCCACGGCCCGGGACAGGGCCGAGCGGTACGGCTGGCCGGCCGCGGTGGCGGCCTTCCTGGCCGTGCACCAGGGCGCCTGCGGCGTCCAGGCCGCGGCCGCCGCCGGGAGCGCGAGATGACCGCCCCCACCCGACCCGCCCCCACCGCCCCCACCGCCTGGCTCGACACGGTTCGCTTCGTGGCCCTCGGCGACTCGCTCACCGAGGGCGTCGGCAGCCCGGTCGGGGACGGCTGGCGCGGCTGGTCCGCACTGCTCGCTCCTGCCCTCGCCGCCGATCCGTCCCAGGTCAGGCACCGCAACCTGGCGGTCAGCGGCGCCCAGGCCGCTGATCTGACGACCAGTCAACTCCCTGCCGCGCTGAGCCTGCGGCCGCACCTGGCGGCCGTCGTGATCGGCGGCAACGACACCCTGCGCGCCGGCTTCGACATCGGCCGCACCGCCGCCGCGCTGGACGCCACGCTGGGGGCCCTGACGGGCCAGGGCGCCGTGCTGCTCACCGCCTGCCTGCCCGACGCGGGGGTGCTGCTTGGCCTGCCGGGACCGCTGGCCCGCCCGCTGGCCCGCCGGATGGCGGCCGTCAACGCCGTCGTCCACGAGCTCTCGCAGCGCCACCAGGCGGTCCACCTGCACCTGGCCACCATGCCCTGGCTGGCCGACCGCGCACTGCTCAGCGCCGACCGGCTGCACCCGAGTCCGGCCGGCCACCTGCTGATCGCCCGCCGGTTCCACGACCTGCTCGCCGAGGCCGGGCATCCGCTCGGCCCGCCGCCCGCCGCCGTCGCGGCACCCCCGCCGCCGGGCCGCGGCGCCGACCTCTGGTGGCTCGCCACCCGCGGCACCGCCTGGCTGGCCCGCCGCAGCGTCGACCTGCTCCCCGGGCTGCTCGGGCTGGCCGTCACCGAGACCGTCCACCGCCTGCGCGGCAGCGCCGCCGTGCTGGACGCCCGCTCGCTGGCGGCCACCGAGGCGGCCCTGGCCGCGCTGCCACCGCCGTGACCGGGCCGCCCGCAGGGGCGGTGCCGGCCGGGTGATAGCGTCGATGACTCTTGTCCTGACCGGCCCGCAGCCGTCGGTATCGCCGGCCCCGAACCGGGCAGACCTGAGGGAGACCGTTCCTGTGCTGGGTGCGCGGACGCCGAGTGTGCAGACGTCGAGTGTGCGGGTGCCGGAGGCACGAACGTCGCACGGGCAGGTGCTGGAGGCGCCGACCGTCGCAGCCGTCCGGCCCCAGCGCCGGCCCGCCGATTGCGCGCCGCCGGCCCGCCCCGGCCCCCGTGCGCTGCCGTACGGCCTGGCCGCGCTCTTCTTCCTGCTGTACGCCATCGTCGCCGTCCGCCGCCACCAGCGAGTCCTGTCCGGCGGCTACGACCTGGGCATCTTCGAGCAGGCGATCCGCAACTACGCCCACTTCCACGCGCCGGTCGCCGACCTCAAGGGCCCTGGCTACAACGTGCTGGGCGACCACTTCCACCCGATCCTCGCGGTGCTCGCCCCGCTCTACCGCCTCTTCCCGACCCCGCTGACCCTGCTGCTGGCGCAAGCCGCACTGCTCGCCCTGACCGTCGTCCCGATCACCCGCTGGGGCCAGCGGACCCGGGGCCTGTGGGTGGGCTTGGCGGCCGGGATCGGGACCGGCTGCGCCTGGGGGATCGTCCGGGTCGACGCGTTCGACTTCCACGAGGTCTGCTTCGCCGTCCCGTTGACGGCCTTCGCCGTCGAGGCGGCGGGCCGCGAGCGCTGGCGCGCCGCCGCCTGCTGGGCGCTGCCGCTGCTGCTGGTGAAGGAGGACCTCGGGCTGACCGTCGCGATGCTCGGCCTCTACATCGCCTGGCGCGGCCCGCGCCGGCTGGGCGTCACGCTGGTGGTGGTCGGCGTGCTCGGCACGCTGGTCGAGATGTTCGTGCTGATCCCGGCGGCCAGTCCGACCGGCGTCTTCGACTACCTCCAACAGCTCGAACCCGGCGCCGCCCCGGCGTCGGTGCCCGGCGGCCAGTGGTGGCCGCCGACCCGGCTGGACACCTTGCTGCTGTTGCTCGCGCCGACCGCCTTCCTGGCCCTGCGCTCGCCGCTGGCCGCGCTCGCGCTGCCCACCCTCGGCTGGCGCTTCCTCTCGCACAACACGGCCTACTGGGGCACCGCTTACCACTACAACGGCGTGCTGGTGCCGATCCTGTTCGGCGCGATGGTGGACACGCTGGCCCGCGACCGGGTGCGCTACTCGGGACGGCGGCTGCGGGTGGTGCTGGCGGCGGGCCTGGCGGTGACGGCGGCGACGCTGCCCGCCTTCCCGCTGGCCGAGGTGGTCGAGCCGGCCACCTGGCGCACCACCGCGCACCAGCGGGCCGCGCTGACGGTGGCGGCCGAGATCCCGAACGGCGTGACGGTGGCGGCCACCAACCACCTGGCCGCGCAGCTGACGCACCGTGCGACGGTGAGCATGGCCTGCCCGTACCACCGGGCGCCGCGCCCGGTGGCCTGGCTCGTGGTCGACACCCGGGACACCACCGCCGACACCACCAACTGCCCGGCCGGCCTCGCCCACGTGGTCGCGGATGCCGAGCGGTCGGGTTACGCGGTGGTCGACGCCCGCGACGGCATCACCCTGCTGAGGGACACCGCCACCGGCTGACGGTCGTTCAGAACCGGTCCAAATCGGCACGATCAGCACATTTCCGCGTAGTCGACTGCGTACTCGCGTTGACTCTTGTGCGGTCCCGATCAGTGAAATATCGTATTGCACATTGCATCCCCCACCAGTGCGGACCTGTCCGCGGTTCGTCCCCCACGCCTTCGAACCGCGCCCCATCAGGCCGTACCGGCGCCTCAGCGGCTCCACCCTTGCTCGCGGCCCCGCGGGCGGGGCGCCCCCACATCACCGGAAACGGATGTTGATCCGTGATCAGAAACAGCCCCGGCCTGTTCGAACGCAGCCGCCGGACCGCCTTGGTCGCACTCTCCGCCGCGCTGCTCGGCGCCGGGCTCGCCAGTCCGCTCGCCGCCATCGCCTCCCCGGGCACGGCCAAGCCCACCGCCGCGGTGCAGGTCAAGCCCGGCACCCCGAAGACCGCCGCCACCACCCCCGCGGGTCCGCACCGGGCGAAGGCCGGCCGCGTCGCCACGGCCGGCCCCCTCGCGCAGGCCGGCAGCAAGGCCGGCGGCAAGGTCACCCCGCAACTGGCCGACGGCGCCGACCCGGGCACCGGCGGCAACGGTGACGGCTCGGTCGCCAACGAGTACGACGCGCCGGTCACCTACAAGGGCGGCCAGGACTCGGTCGGCGTGCAGATCGGCCCGCCGAAGGTCTACCTGGTGGTGTGGGGATCCCAGTGGGGCACCCCGTCCACCAACTCCACCGGCGACACCGTGCTGTCCGGCGACCCGGACGGCGCCGTCCCGTACCAGCAGGACTTCTTCAAGGGCCTGGGCAGCGCCGGTGACGGCTGGAGCGCCGTGCTGACCCAGTACTGCGAGGGCATCGCCTCGGGCAGCATGCAGTGCCCGGCCGGCGCCGCGCACATCCCGTTCCCGCAGCAGGGCAGCGTGCTGGCCGGCGTCTGGGTGGACAACGGCGCCGCCGCCCCGCAGGCGGCCACCGAACCGCAGCTCGGTGCCGAAGCGCTCGCCGCGGCCCAGCACTTCGGCAACACCACCGAGGCGCAGAACCGCAACGTGCAGTACGTCATCGACTCGCCGCAGGGCACCGACCCGGACAAGTGGCACGAGCTCGGCTACTGCGCCTGGCACGACTTCCAGCGCTCCTCGCTGGGCCAGATCGCCTACAGCAACATGCCCTACCTGCCGGACGTCGCGGGCTGCGGCGCCAACTGGTTCGGTGAGAACACCGCGCGCGGCAAGCTGGACGGCTACGGCATCATCGGCGGCCACGAGTACGCCGAGACGGTCACCGACCCGAACACCCCGGGCGGTTGGACCGACTCCACCGGCCAGGAGATCGGCGACAAGTGCGCCTGGATCCCCTACGGCTCCAACGGCGGACTCTTCTTCGAGAACCTCGCCACCGGCTCCTTCCCGCTGCAGACCCTGTGGTCCAACACGGACCACCTCTGCTCGGCCTCCGACCCGATCTACACCAACCCGCCCGTGGTGCTGAGCACCATGTGCGACCGGGTGGACAACCCCGGCCCGGTCTCGATCCCGGCGGTCGCGGTCGACAACACCGGTTCGACGGTCAGCTACAGCGCGACCGGCCTGCCGGGCGGCCTGAGCATCAACGCCTCCACCGGTGTCATCTCCGGCACCGCCGCTGCCACCAACGGCTACCAGCGGATCACCGTCAACGCCGGTGACGGCAACGGCAAGACGGCCAGCACCGGATTCTGGGAGGACGTCACCGCCTCCGGCTCGCCCGGCTGCGGCGGCATCGAGCAGCTGATCGACCCCGGCTTCGAGAACGGTTCGGCCGATGTCGACCACACCGTGATGACCGACGCGTGGAGCCCGTCGGGCTACAACGTCATCACCCCGTCCAGCCTGCACGCGGCCCACTCGGGCCAGTGGTACGCCTGGCTCGGCCAGGACACCACCAGCGACGACTCGATCGCGGCCTCGCTGAACACCTACCCCGGCTACAAGTCGGCCAACTTCTCCTTCTGGCTGAACATCTCCACCACCAACACCTCCACCAGCTCGCCCGACACCCTGACGCTCAACGTGATCGACCAGTACACCGGCCAGTCGCTCGGCACGGTGAAGACCTGGACCAGCCAGAACGCCACCAACGGCTACCAGCAACAGTCGGTCGACCTGAGCCCGTTCATCAGCCAGGTCGGCTGGGGCACGACGATCGGCCTGCAACTCGTCTCGCACGAGACCGGCAGCACCCCGGGCACCGCGTTCCTGATCGACGACGCCTCGGCCCACGAGAACTGATCAACCGTCATCCCGCAAGCAGTCGGGCCCGGAGCAACCGCTCCGGGCCCAGCTGCTTGCGGGCCCGCTCAGACCTGCACCACGTGCACGTCCTGCGCGTCCAGCGCGTTGAGACAGGCGGTCAGGTCCGTCGGATCGCTGGTGAAGACCACGGCGCTGCCATGCCGGGCCGCCGTCAGCGCCACCAGGGCGTCCACCGCGTCCGGGCGCTTCTTCGGAGGCAGCGCGGCGGTGCCGAGCGCACTGCCGATGCGTTGCCACTCCGTGAGGTCCGGACCGGTCGCACACCTGATGCACACCGTCTGACCCGCGCTGGTGGGGCGCATGGCCGGCGCGGAACTGCGCGCCTGCGGCACCGTGCAGTCCTTCATGACCCCGGCCAGCGCGTGCACGGTCGCCGGGTCGGGGCGCCAGACCTGGGCGAGCACCGGGCCGAGCAGCACCGCGCGGTGCGGGGTGTCCTTGAGGGCGGTGTGCAGGCGCACCGCCCTCGCTTTCCGATCGGCGAGTGCGATCAGCATGCCGGTGTCGTACACCGGCACCCGGGTGGTCACGTGGCACTGCCCGGGCGAGCGGCCGCACTGTCCGGGCCGTAGACGAGCTCCATCGCTTCTCGCACCTCGCGCCGTTCCGTCTCGGTGAGGTCGTCGTCGGCGACGTCGGCCAGCGGCGGTAGGTCGGCCGCCGCCGCCTCGGCCGCGACGATGGCGGCATCGATCTGGGCGAACTGCGCCTCGGCCGCCTCCGCCTCGGCCATCTGCTGCGTCGCGGCATTGGCGAGATAGGCGGAGACATCCATGCCGGCGCGCTCCGCGTGGGCTCGGATCCGCTCGGCCTGGTCGCTGTCCAGGCTGATGCTGATTCTCGTCTTCGGCATGCCGCCAGTGTATGACGCGTATTACGCGGGGCCAAGCGCCTCGTTCCCCGCTCGCCGCTGCTCCGCCACCACCTTCAGCACGCCCCCCAGGAACCGCTGCACCACCGCGAGTTCCGCTTCGTCGAACTCGTTCAGCTCGCCCACCAGCGCACCGATCAGCGGGCCGAAGAAGTCCCACCCCATGGCCGTCGCCTGCTCCGTCACCTCCAGCAGCACCCGCCGCCGGTCGACCGAGTCCCGCGCCCGTCGGACCAGGCCGAGCCGCTCCAGCCGGTCCACCAGGGCGGTGGTCCCGGCGGAGTTGAGCCCCAGCTGCCGCCCCAGCCACCCGGGCGTCGCCGCAGTGCCGGCCCGGGCCGCGTCCAGCAGACAGATCAGGGCCCGCAGGTCCGTCGGGTGCAGCCCGTTGCGCGTCGCGAAACCACCGGCCAGCAGGTCGAGTTCGACGGTCACCGCGCGCAGTTGGTGCACCACCCGCAGGGCCGGTTCGATCTCCTCCACGCCGCACCTCGCCTCTCCGCGCCGGACTCGTGATAGGCATAGTATCTCTCGCTCAGCGAGATACTTGTCCAGCGACTCATCCCACCCGCGGAGGCTCTCGATGGCACAGACGCCGTTCCTCGCCGCCTACGACGCACTTCTCGCCCGCTGGCCCGTCCCCAGCCAGACCCGCCTCCTCACCTCCCGCTTCGGCAGCACCCACATCACCGCCTGCGGCCCCGCCGACGCCCCGCCCCTGCTCCTGCTGCACGGTGGCGGCACCACCGCCGCCGTCTGGTTCGCCAACGCCGCCGCCCTCAGCCGCACGCACCGCCTCTACGCCGTCGACCGGATCGGCGAGGCCGGCCGCAGCCTGCGCGGCGACCACCCGCCGCGCACCCCGGCCGAGTTGTTCGGCTGGCTCGACACCGTCCTCGACGGCCTCGGCCTCACCGCCCCCGCCGCCGTCCTCGGCCACTCCTACGGTGCCTGGCTCGCCCTCGGTTACGCGCTGCGCGCACCCGAGCGGGTGAGCAGGCTCGTCCTCCTCGATCCGACCCAGTGCTTCGCCGGCTACCGGCCCGGCTACCTGCTGCACGCCCTGCCCATGCTGCTGCGTCCCACCGCCGCCCGCGCCCGCGCGTTCCTCGCCTGGGAGACGGCCGGCGCCCCGATCGACCCGGCCTTCCTCGACCTCTACGGCCTCGCCGCCGAACTCCCCGACAGCCGGCCGGTCGTCGGCAAGCGCCCGACCGCCACGCAACTGCGCGGGTTCACCACCCCCACCCTGGTCCTGCTCGCCGCCGACAGCCGCCCGCACCACCCGCGCCGGGTCGACACCGCGGCGCGCCGCCTGCTCCCCGGAGTCGAGACGGTGATCATCCCCGGCGTCTCGCACCACGGTCTGCCGTTCCAGCGGGCCGAGCAGGTCAACACCGCGGCGCTGGCCTTCCTCGACCGGGTGTGAGGTCCCCGGGTTTCCGCTCCGTCCGTCCGGCCGGCGCCGTACCGTACTGCCATGACCGAGGACCTCGATCCCTATGCCGCCCTCGACGCCGCCCGCGGGCACCGCTCTGCGGTCTGGCGCTTCATCACCGACTTCGCCGCCTACTGGGACTGCCCGCTGACCGCGGGCGACGGCTACCGCGGCGCCGAGTTGGACGCCGCCGAACAGCGCCTGGGCCTGCGGCTGCCGGCCGCCCTGCGCGAGGCGTACGAACTCTTCGGTCGACGTGACGACCTGACGCGCAGTCACAACCGGCTGCTCAAGCCCGACGAGCTGTTCGTCCGGCACGACGCCCTGGTCTACCGCGAGGAGAACCAGGGCTGCGCGCTCTGGGGCATCCTGCTCGCCGACCTCGACCAGGACGACCCGGCCGCCGTCGTGCGCCCCGACCTGGTCGACAAGTCGCAGGAGCGCTGGCGCCCGTGGGAGTCGCGCGTCTCGCTGGCCTGCGTCGAGCTCGTCATGTTCGAGATGGTTCTGGACGGCGAGGGGCTCACCGACCACCTGATCAGACCCGAACCGGAGCTGGACCTCACCCACAACTACCGTCAACTGCTCATGACGGGCAAGGAGATCCGCTGGTTCGTCACGCCGGACGTGCTGATCGCGGAGGTCGAGGGTGCCTGGCTGTCCGTGCGGGCCCGCACACAGCGGGCGCTGGACGACATCCGCGACGAGCTCTACGGCGACTGGCTCAAGGGCTGACATCCGTAAGAGGTTCCGGCCGCCCGCCTGCCGCCGGCGAGCGCCGCAGGTGCGACCGCGTCCCTCCAGCGTCGGTTGGTCTCCTGGGCGATGGTCACCAGGTCGGTGTACGGCTCGTCCCACGGGTCTTTGAGTCCGAAGCCGCGGTGCGGGTTCTCCAGCCAGCTGCACCAGTGCCAGCCGAGGCACCACGGGCGGGCTGCGAACGTGTCGGCGATCATTCGGTAGCCCTGGCCGCGCTCGGCCTGGTCGCGCGCGGACCCGGAGCGGGCAGGGCTCATGGCCGTCGGGCACCAGTTGCCCGTGTCGGCGAGGAGGATCGGCAGCCCCGTGCGTTCGTGCCACGCGTCGAACCTGTCGGCGACGGAGTCGATCGCCGCCTGGTCGACGGCCGGGAAGCTCTGCAGGCTCAGCACGTCCACGTGGGCGGCGGCCGCGTCGAGCACCGGTTCCGGGATCCCGGCCCGCGTCCCGTAGCGGTCGCCGAGGATCAGGTGGTTCGGGTCGTGACGGCGGATGGCCTCCGCCGACACCCGGTAGTAGGCCTCCGCGATCTCCCCGAGCTCGCCGGGCGGGTAGCCGGCACCGGCCGGGTGCCGCGCCCACGCCGGCGCGTCGACGAGGAAGTAGCCGATCAGGTTCGGATCCTGCGGTCGGCACCGGGTCCGGGCCAGGTGGTCGCACCACTGCGCGAACGCCTCGGAGCGGGGGTCGCGGTAGGCCGGGTGACCGTTCCAGTGCTCGATCTCGGCGACGCGCAGCGACAGGGTGTAGGGCAGGCCGGTGTCGGCCGCCTCTTCGTCGGGCAGGCCCTCCGAGTGGCCGAGGTCGATCGCGTCGTGGGTGGCCGACAGTCCGCTGCCGCTGACGTACTCGGAGCTCCACCCGAGGGTGTTGAACCCCCAGGCCGACAGTTCCGGCACCAGGCCCTCGGCCAGCCAACGCCGGCGTGAGGATCCGTAGCGCTCGGCGAACAGGCCGATGTTGTGCGGGTAGCGCAGGTTCGTGTCGTCGGCGTGGACGACGCCGATGGACAGGAACGGATCTCCGTCAGGCGTCCTGAACCGCCATCGGACCGAAGCGTCCAGGGTGAAGTACCCGTGCGCGACCATGCCCAGCCCTCTCCCGATCGCCGTCATCGTCGTCACGTCTGGCTTTGACCGTTCCAATCGTAACAGTTACTGTTACGTTCAGAGGGAGGTGGGGACCAATGAGCGCCAACAGCAGGATGACCATCGCCGCGCATGCCCTGACCTGGATCGGGCTGTACCAGCGTTACGGCAACGAGGTCGCCACCTCGGAGCAGATCGCCAAGAGCGTGAACACGAACCCCGTGGTCATCCGCCGGCTGCTCGCGCAGTTGCAGAAGGCCGGGCTGTGCCAGTCCCGGCGGGGCGCGGGCGCAGGCTGGATGCTCAGTCGGGACCTGGCTTCCATCACCCTGCTCGACGTCTACGACGTCGTCGGCCCCAGTCCGCTGTTCGGCATGCACCCCGCGACCCCGGACCCGCAGTGTGTGGTGGGGTCCGGGATCCAGCCGGCGATGCGCGCGGTCTACGACGGGGTCGAGGGCGCCGTGCGCAACGAACTGGCCAAGGTGACCCTGGAGACCGTGCTGTGCGATGTGCTCGCCGCCCGCTAGCCCTTCGGTTACCTCATCCTGAAAGCCGTACCGTCCGAGAGGCCGAACCCGTTCGGCGAAGAAAGGGCAGAACATGAGTGAGAACACGCGCAGCGTGGTGGACGAGCTCCTCAAGCGCGTCGGAGCAGGCGACATCGCCGGGGTTGTTGAGCTGTTCGCGCGCGACGCCGTCTGGGAGATCCCCGGTGACCCGGCCATCGTCCCCTGGGTGGGGCGTCGCTCGGTCGAGAACATCCCGGAGTTCTTCGAGGCGATCGGTGCGCACACCGACCGTGAACTGTTCGACGTCGAGCGTGTTGTCGTCGACGGCCCGAACGCGGTCCTCATCGGACGGGCGCGCGTCGTCGTCCGGTCGACGGGCAAGGTGATCGACACGCCCTTCGCCATCGACATCGTCGTCGATCACGAGGGCCGCATCAGCCGCTACTACATGTTCGAGGACTCCTGGCAGGTCGCCCAGGGCGTGATCCGCTAGCGAGTACGGAGAGAGGGCCCGACCCTGGTCGACCGTCAATCTGCGCCCGAGCCTGGCTGGTTCACCCAGCCGCGCCCGTGACCCGGCCTGTCAACGGCGGCGAACTTCAGGTGTTCCAGGAACGCGAGCAGAGCACCAGGCGGTAGCCGTCAGGATCGACAACGGTGACGCCGTACTGGTCCCAGTAGGGGTTGTGCGCCGCGGTGCGGGTTCCGCCTGCAGCGACGAGGCGGTCGACGAGGGCGTCGTCGACCGAGGCACCGAGGTAGAGGACGAAGAGGTCGTCCGCTGTGGGCGTGGGCTCCAGCGGCCGCTCGGGGTCGTGGGTGAGCTCGAAGTGCCAGGAGCCGCCCGGGAGTCCGAGCATCACCAGGTCATGCTCGCCGGAGACACGCTCGGTTGTGCGCCACAGAACGTCGAGACCGAGGCCCTCGACGTAGAAGCGCTCGGCCGCCGCAAGGTTCCGGGACGGGCGGGCGACCCTGATACGGGTGTCCGGGGTGATCACGCCGAGGCCTCCAGCGTTGCGCGCCAGACCGGGCTGTCGACGTAGTGATTGTCGAAGCGCTCCGAAGTCTCGGTGAGCCGGCTCGGGGGCTCCTCACCGCGGGTGACCTGTCCCAGCAGACGCAAGTAGTCGAAGCGGTCCATGCCTGGTGTGAAGACGCAGAGAACGTCGGCGCCCGAGCCCGGGGCGGGGCGGAAGGCGTGCGGGGTGCCCGGCGGCACGGCGAGGAAGTCGCCCTGGTGCAGGATGGTCACCTCCGCGTCGAGCAGCACCTGGAGCGAGCCGCTCAGTACGAAGAACAATTCCCAGGCACGCGTGTGGAAGTGGGCAGGCGCGCCGGTGGCACCCTCGACGAACGTCGAGCGGTAGCTTGTGAACGCGCCCGCGGTCTGGGCCGAATCAGCGAGGAGTGTCATCACAGCACTGAGCAGTTTTCATCCTGAAGTCGCTGGTCGCGGGGCTGGTGTGGGTCGGGGCTGGGGTGCTCGTGCGGGTCGGAGGCGTGATCGTCGGTAGGTG